>JAEZIJ010000133.1 GCA_023436715.1 Acidobacteriota bacterium
CCGAAAAAACCAGCTTAGACAAGGGAAAGGGGGCAGTTGCAAAGGCAACCCCCGAATCCCGGGCGATCACAAAAAGGGGACATTTCTATCGAGGAGCTACGGGGGACATTTCTATCGAGGTTTGACACAGGACAGTCTGCGAACATGCCGAACGGAGGCGATTTGAATTATACTGACATTCCGGGCTGTTCCGAGCGCGTGCCGCACATGCGAAGCCGTCTCCTGGGAGGCTCATCCAAAGTTATGTCCAGATCAAAATTATTGCTCACGTCCGTTTTGGCTAGCGTGCTGATCCTGCCGCTGCTGAGCTGCGGCGCATCCGAGCACGATCCAGGCGAAGTTTATTATCTCGTCGCGCTTAATTCGAAGACCCCGTATTGGCAGGCTGCCCACGAAGGGTTGCAGGACGCCGCCATGCAGTACAAGGTCAAGTACGAGATGGTGGCACCGGGTTCCTACAATCCGCAAGGGCAGAAAGAAGAATTCCAGAAGATTCTGAAGAAGAACCCGTCGGGCATTCTGGTCTCAGTCGGCGATCCTACCGTTCTCGGGCCGGAGATCGATGCCGCCATCGCCCAGGGTATTCCGGTCATCACGGTAGACTCCGACGCGCCGTCCAGCAAGCGGCTCATGTTTGTCGGCACGGATAACTACGATGCCGGGCAGACGGGCGCCAAGCTTGTCGCGCAGGCGCTCAACGGGAAGGGCAACGTGGTGGTGTTCACGATTCCCGGACAACAGAACCTGAAAGAGCGGCTGCACGGTTACGAACAGGCATTCCGCAGCCACCCGGGCATCAAGATCACGGAAGTGGTGGACATCAAGGGCGAACCCGCGCGTGCGTTTGACAAGACGATGGAGATCGCCACGAAAGGGTCGGCGGTGGACGCGTTCGTCTGTCTCGAAGCGTCGGCGTGCCCCGAGGTCGCCGAGGTGCTCACGCGCAAACAGGTGACCGGCAAGACGATTGTCGCGATGGACACCGATCCGCGCACGCTGGAGTGGATCCAGAAAGGCGTGATTCTCGCCACGATCGCCCAGAAGCCGTACACGATGGCGTTCTTCGGCACACGGGTGCTTGACCAGCTCCACCATCACAAGCTCGCGTCGCTGACGCTCGACTGGACGCAGGATACGCGCTCGCCGCTGCCGAATTTCATCGATACGGGCTCGACGCTTATCGACAAGAAGAACGTCGATGCGTTCCTGAAGACTGCTAACGCGAAGTAGGGGCCGGGCACGCCCGGCCCGGGTTGTGGGTAGTGGGTTGTGGGCTGTCGGAGGCGCGCCCCGACAGCCGGCAGTCTACACCCACAACCCTGATCGCAGCGGAGGGGTTAGGGGCGGAGGGTAGGAAGGGAAAGACAGCCCGGCCGCGCTCAGAGGTAAATGCCACCCGCGCGCGCCGCGCGACCCCGGAGGTTCGTCGTCCGGACGCAGTTCTCGAACCAGACGGCAGTCATGAGCAAACGACGAATCAGAGGCTCATAGTAGTCGTCTCCGCTCAGGAACGCATCCGCAACGCGCCGTACCAGGAGCGGCCGGAAGGGCCCCCCGCGCACCGGGCCGGTATTGGGCAGAGCTTCCACCATGCGGCGAAGGAAGGGCACATTCCGGAGGTAATGCCCCCAGGGGATGCCTGAGCCCCATTTGTGTCCGGACCGGATGCCATCTGGCAACCGCGCGCCCATAGCCTGTCTGAGAAGGCCCTTCGAGCGGCGGCAAGGGAGCAAAACGGAACCCGGCAGCGCCGCCAACCCCTCGACGAGCCGGTAGTCGAGAAGCGGCAGCCGGCACTCGGCGGAAGCGCCCATCGTCATGCGATCAATGCGATCGACGACCGAGACCAGGTAGGTGTGCTGGTCCAGGTACAGGGCCTGGCGCACCGGTTGCTCGGGGTAGACGCGGAGCGCTTCCTCAAGCACCTGCTCACGGTAAGGGAACTCAGGGCAGGGCTCGCAGCCGAGCGCCTCGATGTCCGGCGGCAGCACGTTGCAGCCGTTGAACATGACGAAGCCGCCGGGCGATCCCAGGCGGGGCCAGCGGGCGAGCCTCCCCACGGGCCCGTTCAGCCGCAGGAGGCCGCGAGCGTTTGACGCGCCCGCGCCGCCGGCGAGCGCCGGCCACCTCAGCGGCCAATAGCGCATATAGCCGCCGAGCGTCTCATCGCCCCCCGCTCCCGAGAGCAGTATGCGCGCCCGGCTGTTCGCGTATTCAGCCACGCCCAGCAACTGCGTCTCGAAGCCGTGCGCGAGCGGCACGTCGTCCAGCCATGTTGCGGGCTCGATGAGACCGGCCAGTTCATCGGGCGCCAGCGGCAACTCGTGGTAATCCAGGTCGCAGGCATCGGCGACGGCCTGCGCCTGCGCCCCATCATTGTGACCCGGTTCGGCCGACAGTACCGTAAAGCTGGCCAGGCCTGCGGCGCCCTCCGCGCTGAGGCACGCGGCGATTGCCGCTGAATCCAGGCCGGCCGAGAGAAGCAGCCCGACCGGGACTTCGCCTGTCCGGCACAGGCGCACCGCGTCGTCGAGCGTCGCCGAAAACCACTCGCAAGGCTGCGAGGGCAGGTCCTCGCGCCGGGCCAGCGTCCGCTCGCCCAGGTTCCACCAGCGCGTCGTCCGGTAATCGCCGTCCCTCCACGTCAGATAATGGCCGGGAAGCAGGCGGGATACGCCGCGAAATGGCGTCCGCTCGCCGGCCACGTACCGGAAAACCATCAGCTCGGGCCAGATGGATTCATCGAATTCGTTGGCCAGGCCGGCGGCGAACAGCGCCTTCTCTTCGGACGCGAAGTAGAACGCGCCGCCCCGCACGGCGTAGCAGAGCGGCTTCATTCCGAGGCGATCCCTCGCCAGGAACAACTCGCCCTTCTCGTTGTCCCAGATAGCGAAGGCGAAGGCACCGTTCAGGCTGTCCAGCATGGCCGGCCCTCGCTGGGCATAAAGGTGCAGCAGCACCTCGGAATCCGTGTTCGAACGGAACCCGCCAGGCGGGGGGTCGAGCGTGGAGCGCAGCGAGCGGTAGTTCAGGACTGTGCCGTCGCAGACGATCGCGTGCCTTCCATCGGCGGAGGTCGCCGGTACACGCCGGTCCGCGTTCAGATCCACCAGGCACAACCGCCGCGAAGCCAGCGCTACGCGGCCGGCAACGTGCTCGGTCCAGCCGTCCGGGCCGCGGCACGCCAGGCTGTCGCGCATGTTCCGCAGCCTGGCGCGGTCGAAGCGGAAGTCAAGATCCTTGTGGACGACGCCACAGATGCCGGCCATTAGGATTTCCCCGAACCGGACTGGCCTCCCGTAGCCTCTGCGAACACGTCCTCGAGCGGACGGCGCCGCCACGCACCGGTCAGTTCCGCGAACAGCTCCGCGTAAACCGCGGCAACGCGGGACCACGTGCGCTCCCGCGCCCGGCGCCGGGCTGCAAGCCCCATTTCCCGCCTGCGGTAATCGTCGGAGAGCAGCCAGATAATCGAACTTGCGATTGCCTGATGGTTATCGGCGGGAGCGCTCAGGCCGGTTATGCCCGGCAGGACGGCTTCGGCCTCGCCGGTCGAGGTGACTACTGCCGGAACGCCGCACAGGCCCGCTTCCAGAATCGCCGCATCCGATTCCGCGTCATCCTCATCGGCACGGCGACCCGCGGCGAGAACCAGGTCGCAGGCTCCAGTGATGCGCGCGACCCGGCTGGCCGAATCCGCGCTGAGAAAGTGGACGTGATCCGCGATGCCATATCTCCGGGCGAGCCGCGCGCCCTCCTTGCGAAGATCCCGCGGCCCGATGACGGCATAGTGGGCGCCGGGTTCGCTCTCAAAAACCGGCGGCAGGGCGCGAAGGAACTCGTCCATGTGGGCCTTGCCGAGCGCTCGGGAGGGCGTAAGAATCCAGCGGCTTGCCCGGACCGGCATTGACGAACGCACGACCTCGATCTGATGCCGGTCAAGAGGCCGGAAGAGGACGTCGTCGATTCCGGCCGGAATCATCTCTATGCGACGCGGCCGTATGCCGGCCCGCGCCATTCCGCGCCTGGCGAACTCGCTCACGCAGACCACCGCCGGCGCGCGTCCGTAGCTCCAGCGGGTCAGCGCGCCGGTGCAGCCGTCGTGGGCAGCCTGCTCGCGGCCATCCACAAGAGCCACAAACGGCAGACCCAAACGCAGGGCTGCTGCTGCGCACAGGCGAACCGCCCTGGAATCCAGCGCCAGCAGCAGATCGGGGCGCCACGCGGTGCAGTGCGCGGAGAGAGAGCGCCAACTCTGGCCGAACCCGCGCGGCGCGCGAGATTCAGAGAGCGTTTCCGTCTCCCATCCCGCCGCGGCCATTTGCGCCGCCAGTTCCGATGGGATTCCCCCCGGCACTCTGCCTCCATGTACGAGCAGTCTCATAATCGCCTCCGGGCCGGACATCCGGCACAGCAGCGGGTGCGGCAGGTCTCCAGACCTGCGCCGGGCGCCCCACGCCCGGCCATGCTGGTAGCTGGCCCGGCAGCGACCGTAGCCTGCGCCGGAGGCCGTTTCAGGCCGCTTGGCCGCCTTGTTCGGCAGCTTGAGCGACCGGCTTCCTCGACGTCTTCTCAACGAGCGCCGAGAGTTCCTGGAATTCGCGTTGGATCTCGCCCAGCCGCTGATCCAGTCTCCGCAGCTTCAGCTCAAGAACGGTCTCCAGGTGGCCGTTTTCGTTAATCAGGTTGTGGAATGCGGACCTGACGAAATCGGACAGGCTCCGGGAACCTTCGTCCGCGCAGAGCCGCTTCATCTCCTGGTACTCCTCCTCGGAAAGCCGGAAACTGATAAGCCGAACCATTGGGGTTTCAATTGGCATGTTTTTGCCGGGGCCTTATCCCCGCCCTCGATGGATCTGGAGAAACGTTTCTGGTTACGGCGCCCACTGACCGCACATGCGGGTCGCGATGCGCCGGCTCAAAACAACTGCAAAGAATCTCAGGCTGTCCGGGCGGCCCGGGCGACCGGAGCATCCTGCACTGGCATGCCGCGCGGGGGCTCGAGCGGCCGCACGCAGTCGGGATTGATCTCAACTGCTACGGACCGTTGTAGCAGGCTGACCGACACAACGAGCCGGTGCTGCTTTCTCGCGCTCACCAGAATGCCCCTCAGTCCGGCAAGCGAGCCGCGCTCGATCTCAACCGGGTGGCCTGACGGCAGGAAAGGCCATGGGCGAGCCGCGTATTCGGAATCCACAATGGCCCTCACGGCGGCGATCTCTTCCTCACTGACCGGAACCGGCGTCTTCCCGTTGCCAACGACCATCAGGATGCCGGGAGTGGTGAGGATGGGCAGACGCTTGGCCACATCGAACCGGCTGAACAGATAGCCCGGAAAAAGCGGCGCCTGGATCTCTTTGACCCGATCCGACCAGCGCCGCCGGGAGCGGTACATCGGCAGGAATGTCTCGTATCCCTTGTTTGTCAGGACTGCGGCGACTATCTTCTCGTATCGCGGTCTCACCTGGATAGCGAACCATGCCAATGCGCTCCCCGTACAATCCATTCCCCCTCCGGCGGGCCGCGGTACCCGCAACGTTCATCGGTGGCGCGGGGACATGCTACCGCCCCCCCCAGCCCAGACGAGAGCGATTACCTCAGCCCATCCCGCGGCCGCCGGGCCGCGTCGCATTTACTTTTTCTAACGTTGTCGAATGTAATTTAACCGTAGCCTCAGGTGCGTTGTCAATCAGAATCCTGAACTTTTTTTAAGGTTTTGTATCCATCTGGAAATAGTACGTTTATATCCCTCTTATCGGGGGCGGGGATTCTCCCCCCTCCCAATCACCTGCCCGCCGTCTACGGTCCTTTCTAAGGTCCAAAAGAGCTAAAGTTCGCGAACCTACGGCCGATTGTTTCTCGAGCACCAGTTCGTGAACCACGTGCAAATCGGGGCAGGTAAGTCTGCTCCATTTCGGCACCCTGTTAAAGCTGCGCAAAAATGATGAGACTTCTGTGGGTTAACGACGAGGACAAGGCGCCCGATGAAGCCGGAGAGCGGGCGCTCAAGAGCCTCGGCAACTTCTCGATCGAGAGAGCAAGCGGTCCCGTTGCGGCGCTTGAAGAGCTGAGGAACTCCTCCTGCGACTGCGTTCTGGCGGATTTCCCGTTGGGAGATTGGACGCCTGAGGAATGGCTGGAGGAGGTCCAGCGCATCTGCTCGCTTGTCCCCGTCGTGGTCCGCGACCGCCGGGGCTCGCTCCGCGACGCCATCCGCCTCACCAAGCTCGGCGCGTACCACTTTTTCGGCGACAGCACGGCGGATGGGGACCTGGCGCGGACGCTCGAGGAAGCCGTCGAGTACAAGCGGACCCGCGAGTTGGCGCTGTTCGGCGCGACCCTTGCCGAGCAGCCCTGGAAGAGATTTCTGGTCGGCGAGAGCCGCCCGATTCACGATATAGCGCAGATTGTCCGGTTGGTTGGTCCGCGGCGGAGCACGGTTCTGATCACCGGCGAAACGGGCACCGGAAAAGAAATGGTGGCCCGGGCTATCCACATGGCGAGCAGCCGTTCGCACCTGCCGATGGTCGCGGTCAACTGCAATGCGCTGCCGGAGACGCTCCTCGAAGCGGAACTGTTCGGGCACGTGAAGGGCGCCTTCACCGGGGCGGTCAATCACCGCGTCGGGAGGTTCGAGCAGGCGCACCGCAGCACCCTGTTTCTCGATGAGATCGGCGATATGCCGATGGATTTGCAGGCCAAGCTTCTGCGCGTCTTGCAGGAACGGGAACTGCAAAGGGTGGGCAGTTCGGAAACCGTGCGCCTGGACGTGCGCGTCGTCGCCGCCTCGAACGCCGACCTGCCGGATCGCATCACGGAAGGCAAATTCCGCGAGGACCTGTTCTACCGTCTCAACGTCGTGCCGGTGCGCATGCCTCCACTCCGGGAGCGCCTGGAGGACGTGCCGCTCCTGGTGCACCATTTTATCGACAAGATCTGCCGCCAGGAGGACATTCCCTCCAAGCGCATCTCGCGGGAAGCTCTGGACAGGCTTTGTTCGTACGCCTGGCCCGGAAACGTGCGGCAACTGGAAAACGCGGTGGAAATGGCCATCGCGCTCAGCGGCGACAGGCGGGAGTTGCATCCAGGCGACTTTCCGCTGCCCTCAGCCGCGCTGCGTAAACCCGTTTTGCTCGCCACGACGCCCTCCATACGGCTGCCCGAAGACGGGCTCGACTTCGAAAGGACGGTCAGCCGGATTGAGCGTACCATCCTCGATCAGGCGCTGGAGCGGACAGGCGGCAACAAGAAGCAGGCGGCGGAGATGCTTCGCCTCAAGCGGACCACTCTTTCGGCGAAACTTAAAAGCCTGGAGAAGGTTTCAGCGTAGCCGGTTCGATTTCCCGGGCGCGAACGACGAACCTGTGCGGCGCCGCGCCCACGTAGTTGAAGGGAAAGCAGGTCACGAGCGTCAGGGTCGGGCTCGCGGAGGCTGAAAGCACCTTGAGGTCATCCGGCTCGACAACCTTGGTGGACTCGACCTGGTACGCCCAGCTTCCATCGAGAGTGTCGATTCTGATGATGTCGTCTTTGCGGACGTCCCGCAGTCCGCGGAAGAAAGTATCCCGATGACCCGCCAGGGCGATGTTGCCGCTATCGCCGGGCAGCGCTGTTCCTTCAATGTGCCCCACCGCGCGCCGCAGCGCGTCATTGGTCGTACTCTCGACGATCATCGCCTGCATTCCAATACGGGGTATCTGAATACGTCCGATCGGATCGCCGGCGCCGAGAGCGGGACGGGGGACGGGCTTCACCGCGGCTTCAGCTTCCCGGCGCAATTGACCGTACGAGCCGGCCGGTTCGGATGACTCGCGGTATTCCCCTCGTGTGTGCAAAAAGTGGAAAAGAAAGCCCGGCACATTCGCGCGCTTATGCTCGAGCGTCTGTTCGAACGACCACTGCTCGTATGCCTGATATACAGTGCGGTCGAGGTAGACCAGCGAGTAGGCGCCGATAGCGAGCACCGCCACACACCAGCACACGATTTCCAGCCACCGGAGCAGGCGCTTATGTTTGCTGAGCATGGAGTGCCTCATGTGCCTGCGGCCCTCGCGGCTCGGTTTCGTGCCGGTGCCGAGCCGCGACCGTAAGGGAGTTCGGGCATGGCCCGTTCCGGGCCGCAACCAAGGATGAAAATGCCTGGAGGCGATCCAGCACAGTGGGGCAGGGCCGTGCCCTGCGGCGGGCTCCCAGCCCGCCCAGCTT
>JAEZIJ010000135.1 GCA_023436715.1 Acidobacteriota bacterium
CCCGCTCCCGGCGGCGAAACCTTTCGGCTCAGAATGGAACGGCAAGCCAAGGGAACCCGGTCCACCGAAACCGCCAGTCCAATTTGGACAAGCCTGGCGCATGCCCGGCCCGCTCCCGGTTGCGCCGAGGGCCGGGTTGCCGCCCCGCTCGGGCCTAGGTACATTGGAACCAGAAGCACCTCCGGGGGTGGGGGATGGCATCGGCGCATCAGAGCAGCGAAACCGGCGTTTGGAGCGTCGAGGGGCATTCGGTCCGAGTGGAGTACTGGGCATCCGTCCTCGAGGAAATCCGCGCCGCCGCCGTGTCGGGCTACTGCCAGTTCCCCCGAGGCGGAGTGGAGATAGGCGGAATTCTGTTCGGCCGCCTGGAGTCCGGCGTCACCCGCATCGTGGCATACCGGCCGGTGGCTTGCGAATACAAGTTCGGTCCCTCTTATCAGCTTTCCGAAAAAGACGAGCGGGCGTTCGCCGAGGCGCTGGGGGCGCCGGCGTCCGACGCCCTTCTGGCGGGCCTGGAACCCGTCGGGTGGTACCACTCGCATACGCGCAGCGCTGTCTGCCTGACGGAGCAGGATCTGGAGCTGCACAATCGGCTCTTCCAGAAGCCGGCACAGGTTGCCCTCGTGGTGCAGCCGGAATCGTTCGGACCCTCCCGCGGAGGATTCTTCTTCCGCGAACCCGATGGGAGCATACGCGCTGAGTCGAGCTATGGCGAGTTCGCTCTGGCGCCGAGGGGCAGGAAGCCGAGAACCGCGGCGAAAGAGGAGGGGCCCGCCACCCCGAAAGAACCCGAGCCGAGCCGTGCCGCCGCACCGGTTTTGAGGGCAGTGAAAGCGATTGCGCCCCCGTCTGAACCGGAACCGGGTCCGAGGCGGCGGTGGTTGTGGGTGGCGGTCGCGCTGGTGCTGGTGGCCGCAATCGCCGTGGCCACGGCGCTGCTCATTATGAGGCAAGAAAAACCTGCACCCTCTTCGCTCGCCCTGAGTGCGCTCGACCTCGACGGGCAACTCCGGATCGCATGGGACCGCGAAGCTGCCGCGGTACGGCAAGCGACTAGCGGCTCGCTCGAGATTGTCGATGGCGACAAGAGGCTCGTCCTGCCATTCAGCGCCGCGGGGCTGAGGCGCGGGAGTGTCACCTACGCCCGGAAATCGGGCAACGTGGAAGTGCGGCTCACGGTGACGCCGCTGGGCGGTGGCGCGGTGGAGGAACTGGTGAGATTTGTGGGCGCCACGCCGGCTGCCGATCCGAAACCGGAGGCCGCGGCCCCGCCACCCGCCGAGCAGCCGGCGCCTCCAGCCCCGAAAGCGAAGCCCGAGCGCAGGAAGGAGGGGAAAAGGAAGACGCGGCAGCGGGCGGCGTTGGTCGAGCCGCCTCGCCCGGTGGAGTTGCCGCGTACGAAGACAAGGCCGTTGGGGCAACCTCCCTCACTGAACCCTGGCGCGCCTGCGGCGCTGGCCGCGGCTTCGATCGAGCTGCGGCCGAAGGAGTCTGCGCCCGCGCCCCCGCCGGCCGCGGCAAAAACGGCATACAGAGGGCCCGCTTCGGGACGGCTGATCTGGACGGGGCGGCTCGGGCGCGGCCAGTCGGTCCTCATCAACGGATCGCGCGCTTCAGCGGGGGACGTGACGGGCGAGCTTCCGGGAGTCCCGGTTCGAATCAGCGCCCATCCGGCCGACCTGTCGGACGACGGCCTGGTTGTGTACACTGCCGTGGCGCAAGCCCGCCGCGAGGCCCCCGGCCCGCTCAACGGATGGAATCTCACGCGTTACGCGCAGGACCCCCGCCGCGCGGCGCGGGTGCTGGTCACTGAACCGCCTTCCGCGCGCACCGGCTGGAGGAGGCTGACGCTGCGCGGAGATGAAGCGTCAGTCGCCGTCGTGGTAATTGATTGGAGAGTGGCGGAATAAGGTCACTTCCCCACACGCTTCATGACGCTGTGAATGCCGGTAAAGATGGTCTCCTCGATACCGTCCACGTGCGGTATATAGCCCATTACGTCGTTGGAATAGCCGGCCACGATGATGGGCTCTTTCGCCGAGCGGTATTCCCGCTTGATGCGCAGGGCGTAATCCGCAACCACCTCCCCGCCGAGGGCGACCAGCGTCAGGCTCTTCCCGAAGCGGATGGCCTGAACGGGATACGGGATACGCCGGATGGGTCGCCCTTCCTCGAGATGGGGCGCGAATTTCGGCTCGACGATCCGGAAGGCGCCGCGAATGGGGCCGCGGACGGACATCATCGGGCTCGAGAGCACCCTGTCAACTTGGGCAGCGAGCGTGCGGCCGTGCTGTTGCGCGAGCGCGAGCGTGCCGCGCGGATTCGGGTTCGCATCGGCCCCGCAGAGTTGTATAAAAAGTGCCACCGATCCCGGGTGCTTCTTTTCGAGTTCGAGTTGCGCGAAGCCGGCGTAATCGCCGCTGATCTGGAAGAAGTCGCCTCCAACCGTGGTGTTCCGGCAGGCGTAACCGAACAGCACAGCCAGTAGAGTGCCGTCCGGCTTCGCAACCTTGAGTACCGGGACGGCGGTGTCGCGCGGCCCCGTCGGATTCACGCCGAATTCCGCGGCGCCCTCACCATACGCGAGCACCGCGGGCTTGAGGTCGCCGAGCGCGGCGCCGATCACGGTCACGAGGCTGTCCGCCAGCTTCACACTGTAACCGGAACTCCCGCGCAACACCGGCCCGGAATGGGTGTTAGAGGAACTGAAGACGAGTTGCGCGCGGTCGAGTCCGGTGCGCGCGGCGACCGGGTCCGTGATGGAGCGCGGCAGGCCGATGAGGTCCGTGGTGACGATGACCACGCGGTGCCCCTTGGCGTCCTCTACGGCGAGCGCCTTGGCCCACAAATCTCCTGCCACCCGGACCGGTGCTTCCGGCGTGATCTTGAGCCGCGCCACCCCGGCCTGGAAATCGGCGCCGGCGAGCGGCAGCGCAATGAGGCAGGCCAGCAGCTTCAGCATCGAACCTCCCCGCCTAAACAGTTTACAGGGCGTCCGCACCGGCCTGTCACTTTTTCGCGCGGGAGCTTGTCTTAGAGTTGCATGTGCGAGGTCACGCTTCATGACACGCCGGAAGCGTTCCGGATTCAGTTGAGCGGCGAGTTGACACAAGCCTCCGTGCCCGAAGTTGCCCTTTGCTGGCAAACCGGCAGCTCGACGCTCGGCGAGCGCCGTTTGGTGGTAGACCTGACCGGCCTTGCGTCGATGGACGATGCCGGGCGTGACCTCCTGGAGAGCATGAGTCGCGCCGGGGCCGAGTTCATCGCCACCAGCGCGGCCCCGAGGCGCGCGCGCCTTGCGTCATTCAAGCGGTTCCTTGCTCTTGTGCTGTGCCCAATCCTCCGCTGCCCGGCGCAGCGCGACGCCGACTGAGGCCCGCAGCGGCAGCCCCACTAGCGCTTTCCACCTGAAAGCTGGTATTTTTGCCAGTTACTATGCTCACGGTCGGAATCGGCGAGGTTCTGTTCGACGTCTTCGAGAACGGGACGGATGCGCTGGGGGGCGCGCCGCTGAACGCGGCGGTCCACGCCCACCAACTCGCGGCGCCCCTGGGGCTGGGTGAAGGCGTGATGGTGAGCGCGGTGGGCGCGGATGCGCAGGGCGAACGCCTGCTCTCGGCGCTTCGCGAGCGCGGGATGACCACGCGCTACATAGAGACCGACCCGCGGCACCCGACCGGGCACGTCTCCGTGTTCATGCGCTGCGGGCAGCCCGGATACCAGATCGCGGCCGGTTCCGCCTGGGACTACATCGAAGACGATAGCTCGCTCGCCGAACTCGCGGCCGGTTGCGATGCGGTCTGCTTCGGCAGCCTGGCGCAGCGTTCCGAGGTCTCGCGACGGACGATCCGGCATTTTCTCGAGCGCGCTCCGCAAGCGCAGCGCATGTACGACGTGAACCTGCGGCGGAACACCCTCACCGGCGAAGAGGGCTACAGCGCGGAAATCATCGACACGAGCTGCCGGCTGGCAACGCTCCTCAAGATGAACGCCGCGGAGCTGTTCGAGATCTGCTCGCTGCTGGGCCTGGCGCCTGCGGGCGAGGAGAGCGAGACCGAGGTCCGGCGCCGTGCGGAACTGCTGCTGGCGCGGTATCCGGCCGATGCGGTCGTGCTCACGCGCGATGCGCGAGGCACGCTGCTTTTCGCGCGGGACGGAGAGTACACGGCCGAAGCGATTCCCATCCCGCCCGAAGAGGCGCACCCTGTAGGCGCGGGCGACGCATGCGCGGCGGGCATCCTGTTCGCACTGGCGATGGGATGGGACAAGTCGCGCGCAGTGGACCTGGCCAACCGCATGGGCGCGTGGGTCGCTTCGCAATTGCCGGCGACTCCCCCGCTGCCCCCTGCGATTCTCGATTTCGTGCGGGCGCAACAGCATTGAGGTGACATGAGACTGAACGCATACCTTTTGAGGAGCACCATCGTAGCGGCCTTGGGCGGGCTTCTGTTCGGGTTCGATACGGCCGTGATCGCCGGAACCACGCGGGCGCTGACCGAAAGATACGGCCTGACGCCGTGGTCCCTGGGTCTGACCGTGGCGAGCGCGCTGCTCGGAACCGTGCTCGGCGCGATGCTCGCAGGAATCCCAGGGGACCGCTACGGGCGGCGCTCGAGCCTGCGCGGGATGGCGCTGCTTTACCTCGTCTCGGCCCTTGGCTGCGCGCTGGCCTGGGACTGGAATTCGCTCGTCACCGCGCGCTTCGTGGCGGGGCTTGCCATCGGTGGCTCATCGGTGCTCGGTCCCATGTACATCGCCGAAATCGCGCCGGCGAACTGGCGCGGGCGATTGGTGGCCTTCTTCCAGTTCAATGTCGTGTTCGGAATTCTGCTTGCGTATTTTTCCAATTACGTGGTCGGCACCATGGGCCTCGGGGCGGCCGAGTGGCGCTGGAAGCTGGGCATCGCGGCGGCTCCGGCGGCGCTGTTCCTGGCCATGCTCTACACCATTCCGCGCAGCCCGCGCTGGCTCGTAAAGAAGGGGCGCATCGATGAGGCCCGCGAGGTGCTGCGGCTGATCGGCGAACCGGATTATGAGAAGGAACTGGACGACATCGTGTTGTCGATCCGCGCCGAAAACGGGCAGGACGGCGAACGCCTGTTCTCGTATAAATACCGTTGGCCGATCTTCTTCGCCGTGTCCATCGGGCTGCTGAATCAGCTTTCGGGCATCAACGCGATTCTTTATTACCTGAACGACATTTTCGAGCGGGCGGGCTTCAGCAAGATGTCCGGGGATCTGCAAGCGGTGGCTGTGGGCGGTACGAACCTGCTGTTCACGATGCTGGCGATGTCCGTCATCGACCGGATCGGGCGGAAGACCCTTCTGCTTGTGGGCTCGGTTGGGACGGCGCTGTGCCTGGCCGGGGTTGCGGCGATCTTTCTCACAAAGCAGCACGAGGAACTGCTCGTCTGGCTGCTGATCGGCTACATCGCATCGTTCGCGTTCTCACAGGGCGCGGTGATCTGGGTCTTCCTGGCGGAAGTCTTTCCGAACCGCGTGCGCGCGAAGGGCCAGAGCCTGGGCAGCTTCTCGCACTGGCTTATGAACGCTGTGATTTCCTGGACGTTCCCCATGATGGCGGCGTCCTCCGGCGGCGCGCCGTTCGTGTTCTTCTCGGCGATGATGGTGGTGCAATTCTTCGTCGTGCTGTTCCTCTACCCGGAAACGAAGGGCGTCACGCTCGAGGAGATGCAGAAGAAGATGGGAATCAGCTAGTGTAGTGTCCAGCAAATAGCTGGACATTTGGGGATACCGGGGGCATAATCAGTTATGCCGCGCGTCACCCAGCCACTCGTCTTGTCCCAGGACCAGCAGGAGCAACTCGAGCGTTGGTTGGCTGCGTTGGGCACGCCACAGCAGGTGGCGCTCCGCTGCCGTA
>JAEZIJ010000201.1 GCA_023436715.1 Acidobacteriota bacterium
CAAATGCTGGCACCTTGCTGGTGGGGCAGCCTCTCAGGCTGCGGCGGGCTCTCAGCCCGCCCGAGCGGAGGCGGCCTGAGAGGCCGCCGCAGCGTAAGACGCTGCCCCACATCAGCAAAACAAGCACTGCGGGTTTTCATTGCCTTGGGTGGCCGCAGGCCATGGGAGGTTCATCGGCGTCTATCCTAAAACCGTTTTTCAAGGTCTCGGCTGCGAAAACGCGGAGGTAATTGCAGGCATATCCCCGGATTCTTTCACGGCAGAGATTGCCGCTGCCGCGAGCGGGCTTACGCCCCGGCGTGCCGTTTCAGGATCTGTGGAAGGTTCTGCGAGAGCGCCGAGCGCGCCAGCACCATGTCGCAGCCGATTTCATGCGCCTTCTGCTTCAGTTCTCCCTGCACGTGCGAGAGGTAACCGATCAGGCTGATGGTCTTCAAATCCGAGCTGCCCTTCAGCTTCGAAATGACTTTGAGCGGCTGGATCGCGCCGAAGTTCAAATCGAAGATGATGAGGGCCGGGTGCTCGTCCTTTGCTTTGTCGAGCAGATCTTTTTCATTCTTGACGAACTCCACCTGAAGGCCGGCGCGCTTAGCCGCATCGCTGATTTTCACGGTGAAGAAGAGATCGTCCACAGCGGCCAGTAGCTTCTTAGGCTGCTTTTGCATAGAACCCTGTCGAGCGAATCAAACTCCGCAGTCTTTCAATTCAGTCCAGTCTTTTTCTTACACGAGATATTGCCGGAGGGGTAAACTTCATCGTACTCCGATTCGTTCGGGCGCGCAACCGGCCCGTGTGTTCTGCCCACCGTGTTACTTTGGGGGCGTGGCTGGGGAAAATCCGTTTCGCGATCCGCTGCGCTTTGAGCGCGGCGTTCCACCTTGCGCCGTCGCCATATTTGGAGCCAATGGCGACCTGACCCGGCGCAAACTCATTCCAGCGCTCTACCACCTGGCTTACGATCGTCTGCTGCCCGAGGGCTTTGCGGTTGTCGGCAACTCCCGCACGCCGATGAGCGACGCCGCGTTCCGGGACAGAATGCGCCAGGCCGTGATCGAGTTCCGCAGCGAAACACCTTTTGAAGACGAGGTCTGGGGCGTTCTGGCCCGGACGCTCTTCTATGTTTCAGGCGACGTAGACGACCCGGAGACCTACGCCCGCATTTGCGCGAAGATCCAGGAACTCGATCAGCCTTTCCAGACCGGCGGGAACGTCCTCTTCTACCTGGCCACGCATCCGAGTCAGTATTCGCGGATCGCCGCGGGATTGGGCAAGAGCGGTTTCGCGAGCGGCCCGGGTTGGCGGCGGCTCGTAATCGAAAAGCCTTTCGGACGCGACCTGGAAAGTGCGCGTGCCCTGAACCGCGACTTACAGCAGTTCTTCGAGGAGTCTTCTATCTACCGCATCGATCACTATCTCGGAAAGGACACTGTCCAGAACATCCTTGCGTTTCGATTCGGCAACGGCATCTTCGAGCCGCTCTGGAACAGGCGCTACGTCAACCATGTTCAGATCACCGCGGCCGAATCGATCGGCGTGGAAGGGCGCGGCGCGTACTACCAGGAAGCCGGCGCGCTCCGCGACATGCTCCAGAGTCACCTGCTGCAGGTGATGGCCACCATCGCCATGGAGCCCACGCCCGTTTACGGTGCTGATTCCGTTCGGGACGAGCGCGCCAAACTGCTGCGGTCCATCCGCATTATGAAGCCGGAAGAGGTGCCGCTCAATGCCGTGGCCGGGCAGTACGGGCCGGCGCGCATCGGCGGGGAGGAGGTTCCCGGCTTCCGGCAGGAACCGGGTGTGGATCCCGAATCGCGGACGGACACCTACGCAGCCGCAACGTTTTTCGTGGACAACTGGAGGTGGGCGGGCGTGCCGTTCTATCTGCGCTCCGGCAAGCGCCTGCCCCGTAGGGTGACTGACGTCGCAATCGAATTCAACGCCGCGCCCCTGGCCATTTTCAACTCCGACGCCTCGGGCGGAACGGTGGGTTCGCCGAACCTGCTGATCGTGCGCATTCAGCCGGACCAGGGCATCTCATTGCGGTTCCTCTCCAAGCAGCCCGGCATCGGGATGAAGCTGCGCCCCGTCTCGATGGATTTCAGATACGGAGAAAGCTTTGGATCGCCGCAGTCATGGGACTACGAAACACTGCTGGTGGAAGTGATGCGGGGAGACCCGACGCTCTACATCCGTCAGGACGCAGTTGAGGCGGGCTGGGCGGCCGTAGATCCCATTCTGAAGACCTGGGCCAATGAGCGGTCCAAGTTCCCCAATTACCCCGCGGGGACCTGGGGGCCGAAAGCAGCCGACGAGATGCTTGCCCGGCGCGGGCATACGTGGAGGAACGCGTAATGGCGGCGCTTCAGGCGGACAGGATTCTGGAGGAACTGAGCCGGCTCTGGGCCGATCTCGCCAAGGCGGGCGGGGAAACCGAGGGAGTTGTACGCGCCTGTGCGCTCACGTTGATCGTTTTCGCCGAAGAGAGCGACGACCCTGCCGCGATAGCCGAGATACTCGCTCACCTCATGCGCGAGCAACCGAACCGGGCGATCGTGGTGCGCGTGCGTCCGGGCGGCGCGCCACTTCTCGAACACCAGGTGCTTTCGCAGTGCTGGAAGCCTTTCGGGGGGCGGGAACAGATCTGCTGCGAGCGCATCGAGATCACCGCGTCCGATCGAAGCCTTCGGGACCTGGCTCCCGTGCTGACCGCGCTCCGCGCGCCCGACCTGCCGGTTGTGCTGTGGTATCGCAGCGCACGAGTCTTTGAAGCGGTCGATGCCTCCATTTTCCCGGCGGACAAGCTCATCGTGGATTCGGACACCTCCGAGCCCCGGAGCATATTTGAGCGCCTCGCCGGCGCCGGACCGGCGGTGGCTGACCTCGCCTGGACGCGGCTCACACGCTGGCGTGCTCTCGTGGCGCAGACCTTCGAGGGCCCACGCTGCCGTGAGCTAATGCCAGATCTGGACCGCATCCATGTTCTCTATTCCGGTAATCGCGTTCCGGCGCGAGCGCTCTACCTCGCGGCCTGGATTGTGGACGCATTGGGGAGAGATGTCGAGTGCCGCTTCGATGCCGTCGAGGGCGAGCCGGGTGAATTGCAGGGACTGGAGCTCGCGGCGGGAGACGTCAGACATGTCTCCATCCGCCGCTACGGCGATGCGGCTCTGATCGAAGCGGACGGGAGCAGGAACTGTACCGGCCTGCCCCGGCTCGGGGAGGCGGAACTGCTGGCCGAGGAACTCTCGGTATCCTCGTTCCGCGATCCGGTTTTCACAAGAGTCCTAAGGCGCGCGGCCGGGCTGGCGAGTGAGGTGAGGTGAAGCGGCATGGAATGGCACGCCTATACCGACGCGAAACTGGCGGCCGAGGCTTGCGCCGATTTTATCGTTGCGCGCCTCGGAGAGGCGCTCTCCGGCAAGGAACTGGCGACCCTCGCTATTTCGGGCGGCTCCACCCCACAGCCCATGTTCCAGGCGCTGGCTGCCCGCGCGTTCCCCTGGAGTCGCGTACACGTGTTCTGGGTTGATGAGCGCGCCGTGCCCCCGACGGATCTCCAGAGCAACTACAAATTGGCGGCCGAGACCTTTCTGATGCCGGCCAGGGTTCCGCAGCGCAATATTCACCGCGTCCACGCCGAACTCATGCCTGAGGCGGCGGCATCGCGGTATGCCGAAGACATCGAGGATTTTTTCGGCCTTGAACACGGCGAGATGCCGCACTTCGATGTCATCCACCGCGGAATGGGACCGGACGCCCACACGGCCAGCTTGTTTCCGGGCGAGCCGCTGATCGACGACCGTGAGGGAATCGCCGCCGCCGTCTACGTCGGGAAACTCCGTCAGTGGCGGATTACGCTGCTGCCCGGCGTGCTCGAAGCCGCGAGAAACACCGCGATGCTTGTCAGTGGTGCGGATAAGGCCGAGCCGCTACGTGCGGTATTCCAGGAGACGTACGCGCCGAATAAGTACCCGGCCCAGTTGGGCACACGCAGTCGCTCGATTACGTGGTTCCTCGACCAGGCCGCCGCGCGCCTGCTCGGTTAAGGCGTCACGATCACTTTGCCGAATTGCTCTTTGTTCTCCAGCCTTTCGTGCGCGGCGCGAATATCAGCCAGAGGGTACACTCGGTCAATTACCGGCCTGAGCTGCTTGCGGAAAACAAACTTCAGCACCTCGTACAGGTCGCCCATGGTTCCCATAAAGGAACCCAGCAGGGAGTGCTGCCGGTTGAACAGGAAACGGAGATCGACTTTGACGTCGTACCCGGTCGTCGCGCCGCAGGTCACCAGCCGCCCGCCCGCGGCGAGCGATTGAACGCTCTTGGGCCACGTGGCCGCGCCCACGTGCTCGAATACTACATCCACTCCGCGCCTGTCCGTGAACTTCTTGACTTCCGCGGCGATGTCCTGCTTGTAATGATCGACGACGGCATCGGCTCCGAGCTTCCGGGCCATCTCCAGTTTGGCGTCGCCCCCGGCGGTTGCGATGACCCGGCAATGGAGGAGTTTTGCGATCTGGACGGCTGCCGACCCTACGCCGCTCGAGGCCGCAAGCACAAGTACATCCTCCCCCGGTTGGAGTTGCGCCCGGCCGCGCAGCATATGCCATGCCGTGAGGAATACCAGCGGCGCGGCGGCGGCATCTTCGAAGCTGAGGTCGTCGGGGATGGGGATGACGGCGTACTCGGGGGCGGCCACGAGTTCCGCATTCCCTCCGGGCACCCGCAGGCCGAAAATCGTATATTTCCAGCAGAAATTGTCGCGCCCCGCCGCACACTCCGGGCATTGGCGGCAGCTCAACCCGGGAGAAAGCAGAACCCGCTGGCCGGGTTTCACGCGCCAGCAGAGATCGCCAACCGCGGCCACCTCTCCCGCAATGTCGCTTCCCAGGATGTGCGGCATATCGAGAACCATTCCGGGAATGCCGCCGCGAACCCAGAGGTCCAGGTGGTTCAGCGCGCAAGCGCGTACCCGAACCAGGACTTCGTCGGCCTTGATTTGCGGGTCCGGCGCGTCCTCGTACCTCAGAACCTCCGGCCCGCCGTGCTGGTGAATGCGAGCTGCCTTCATATGCCCCTCTCCCGCGAATCCACGCCATCACGCGAACAAGTGCTGCGCGCGCGCCAATCGTTCCTTGATGCGGACGCCGTTCGGGCACCGGATGGCGCAGGACGTGCAATCCGAGCAGCGCACCGTCTTCAGTTCTTCCGGGAGATGCTGGAACCGGTCGTAACCCATCTCGAATTGGCCGTACCCTTCGGCGTACATCGCGTACCGCACCAGATTGGATACCGGCAGTCCTTTCGGGCATGCGCCGTCGCATGATCCGCACTCGCGGCAGTAGAGCGGCCTGATGGTCTCGAGCTGGGCGGATAGGGTTCTGCCATCCTCGGGTGAAAACGGGCCGGCCATGGCGCCGATGTTCTCGTTCACCTGATCGCGATCGACCATACGGACGCTCGTAGTCTGGACGCGGTCGTCGCGGAGCGCCCATCGGATCGCGGCCGCGCGTCCGTTCGACTGCTTGTAAACAGAGTAGAGCGGGTTGTCTTCGGGGCGCCCGTGCCACCTGCCCGCCATCACCTTCATCGCCACCACGCCCACGCTGGCGCGCTTGAGTTCCGTAATGGCGCTCTCGATGTTCGTGCCATCCATGTTCTGCGGGTCGCGCCGCGTGCCGATCGCGAAGTTGTACGGGATCTGAACCACGTCGAACCGGTTCTTGATGATGAATGGCACCATGCGGTGCAGCCGGTGCGTACTGATTCCGCGGAACCGGATTTTGCCCGCTTTTTGGGCCGCAAGCTGCACGGCGAGCATCTCGTCGTTCACGTCCTCCGGGCCGCTCTTGTCGCCGAAATACCAGATGTCGAGGTAGTCCGTGCCGATTTCCTTGAGGCTGGTGTCGAGGTGGTCCTTGATCGTTCGCGCGTCCTTCGCATAGGAGCGGCTGGCGATCACGACGTTCTTCCGCCGCGCGCCGAGCGCAGCCTTGAGGACGCGCTCGTTGTTGCCGCCCTCGTAAGCGCGCGCGGTATCGAAGAAGTTGATGCCGAGGTCGGCGGCGTGCTGAAGAACGGTGTAATCGGAAACCGCTTCGCAGCCGCAGCCGAGTTCAGTAACCCGCAGGCCGGTTTTGCCGAGCAGCCGGTATCGCAGCGGGGCGTTGCTTTTCGGTGCACGTGTTTGGGCTGCGGCGGGCAGGGCCAGCCCAGAGAAGAAGAACTTGCGCCGGGATGTTTCGTTCATGGGAGACCTCTCTCGGAGAATACCGCTTTTACGCGGACCCCGCCCACAAATCCGGTGGGGAATCTCAGCTCGATGATGCCGCCGGGGTCGCTCCGGGCTTCGTGCATCTCCCTGTGGTCCGGCTCGACGTCGTAGTCGCGCGTGGGCGCCAGACCGACAACGTAAACCGTTGTAGCCTCGGACTTCACTGTGAACCGCGGCGCCGCGGCAATCACTGTATCGCCGAACTGAAGCGGCTCGGTGAGGGAGCCCAGGGAGAGCGCCTTCGGCTCGCCGTCGGAGAAGGTTTCGAGTTGCCCGTCGAAGCAGCCGAGCCAGACAGCATCATCGCTCCACCGCGACCGGATAAATACGCGGCCGAGAATTTCATCGTGAAAAGCCAGAGGCAGGTTAAAGTAACTCAGGCCGGGCTGGTAAGGATTGGCCCAGAGAAACTCGTATGGCGCGCCGAGCGCTCCATGGAGAATGAAGCGGTCATGCATCAGCCAGCCTTGCAGATACTGTGTCTCGACGGAGTTGTTGTCGTAGGCGACCTCGGCCATCTCGGCGATTCGCGACATCGCCGCGGCCGCCAGATCGGGCTCGGGGCTCTTCATTGCGGGGATGCGGTAGTCATTCTCGGCGGCCGGATAAATCGCGGGGTAGTAACTGATGAGCTGATAGAGCGGCATCTGTTTGAAAAATGCCGGGAGGGATTCGCGCAGGTCGATGTTCAGGTTATCGCGAACCGCGTGGAGCAACTCAAATAAAGCGTAGAAATCCGATCGGGGTAGGACGTCGCGCCCGCCGCGAATTGCCGGCGCGACCTCGCCGCGCCACCATGTCTCAACCACGTACCGTAGTACTCGCTGCGAAAGAGCGGGCGACCGGCTGGAAAGGACGATGGCAGCCAGCGCGCGTGAGCGGGCATCGGAGACGGTCAATCCGTGCACCGGCTGGTCAAGCGCGCGAGAGAGCTTCGCTGAGAGTGCGGCGGATTGCCGTTCCGTCAAGGCTCCCTGGCACCAGTCATAGACGAGGGCCAGTTGCCGCAAATCGG
Source organism: Acidobacteriota bacterium (assembly GCA_023436715.1). Classification (GTDB taxonomy): domain Bacteria; phylum Acidobacteriota; class Terriglobia; order Bryobacterales; family Bryobacteraceae; genus Fen-330. The sequence goes on from JAEZIJ010000201.1 coordinate 7,290, forward strand.
TTGCCGGACCGAGCGCCCATTCCACTGCGCGCCGTCCGGCAGTTTCGTCGCGTGTAACCTGGTGATACAGGGCGAGCGCAAAGCCCGGTTCGGGCATCGCAGCCCGGCCGGAAATCAATGCTTCAAACTGCACCCACCGCGGCGAACGGCGCTCGCGTTCGCGCTGAAGCCGCCGTATGCGCTGCGAGCGGAGAAAGAGCAGAGGATGCTCGCCGGCGACAGTGATGCTGGCCTCCTGGCCTGTGCTGCACACGCCGGGAGGCGTGTGCGACAGAGCCGCTGCCACCATCACCGCCAGCCAAGCGGAATTCCCGCTCATTCGCTTCGATTGTGTCATAGCGACACACGGCCTGCACCGCCGGGTCACAGGCGCCGGCACGCCCCGGCTTGCCATCCGCGCATTTTCAATTACTTTCCCACTTGCCATGGTGGTGCAATACATGCTAAATAGAATGCTGAATTGATGAAGTAGTTTTTTGAACCTGCCCTCTGCTGCAACGGGCAACGGCGGGCGAGTGGGTGAATATTTGACAGCGTGCTTGCGGGAGCCGATGTTTAAAGAAGTGCCCCTCACTTTCCGGCTGCAGGTTGCAACAGAGGGTTTTTTTCAGGACGAACGTGTTTCCGGAGTTTAAGTCTCACCGGGGATCGACGGGTTTCGGTTACTGTCTGGCATTTCTGGGAGGTACTTGGACGCGGGACCCTCAGGAGTGAAACGCGAAGCGGGTGCTAGATCCAGAACAGCCCGACGCCGGATCTCCAGCCCAACAGGGCACCCCGCATCGGGGACACCTCCACACCCGATGCGGTTTTTCGTGTGCGCCGCCTACCAGGCTAACGTGCCGCTGCGGGGTTCCTCGTCAGGGTTGGGCAGGTAAAGCGTCTTGCAGTGCTCGCACCGGTAGATCTCGGCATTCGCGCCAAACTGCTTCGCGATTTCCTCGCCGAAAAAATACCAACGCTTCAGGTGGCCGGCGCAGAGCTTGCCCTTGTCGTCCTTCTCATTGCAGCAACGCATGCGGAGCATGCGCCGTTTCACCTTGGTGCCATCGCTGAGCGTCGCGACGGCTTCGGATTCCGTGGTGGCCATAATGATCCCGAGACAACAGTATAACAACGGGCGCTTTGCATCAGTCGCGTCATGGTACGGCTTCAGGCAAGTGGAAGTCCGTGGCTCGGGCCTTGTATAAGGGCACGGCTTCAGCCGCCACCATTACAGGACTGGCACGGCTTCAGCCGTGCCCTGATACGAGTCAGCGGCGCACGGCCTGCCTGCCGGGACGCTGGCCCAGGGGCGACGCTACGCGGTGCTCGGTGCGCTCAGATTCTCGCGGGCCGCCTGGAAATCGGAAGGTTCACGACTTCTAAGTCGCACACACGGATTGGGGAACGCCGGAAATTCGCAATTCCGGTTGTGCTACGCTTAAATATTCGATGTGTCGTCCCGTGTCAGCGAGGCATTAGTCCTGCGAACTTACCCGCTCAAAGAAGCGGATCTCATCGTCAGCTTTCTAACGCGAGATCAGGGGAAGTTGAGAGGCGTGGCCAAGCGGGCGCGGCGGCCAAAGAGTCCTTTCGGCAGCGGGCTCGAAAGACTCTCTCATGTCCGGCTGTTTTACTTCCAGCACGCGACCAGGGAACTGGCCGGGCTGGATTCCTGCGAGTTGATTTCCTCGCAGTTCAACCTGGCCTCCGATTATGCGGCGGGGGTTGCTCTCGATTACATGGCGGAAGTGGCCGAGCAACTCTTGCCCCCGGCAGAGCCGGGCGAGTTGTATTTTCGGCTGCTGCTGGCGGTTCTGGATTACCTCCGGGCGCGGCAGGGTGAAGGCGTGTGGCCGGCCGTTACGTACTACACATTGTGGGCGGTCAGGCTCTCCGGTTTCCTTCCCGAGTTGCGGGTAAGCGGCGACTCCCGGGTAATCGCGGAAGAGATGATGCACACCCCGATCGCGCGGCTGTCCGAGCGGGAGTGGAGCCGCGCGACGGCGGCGGATCTCCGGCGCTTTCTGGTTCGGGCCATTGAGGAGCATATCGAGAGAAGACTGGTGACGGTGCCGGTCCTGGAAACCGTATAATCGATGGAGTCCTTTCAAGACGTTCTTTTCAAACTGAAAAAATACTGGTCGGATCGCGGCTGTATTATTCAGGAACCGTATGACCTGGAAGTAGGTGCGGGTACCATGGCGCCGGAGACGTTCCTGCGCGTGCTCGGTCCCAAGCCCTACCGCGTCGCCTACGTGCAGCCGAGCCGGCGCCCGGCCGACGGCCGCTACGGCGAAAACCCGAACCGCCTCTACAAACACTCCCAGCTTCAGGTCATCCTCAAGCCTTCCCCGGCAGACGTTATCGACCTGTATCTTCAGAGCCTCGAAGCGATCGGCATCGACCTTCGCAAGCACGACATCAAGTTCGAGGAGGATAACTGGGAATCGCCCACGCTCGGCGCCTGGGGTATCGGGTGGCAGGTCATGCTTGACGGTCTGGAGATCACCCAGTTCACTTACTTCCAGCAGTGCGGAGGCATCGATCTCGATCTGGTTCCCGCCGAACTCACTTACGGGCTGGAGCGGCTCACGGCCTTCCTTCAGGGGAAAGACAGCGTGTATGACATCGAGTGGACGCCCGGCGTGAGTTACGGCGACGTCCGGCTGGCCGACGAAGTCCAGTTCTCCGTTTATAACTTCGAAATGGCCGACGTCCCGACCCTGTGGAAACTCTTCGATCTTCACGAAAAGGAGTGCCAGCGCCTGTTGGACGCCTACAAGGATTATCCGGACAAGAAGCGATTCCCGGTGCTGCCGGCCTATGATCAGGTCCTGAAGTGCTCGCACCTGTTCAACCTGCTGGATTCGCGCGGCGCGATCAGCGTGACCGAGCGAGTCGCCGTGATCGGGCGGGTGCGGAAGCTGGCCTTGGGCGTCGCCCAATGTTGGGCTGACCAGTCCGCGGAGGCGCCCCAGACGGCGGATGCGGCGGAGGTGGCCCAATGAGTCTGCCCCTGCTTCTCGAGATCGGGACCGAAGAGATTCCGGACTGGATGATCCAGCCCGCGCTCGGCAATTTGCAGTCGCTGTTTCAAGAGTTACTGACCCAGAACCGCCTGTCCGCGGATTCGATCAAGACGGATGCGACCCCGCGCCGTCTCGCACTGCGCGCCGAAGGGCTGCCCGAGCGGCAGCAGGACGCCGAAGAACTCGTCTCCGGACCCCCGAAGAGCGCCGCCTTCAAGGACGGCCAGCCGACCGGCGCCGCGATTGGGTTCGCGCGCAAGATGGGGGTCGAGGTGGGCGACCTTACGGTTCAGGAGACACCGCGCGGCGAGTACCTTTGCTATCTCAAGAAGACCTCCGGGCGGGCCACCCGCGACATACTCGCCGGGGGCTTGGCTGAAGTGGTTCTCAAGATCTACTTCCCCAAGACCATGTACTGGACGGGCAAGGGCGGCCCGCGGTTCATCCGCCCCATCCGATGGCTGGTTGCCGAGTTGGGCGGCGAGGTCGTCCCGTTCGAAGTGGCGGGCGTGCGCTCGAGCGATCGCACAAACGGGCACCGGCTGCTCGGAGCCCGGGAAATTCCCGTAAATTCCCGCAATTACGACGAAATCCTCAAAGATAATTTCGTCCTGGTTTCAGCCGTGGAGCGGAACCGGAAAATCGAGAACGAAATCGGCGCCCTGCTTCATGGCACCAGCTTGAAGGCCAAGGCGGACCCCGCGCTGCTCGACACTCTGGTCTACATCACCGAATACCCCACGCCGATTCTGGGCGGCTTCGACCCCGAGTATCTGAAGCTCCCGGAGGAAGTGCTCGTCACTGTGATGCGCCACCACCAGAAGTACTTCTCCGTCGAAGACGGCGAAGGCAGGCTGGCGCCGCACTTCATAGCCGTCATGAATACGAGCGCCGACCCGGAAGGTCTGGTGCGCCACGGCAACGAGCGGGTACTGCGGGCGCGTTTCAATGACGCCCGGTTCTTCTGGAACGTCGACCAACAGAAGAAACTCGCGGACCGCGTGACGGACCTTGCCCATGTAACATTCCAGGCGAAGTTAGGCTCTTATCTCGAGAAAACGAAGCGCGTCGTCAAGCTCTCGCGCCAACTTGCGAAGCTTGCCAAAATCGATACAGTGGCAGCCGAGCGCGCCGCTCTCCTCGCTAAGTGCGATCTCACGACGGAGATGGTCAAGGAACTTACCGAACTCCAGGGCGTGATGGGCGGGCTATACGCACGGTCGCAGGGCGAGCCCGAAGACGTGTGGCGGGCGATTTACGATCAATATAAGCCCGCCGGCATGGAGGATTCGATTCCGTCCACGGCGACCGGCCGCATCCTGGCCGTCGCGGATAAGCTGGACACGCTCCAAGGCTGCTTCAAGGTCGGCCTGATCCCGAGCGGATCCCGCGATCCGTTCGCGCTTCGCCGCGCCGCTCAGGGCGTAGTCAAGATCCTGGTTGAAGGTAAGCTCGCCCTTCCGCTTCCGAAGCTGATCGGAAAGGACCAGGCTCTGGCGGAGTTCTTCCTGGATCGGGTGAAGTATTACTTCAAGGACGTTCGCGGATTCCGCTACGACGAGGTCAACGCCGTCCTGGCCGCCGGCTACGACGACCTGACCGATGTCGAGAGCCGGCTCGAAGCCATTCAGGCCGTGCGCCCGACCGAAAACTTCGAACCACTCGCCGCCAGCTTCAAGCGGATCAAGAACATTTTGAGGCAGGCGGAATTCACGGGCGGGGGCGTTCTCGATGCCGCCCTGCTGGAAACCGGCCCCGAAGCCGATCTATATGCTGCATTCCAGGCGCTCCGAAACCGGGTGAACCGGTTCCGGAAAAAGAAGGAGTACAGGGCGGCGCTGGAGGCGATTGCCTCGCTACGGCCGCAAGTGGATTTGTTCTTCGATAAAGTTCTGGTGAACGCACCGGATCATAGAGTACGGCAGAACCGGCTCACCTTGTTACACAACCTGTTAAGCGAGTTTTCGGCAATCGCCGATTTCTCGGAGATTGTTACTACGCTTGCTGACGCGCGCGGCCCGGAATCCACGCCCGGGGCGCGACCGTGAGCGGGCACCAGAGGAGAAACGCAGCCTTATGAATAGATACGTCTACGCTTTCGGCGAAGGCACAGCCGATGGCGACGGCAAAATGAAGGACACCCTGGGCGGCAAGGGCGCAGGCCTCGCGGAGATGTCGCGGGCCGGCGTGCCTGTGCCGCCGGGTTTCACGATCTCCACGGAAGTCTGCAACATTTACTTCCGGAATAATAACAAGACCCCGGCCGACATCATGGGCCAGGTGGATGAGAAGCTGGCGCAGCTCGAAAAGCGCATGGGCCAGAAGCTCGGCGATACGTCCAACCCGCTGCTGGTCAGCGTTCGCTCGGGCGCGAAGTTCTCGATGCCCGGCATGATGGACACCATCCTGAACCTGGGCATGAACGACCAGACGGTGAAGGCTGTCGAGGCGCGCACCAACAACGCCCGCTTCGCATACGACTGCTATCGCCGTTTCATCCAGATGTTCGGCAACGTCGTGCTCGAGATCCCGAAGAGCGATTTCGACCATGTGTTCGAAGGCCGCAAGAAGAAGGTGAAGGCCAAGCTCGATACGGACCTGACGGCTGAAGACCTGAAGGCCGTGATCGCCGAGTACAAGGCGGTCGTGCAGAAGAAGACCGGCAAGGCCTTCCCGCAGGACGCGCGCCAGCAGCTCAACATGGCCGTCGAGGCCGTGTTCCGTTCCTGGTTCAACCCCCGGGCGCAGCACTACCGCAAGATGAACAAGATCTCCGACGATCTCGGCACCGCGGTGAACGTGCAGGCGATGGTGTTCGGAAACCTCGGCGAAACGTCGGCCACCGGCGTGGGCTTCACCCGTAACCCGGCGACCGGCACCAAAGAGTTCTATGGCGAGTTCCTGACCAACGCGCAGGGCGAGGACGTTGTGGCCGGCATCCGCACGCCGCACCCGATCGCCGAGCTCAAGGGCATCATGCCCGCGGTTTACGAGCAGCTCCGTGGGATCACCTCGAACCTCGAGAAGCACTACCGCGACGTCCAGGATTTCGAGTTCACCATCCAGGACGGCAAGCTGTTCATGCTTCAGACCCGCAACGGCAAGCGGACCGGCCCGGCCGCGGTGAAGATCGCCGTGGACATGGTCGGAGAAGGCCTGATCGACAAGAAGGAAGCCGTGCTCCGCGTCGATCCGCAGCAGCTTGACCAGCTCCTGCACCCGGTTATCGTTCCCGAATCCCGGAAGAAGCTTCAGAAGATCGCGGTTGGCCTCCCGGCTTCCCCCGGCGCCGCTGTCGGCAAGGTCGTGTTCACGGCCGACGATGCCGTCGTCGAAGCGAAGAAGAGCCCGGTGGTTCTGGTTCGCTCCGAGACGGTTCCGGACGACATCCACGGTATGGAAGTCGCCAAGGGCATTCTGACGTCGCGCGGCGGTATGACCAGCCACGCGGCCGTCGTGGCCCGCGGCATGGGCACCCCCTGCGTGGCGGGCGCCGGCTCCATCGTGGTGGACGAGCACAAGAAGCAGATCACCGTCGCCGTGGCCAACGGCAAGAACGTCACGCTGAAGGAAGGCGATTGGCTGTCGCTCGACGGCTCGACCGGCGAAGTGTTCGCCGGCCAGGCGCAGACGGCGGAACCGGATCCCCGGTCCGGAACGCTGGCCACCTTCATGGGCTGGGCGGACGAGTTCCGCGGCTCCTTTGGCGTGCGCGCCAATGCCGACATTCCGCGCGATGCCAAGGCAGCCCGCAACTTCGGCGCCGAGGGAATCGGCCTGTGCCGCACCGAGCACATGTTCTTCGCCGAGGACCGCATCGAGCACATGCAGGCCATGATTATGGCCCGCGACGAGAAGACCCGCCGCAAGGCGCTCCAGAAGCTGCTCCCGATGCAGCGCAAGGACTTCGCCGGGCTGTTCCAGGCGATGGACGGATTCCCGGTGGTCATCCGCACGCTCGATCCGCCGCTGCACGAGTTCCTGCCCAAGCGCGAGCAGTTGATGGTCGATATCGCCAGGCTGCCGAACCTCGACGCGAAGGCAAAGAAGGAGATGGCGGCACGGTACGGCATCACGGTGCCCGAGCTGAAGAGCCGGCTCCCCGAACTGCTGCAACGTGTGGAAGAGCTGCATGAGTTCAACCCGATGCTGGGTCTCCGCGGCTGCCGTCTCGGCATTCTCTATCCCGAGATCACCGAGGTACAGGCGCGGGCGATCTTCGAGGCCGTCGTTCAGGTGGCCAAGAAGGGCGTGAAGGTCATCCCCGAAGTGATGATCCCGCTCATCGGCAGCGTGAAGGAGCTCGAGAACCAGAAGGCCATCGTGGTGAAGGTGGCTGAAGAGGTGTTTGCAAAGGCCGGCCTGAAGGGCCAGAAGTACATGGTCGGCACTATGATCGAGATCCCGCGCGCGGCGTTGACCGCCGACGAAGTCGCCGGCGAAGCGGAGTTCTTCAGCTTCGGCACGAACGACCTCACCCAGACGACGCTCGGCATCTCGCGCGACGACTACGTCAGGTTCTCGAAGACCTACGAGGATCTGAAGCTCTTCAAGGCGGATCCGTTCGCCGTTCTCGACCAGGACGGCGTCGGCAAGCTCATCAAGAGCGCCGTAGACGCCGGCCGGCAAAGGCGCCCTGGCCTGGAAGTCGGTATCTGCGGCGAGCACGGCGGCGAGCCGAGCTCGGTGGAGTTCTGCTTCCGCGCGGGCATGAACTACGTTTCGTGCTCACCGTACCGTGTGCCGATCGCGCGGCTGGCGGCGGCTCAGGCTGCCATCAGCGGCGATAAGTCCGAGTCGATGCGGACCGCGTAAAGTCCGTAGATCGTGGAGCGTGGATCAAACCCGCGCTCCACGATCTCCCCTTGCATCCCTCCTACAATCCACAACCCACGTTCCACGATCTCCCCACCGTTGTACACTGGGATCAAAGTTACGGAGGGGGATATGCTACGAGCCTGCTTGATTCTGGGAATCGCTGCGCCGGTTTGGGCGATGCCGGTCACTGGGGAGTTCAGCTTCTCCGCAAACACCAATTTCGCCAACGTCGCCGGTCCTGAGTTCGCTTGGCAATTCCATCAGGGCGAGGCCTCGACCGTGTACCGGCAGTGTCCGGATAAGACATGCAGCCTTGACGGCACCGGCGCTCCCGCCATGTTCGCGTTCCTTACGCCCGAAAACTGGTTTCTTGCCGCCGTGAACTCGTTCGAAGCTTATGCAAACGTGATCGGAAAGCCGTCGAAGGCGGAAGGCGCAATCGGCGGATCGCTCGAATGGCACATCGGCCAAACCGATTGGGCAAGCTTTCCCGAGGGCAGCCAGAGCACGGTCGTTGTGCCCATGGAAGTTGCCGGTTTCCTCACGGCCTCGAACAGCAGCGTTTCTTTCATGAACTTTGCATTGCGCGGATCGGGCCGGTTCGAGACCGAAGTGGTAAGTTCTCCAGGTGCGGTCGCATTTCTTGGGGCATCCGGAAGGTTCGAAGGCGATGTAGAGCCGATCCCCGAACCTGCCGCATACACGCTTTGCGGCGCCGGGGTTATTCTGCTTGGGTGTTTGCTTCTCCGCCGGTGGGGGGGGGGGGGGGGGGCGGCGCCGTCGATCGCTCGGGCGATGTTGTGCGACATGGGATGATTCGGGGGGGGAAACGAAGGCCCAGCGTCGGAGTCGATGACCGACGCCAGGCGGGTTTGCAAGCGGCATGCGCGGCTCGCATC
>JAEZIJ010000206.1 GCA_023436715.1 Acidobacteriota bacterium
ACTGAGGACGATATTTGTTGTGGAATGGAGTGTGACGTCCACCTTCCTCTTTTTTCAATACATAAACCTCTGCTTTAAATTTAGTATGAGGAGTAATTGAACCAGGTTTTGCAAGAATCTGTCCACGTTTGATTTCTTTCTTGTCAACACCACGCAACAACAAACCAACGTTGTCACCAGCCTGACCTTCGTCAAGAATTTTACGGAACATTTCAACACCGGTACAAACTGTCTTACGGCCTTCAGCACCTAAACCAATCAACTGTAATTCATCACCTGTATGAACAATACCAGTTTCGATACGACCTGTAGCAACAGTACCACGGCCGGTAATTGAGAATACGTCCTCAACAGGCATCAGGAATGGTTTATCTACTTCACGGGGAGGAAGTGGAATCCAGGTATCAACAGCATCCATCAATTCCATAATCTTTTCTTCCCATTGTTCTTCACCGTTAAGTGCACCAAGGGCAGAACCTTTAATTACAGGTGTATTATCGCCATCGAATTCGTAGAAATCAAGAAGTTCACGAACTTCCATTTCAACAAGTTCCAAAATTTCTTCGTCGTCTACCATGTCAACTTTGATCATGAAAACAACGAGTTTCGGAACGTTTACCTGACGAGCTAAAAGGATGTGCTCACGGGTCTGAGGCATTGGACCATCAGTAGCAGCAACAACTATAATAGCACCGTCCATCTGGGCTGCACCAGTAACCATGTTTTTAACATAGTCGGCGTGGCCGGGACAGTCAACGTGAGCATAGTGACGTTTTTCAGTCTGATACTCTACGTGAGATGTATTTATTGTAATACCCCTTTCTTTTTCTTCAGGTGCATTATCAATTGCATCAAATGATTTAATTTCCGAGAGGCCTTTCTTGGCCAAAACAGTTGTGATAGCTGCTGTCAGGGTAGTTTTACCATGGTCAACATGGCCAATAGTTCCTATATTGACATGGTCTTTGTCCCTTACGAATGTTTGCTTAGCCATAATTCAAAATATTTAATTATTATCTAAATTCATTGAGCCGAAGACGAGAATTGAACTCGTGACCTCATCCTTACCAAGGATGCGCTCTACCCCTGAGCTACTCCGGCTTTAAACACATAAAGAGACAGGAATCAAAAGCATTGCTGCTTAAGATTCCAATCTCTGATTGAGCGGGAGACGGGATTCAAACCCGCGACCCTTAGCTTGGAAGGCTAATGCTCTATCGACTGAGCTACTCCCGCAATATATGGCATTTAAAATGCGCTGCAATATTACAAAATTTATCAAAAACAACTGACAACATAATGGTGCCTTTCTGAAATATTTTTTGCAGTGATAGCATTCAATTAAAGTTTCGTCTTTTTCAACAAAGCAATAACCTCCTTAGAATCTACTACAACTTCTTTCAATTCAGATGTTTCTGGAACGCCCCTCAAAAAGGGTGTGCAAATGTAAAAATATTATTTTAAAAATCTAATAATATGTCTGCAAAAATATTCTAATTATTTATTCTTGATCTTTTCTTTATGTCGGGTGAGTTGTTTCTTCATGGCATCAAGAGCTAAATCAGTAGCTTCTTCAAATGAATCTGCTTCTTTTTTTGCAAAAAGATATCCATTGGCCGGGGTTGAAATCTTAATTTCTGAGATCTTATTCTTAGGAGTCTCAGGTTTTAAAATTTTCAATGTTACTTCTGCATTAATAATTCCATCAAAAAAAGTATCCAATTTGTTTACTTTTTTGTTGACGAAGTCTATCAACTTCTGATCGGCATCGAAATGTACTGAATTAATAATTACTTCCATAGAAACATTTTTTAATTGCCCCTTGGATGGGCTTGTTTATAAATAGAATGTAGTTTTTCAAATGTTGTGTGCGTATAAACCTGGGTAGCAGCCAGATTCGAATGACCCAACAATTCTTTAACTGCATTTAAATCAGCACCATTATTAAGCAAATGTGTTGCAAAAGAATGTCGCATAACATGAGGACTTTTTTGCTCAATAACAGTAACTAGTGATAAATAGTTATGAACTACCCTGTAGATTAACTTAGGATATACCGGATTTCCCTTTTCAGTAATAAGTAACTCATCCGGGTGATGTATATCTAATCCGTTTTTTACATCAAGGTACTGTTTAATGTTAGCATGAATACTTCTTGGAAAAGGAATGATACGTTCCTTTTGTCTTTTTCCCTTCACTTTCAACAGACATTCATTCATATCAATATCTCTTGTCTTTAAAGAAACCAGTTCGGCTAACCTGATACCGGTACCATACAGCAGCAATATAATCAACTTATCCCTAATTCCCTTAAAATCGTCAGAAAAAAAACCATTGTCGAGTAATTGATTTAATCGGTTTTCTTCAACATATACAGGTAACTTTTTTCTTACCTTAGGGAGCACAATATTTACGGCAGGATTGTTTTCAACTATTCCGTTTTTCATCAGGTAATGAAAGAACGCTTTTATGGTTGAAATCTTACGGTTGATACTAAGTGGATTATAATTATTTTCCATCAGAAACACGATCCAGTTTCTGATAAATTTTGCATCAACCTTTTTAAAATCAAATACCTCAATACATTTTGTCCCAAATGACACAAACTGATCGAGGTCTTTTCTGTATGCAATAACCGTATGAGCAGACAATCGTCTCTCAAAGGTTAAATAGTTTATAAACGATTCCTGATACTCCATTCATCAATTTAACGATCACCAGGAACC
>JAEZIJ010000055.1 GCA_023436715.1 Acidobacteriota bacterium
CTCCCCCGCCGCGGGCGCGCGCGCCCCCCCCCCCCCCCCGCTCGCCAATAGTGCTGACTCCGCTGTGGTTCGGTAGTCTCCACATGGGAACAACGAAGGAGCGCATGTCGCGTCAGTCGCCGACACGAAGGTCACGGCTGACTTCAGTCCATTTGCGAGGAACCGGCTCAGGGAAGTTGTACCAGACGACTTCCAAGACGCTTAAATTTCCTTCGGCGAAGTGCAGCAGGAGGCTCACCACGTCGTCTCGGCCGTTGAAGCGAATGCCCAGATCGATCTCGCCCACCAAACCCTGACGGCCGATCAGTTTAGGATTCTGAACATGCTCCGGTTCTTGCAGAACTACGGATCGGCAGCCGCACATACATTCCGCCACGACAACGAGATCTCCGAGTTGAAAGTTTGCCCAGGCCGGATTCGCGGAAACGATCTCGTGTATCCAGGTCCGTTCCTCAGCGGTCACCGGGCGCGGTTCGACCTTGACGAAGCTGCTGTGTGATGTTGTCGTGCTCATCGCTTTGTGAAAACTGTTGCTACCCGTGCAACGCCGTCCACGAAACGCCCTCTGAACCCAACGGCCACGCCGTTGATTTGGGTTGTTCCTTCGAAAAGCCCATTACCCTTCAGTAGGTAGTTCCCCGTCCGGATAGCTCCCTCAACGGCACTCTGGACCTCGGCCGCTCCTCCCGGTGGAGGTATATGTGAGCCCCCGAGAAGTACCGGGCCCCGAAGTAATCGAGGCCGATTACGTCGCCAAAGACGTCATAGGATTCTGCGCTCATTTCCTGCCGTCCTCACTGCCGCCGCTCCGGGTTTGCTTCTGCGCGCCGTAGTTGACGACTGGTTGCGGTAGGCGCGCCTTCGATTCAACCTCGTACGGTGGCCTGAACACCGCCGCGAGTTCCTTCACGTCAGCTTTTGTCGGCAGGAGGACGAACACAAACGTCAATCGGACACGCCTCCTAACTCCACCGGGCTCGAAAACCCACCGCTCGGCAGCCCACAGCGCAGAAGCCGCCAGCAATGGATGCCCCTCAACCAAGGCTGCAGAAGTAACGCCACCGCGCTCGTCGAGAGTTACTTCGACTCCGACTCGGCCGCTGACGTGTCCTTGCGCCGCGAGAGCCGGGTAGACGGGCGCAATCGCCGTTCTAGTCGCGGCAGATTGCTGCGCGCAGGCCAGCATGGCAGCCCAGAGCGCAGAGCCTAGGAAGACTATGCGCGGTATCACGGGATATCCTCCGTCGGCAAGCCTGGGAAGAGCGGCAATCGTATCGTAGGGCTATCGCTATATGGCTGGCGCGAAAGGATGTCCTCGATGTTGCGCTCCGGCAAACCAAGTGATCGTAGCAGTATATTTTCGACGCCATATGCGTTCCTCTCAGATGTAATGCTCAGGATGTTCAGGCGGGGGTTGAACTGCGGGTCTGCGAGTTGCATCGTACCCACGAATCGCGCTCTGTCCTGCACGTGGACGCCTTCATGAACCGCCGCGGCCAGCCGGTCGCGCCCGTCCAGGCCCGCTTTAATCGTGACCTGTGTAGCCTGTTGGAACTTCCCGCTCTCGAACGTGAATCCACCCGTTCCAGCCTGTTCCGTTACCTGCCCAACAACCGACCGGTGTTTGGCGTCAACGACTTTGGCGATGGTGAGATTGACGCCGTTCTTCTCGCCGAGTGCACCGTAGGCCGACGCTGCAGCTCGAATCTTCTCGTCTCTTGATTTCAGAGCCTGTTCGCGCGTCCTCTCGAACTGCTCGATCTCCTTCGGACAGCCCTTCACGTCGTTGTTGCAGCTTGCGACGTACATCCCAGTCGGGTCAAAGAACCTTAGTGGGTTGTTCCGCGCGTAGGAATACATGTTCCATTGCTGCGGATCGCCGATCTTCTGCTTGAGGATGTGAATCGGGTCCGGCGTCGTAAACCGCCCTTGCGCCCCGCTGTAATATCTCGCCCCGAAGTAATCGAGGCCCGTTTCCGCATCCCGTTCCTTCCCCGTAAACCTCTGCGCAAGCGATGTTTCCGCCGCATACCCCGGTATCGCCGCCCGCCCGTTCGAAGCCCCAGGCACCCGATCCCCGAACGGCAGGTAATCCATCCGCTCCACCGGGTTGCCGTCCTTGTCCGTCACCAGCCGCGTGCTCCCCAGATGATCCGTCGTCAGATACCGCCGCCCCGATTCCGTTGACCCGTCCGTGTACTCCGCCGCTAGCTGCCCCATTGCGTCGTACACGTACACCGTCTTCACCGTCTTTACCGTTCCCACCACTGTCTTCAACACCCGCCGCCCTTCCCCATCGTACTCGTACGTCGTCGTCGTCCCGTTCCAGTCCGCCTGCTTGAGCCGGTTCTCCCCGTCGTATTGCAACGCCTGCACCCCAATCTGCGTCGCATTGCCATTGTAATCGTACCCGACGTTCGCAACCCGGTTCGTCGGAATCCCGTTTACATCCCTGGCGAAGCTCTCCGCGCTCTGCGGCACATCCGCCGACAGCGGCGGCAACCCCTCCCGCAGCGTGATCCAGCGGTTCCCCAGCGCATCGAAATCCCCGTCCTCCTTCCAGCCCGTCTGCCCCGGCCGGTTCGCCTCCAGCGCCCCCTTCAGCCGGTTCAGCCCGTCATAGGTGTAGTCCTGCACAAACACCGCGCCCGCTGCCGTGATCTTCTGCCGCTGCACGTTCCCGTTGTTGGTCGCGCAGGTAGCCGCCTCGTTCGGGCAGTAATACAGGTTCACCGTCCACGGCGCCCCCACGCTCACCGTCGTCGTCTGCAGCCGGTCGTTGAACCCGGTCGCCTCGGTTAGGGCGCCCATCGTCACCTGCCCGATCGCGCCGTGCGCCGTGTACTGGATATCCTTCGCATACTTGTCGTCCGGGCTCGCCCCGGTCACCGACGTCACCCGGCCCGCGCCATCCCGCGCGTAATTCACTACCCGCTGAGACGGATACGTCACGTCCGTCACCATGTCGGCCAGATTGTAGTGGTAAATAAACGGAAATGGCTTTGCGGCCGTCGTCTGCGTGCTCCCGGTCACCCGCCCGAGCGCATCGTAGCTGTACACGGTAGAGCCACCCGAGGTCGCCACCGACTTCAGTCGCCCCACCTGCGGGGCGTTGCCGGCCAGATAGTATTCGTGGGTCACCGCCGGCGTGCCGCCAGTGAAGGTCTTCGTCCGGAGTCGAAGCAGCCCGTCATAGCTGTGAGTGGTCACGACCGAGCGCGCGTCGGTTCTGGTGTGCAGCCCGCCATGATCGTAGTAGGTGTAGGAAACGCTGCCGCTTTCCGGGTTGTGTGCCGAGACCAATCGCCCCAGCGAGCTGTAGTCGAACTGGCGGGCTTGGCTGCCCTGCAGCACCGTCTTCAGGTTATCCAGCGCATTATATTGATAGCTGGTGAGATAGGTTGCCGGCGTGCCGCCGGTGTACTCGGTCGCGCCGGTCAGGCGCGCCAAAGCGTCGCGCGCCAGGTCGCGCCGTTTGCCCGCCGGATCGATCGACACGGTCATCTCGCCCTCGTAGCGAGTCTCAGACAGACCGGTGCGGTTGGCCGCATCCAGGCACGAGTTCGGGGCCGCCGCCCCGGCGAAACTCCCCACCCAGCGCACCCGCCCGTTGCGGTCCTGCTGCCTGCAGGTCCACCCCATCGTGCTCTCCCCTCCGGCGCGGTACGGGTTCGACACGATTTCGATGTTGCCGCCCGTGGCAATTCGGCGAATCGTTTGCACCTTGATGCCGTCCGTCTCGCCGCTGCCGCTCAACGGGGCGCCGTCGGATTCGCGCACCAGCCTTACTCTGCCCAGTTGGTCGTAGTGGGCGACCGTCTGGAGTTTGCCGTCGCCGAAGCCGCCCAGGTCGGCCTTGGCCGTCACCTTCCGGCTGCTGTCGTCGTAGGTGGTGGATTTGACGCGCAGGTTGCCTTCCTTCGCCTCTGTTCGACGCCCCAGTTGGTCATAGAGATAGGTGATCGCAAAACTGTTCTCCACGTCCGTTTGCGAAGCCATCAGCCCGGTGCCGCAATTCCACGAATAGGTGGTAGTGCGCTGCTCGGGCAGCCCGGGGGCCTGCTGAATCTGCTCCGGATACAGGTTTTGCATGCCGCAGAGGGAACCGTAGGTGTAGCTCGTCCGGACTTCCGGATCGAAGATATCGGTCAGGTTTCCGAAGCTGTCATAAGCGCGCGTGAGAATCACGGCGTTGGCCGCACTGAACCTGCCCGGACCCGGCAGCGCCTCTGCCTTCGTGGAATCCCACTGTTTGCTTTTCGTCAGGTTCCCGTTCTTGTAGGCATCATCGTATTCGAACTCGCTCGCTGCCTGCACTGCCTCCCCGGTTTCCTCCCCGGTTTTCCCCGCGGTTTCCCGCCGGAACACCGCGTCGAGGCGGCGGCCGGATAGAGGATCGAGCCACAACGAAGCGTTGTGCGGCCGCCAATAAGCGTTGGCGCTATCGGTAATCGTGCTGCTGGATGGCGCCGGGACGTAAAAAGTCTGTGTGGTACGCCGTCGCACCACCGAGCCTGTGGTCGTCCCGTTCGCTACCCAGTCGTACTCCCGCCGTTCCAGCAGATTTCCATTCTTGTCGCGGTCGAACTCAGTTATGGCCGTTTTCACGGGGACGCCGCCGTTGGCCACTGAGGAGAGTTCCTTCTTTACGAACGGGTTGTTGGGATCGGTTATAGAACTGCCCCGCAGCCCCCAGGTCTTGTTCTGCTCCCATATGCGTTCCACAACGTCGCCTTCCGGTTGGACGATCTTGTGTACCAATCCGCGGCGCCAGTCCGAGAGCATGTCGGGATCGTAGAAGTACGTAGTCACCACGCCGCCATCCGGGTTCGTGATCGTGCTTTGGGTGAAGTTAAACTGGTACTGCCAGGCCGGGTCGGTCTGGCCGTCGTGGGTCACCGTCTTGGACTTCACGGGGTTCTTCAGCAGCGTCGTCAGTATCTTAAATTGGTTCTCCTGCAAATAGCGGTACGTGACTTCTGCCCCATAGGGCGTCTTCATGTAGTCCAGTTCGCCGTAGCCGAAGTCGGCGTTCGTGCTGTAGTCGAACTGGTAGAACGACGACGGCGTTGAGGGCACATCAATTCGCGACACAACCCGGTGACCGATCGAGAGTGAGCAGTATGTGTCCTCCGGACCACATTCGTAAGTGCGGTCATCCCCGCCAAGCACCGAGCTGCCTCCGATCATAACGGAGTCCCATTGAACGGTCCAGGTCGCATTGCCCGAAAAAGCGGCTGCTCTGATGGTGTCCTGGTGGGACTTGTTGGGATCGCTGGTGTCGTAGTCGATGGTGACTGCGCGGCCGAAGGAGTCGCTGACCTGCGTGTACGTGGTGTTGCATTCCGGGTCTCGGCAAAGCTGCTGGATGTCGATCCGATTTCCGTTGGCGTCGTAGATTGCATCGGCGCGGTCGGTGTAGCCCGTGATGCGGCGGCCGTCCGGGAAATATAGCGTCCATTGCTTCTCCGCCCAGGACGAGCCGTCGGCATCGATCTCCAGCTTGAGGAATGTCCCGTCGCTGGTGTAGTACGTCAGCCTGCCGGTAACGTTCGGCAGCGTGCCGCAGCCGACGTAGCGGCCGTCAGGACCGATGGCGTAATAACCGTCGCCGCGGTAGCCGTCGCCGAGTTCGTCGCCGTAGCCTCGCAAATGAAGGACGTGTTGGCTGCCGTCCGCTAAACCGATGCGCAGCCTGTTGAGACGCATCGCCTCCACCCCATCGGTTTCGCAGGTCCAACCGCCCGTCGGACTCTGCCGGATCTCGTAGTCGACACCAATGTTGGCGAAGTTGTAGTGCCAGCCGCCGGTTGTGCCCTTGGTTAACTCCTGCGTGAGAACCTCGTGGCGGTAGGGGGACATCCGTCGCCCGATGCTGATGTCGTAAATCTGGGAGTTGTAGATGAGTTCCACATCGAAGCCGTGGCCGGCGCGGCCAGGCGGGAGTGAGGCTAGCGGGACACGAAGGCTGAGATTGCCATTCACCGCACTTACGGAGTCCAACTCGGAAATCGAGTAGGCCGCACTCGGCAGAAAGCCCCGCTGCGGTCTGGTCTCCAGGGGAACAGTCTGGGCCAACGACAGTGCGGCAAACAGGATGCAGAGTGAAATCGTTTTCGTCATGAGTTCTCGCTCCGGTTATGGGTTGCGGAAAATACCTTCGTCGCCTTGCGGAAGCAGATCCGCCGATGCGAGGCGAAAAGCAAAGACGAGCTTGCCGTTCTCCAAGCGCTCGACTTGTCCCGGGAGCGGATTCCCTGCGACGTCGCGCCACTGAGAGTACCGAGTCTCAACCGGCACTTTAGTCCCGCGGGAGGCATCGTCGTAGCGAACGCGCAGCAGGAGGGCGGAGGCCGAGTCGAAGTAGAACCGCTTCACGCGGTTGCGCCGGTCCCGGCGAGTCCGCACCGCGCCTGACAATTCGTAAATATCGAAGAGCGGACCCTTGTAGTCCGGGGCGATTGATGGGGCGGGCCGGAATCGCCGCCCCAGCAAGCGCAATGCGGCGCCTAATTGCAAGCTGTCAAAGAAACCTTCGGGTGAGTCGGCGAGGAGGCTTTCCATGAGGTCTTCCTCCGCGCTATCGACCTGAGCTCGTGTGGATCGAAGCATTTCGCCATCGAACACGACGATCTTATTGAGAGCGCCCGTAGTCTGCAACCGGAGCCGGTCGGGAAGCTGATAGATAAGCTGAGCAGGGGATTGCGCGCCCGCGGCGTCGACAAAGGTCCCCTGCAAGACCGTCCGCTCTTTGCCGGCCTTCACCAGCCGGTCGCCGAGACGGTCAAGTTGGAGTCGTACGATGCTGGGGAAGCCGGAGCGCCCAATATACTCTGTCCGAGCGGCCGGCCGGTTCTGGGCCGCCGCAATGGAGGAAACGGCGCCGAATAGGAAACTGCGCCGGGCAAAACTCTTAGCTGTGAACTCCTGGGACTGATTCATCTTATTCCTCACTTCCCACCCACCACGCCGGCCACGTTGATCACCACCGTCTTCTTCGCCTGCCCGCGCGGGACCTTAACCCGCAGGGTGTCTCCGCCGCTCTTCAGCGCTTTCCCGGCTTCGTCCGTAAGCGCCAGCGTCCCGGTCACAACCGAGATGTCGAGGTCCCTCTCATACGGCACCGGCGCCTTGAACGTCCTCAGCCCCGCCGCGCTCGCGCCGCCGTTCAACGGAACGAAGATGAACGGCGCCCCAATTCCAACCACGATGCCGTGCGCGGTGG
>JAEZIJ010000091.1 GCA_023436715.1 Acidobacteriota bacterium
GCGTGGCCCGTGGCCGGCCCCCCGGGTAACGGTGGCGGCCCTGCAGGCCGCCAATGGCGATGAAGACCGCTTGCTGACGCGCGCGGCTCGGAATCAGGGCCTCGGGCTCCACGGAGATGTCGCGCACCCGCTGCCCTGCGCTACTTTGAAGCGCGCGATGCCGCACGCACACCGATGAGGAACTGTGCCTCATCCTGGCCGCAGACAGAACACTTCCCATGCTTCGCTAGCGCCTGATGGCCTGGCTCAAGCGGCACCGGCGAATTGTCTCGCAGTTCCCAGGCGGCGAGGATCTGGAACGCGTCGGCCTTGGACCAGTACTCGAGGAAGAGCACATACCGTGGTCCCACCTGCAACGGACAGACATCGCCTGGCGCTTCTTGTCGAAGAATCCGCCCGCTCGTCAAGCGAAGAGCCCCGCCCTCCACAAGGATTGTGAGCGGAACTCCGGCCTTTACGTCCGGGCGCTCGTTCTTGAAGATCTCGTCTCCGGCGACGGAGAATTCGGTATAGAGTTGCGTTCGATCACTTGACAGAAAGGTCTGTTGACCGGCAACCCGGCCAATCATCACCGCGGCGCTGTGATCAAAGGGAAGCTCTCGAATGGGCGGCCGCTCCATGATGAGAGGGGGCACCGGAGCGCCGGGCGGAAGGTCTGGAAGAGGTATGCTATACCGCTCTTCAAACAATCTCGCACGAGCGGCTCGCGTCGAGCGTTCCAGGAAAGACGACGGCTCCGGGGCGGGGTCTGTCGGGGTGAATCCGCACGTGATCAAAGCGCCGGCGGCAATGCTAGACAGAAACAGCGGCATATCGCAACCCTCCGCTTACCTGTGAATACGCTATCACTTGTGGACAACTGTGTCCATGTCCGCCTAATCTGTACCCATGGGCGAATTGAGCCGGATTGGCGTGGCAATCGACTCGGACCTTCTCGGGAGGTTCGATGACCTGATCGGAAGGCGTGGCTACACGAACCGCTCGGAAGCCTTTCGCGACCTCATACGTGACGAACTGGTAGAGGAGGCGTGGGAATCGCCGGACAAAAAGGTGGTCGGCACCATCTCCATCGTCTACGACCACCACGTGCGCCAATTGAGCGAAAGGCTTACCGGCGTGCAACACGAGGTCTTCCACAACGTGCTCTCAACCCTTCACGTCCACCTGGATCACGATCACTGCCTGGAAGTGCTGGTAGTGCGCGGGAAGGCGGGCGAGGTGAAAAAGCTTGCCGACACGCTGATCGCCACCAAGGGCGTGAAGCACGGAAGACTTTCCATCACGACTTCGGGAGCCGAGCTGTGATCGTCGGAACCGGAGTGGACCTCGCGGAAGTGGACCGCATTCGCGCGGCGGTAGAGCGCTACGGAGCCCGGTTTGTGGAGCGCGTCTTCACGCCGCGCGAGATCGCCTACGTCGAGCGCAAGGCGAACCGCTTCGAAAGATACGCCGCCCGGTTTGCGGCCAAGGAAGCGGGCATGAAGGCCATCGGAACCGGCTGGCGGCGCGGAGTCCGCTGGCAGGATTTCGAGGTTTCGAACCTCCCTTCCGGCCGGCCCACGCTGCGGCTCCACGGCGTGGCCGCCCGCGTCGCGGAAAGCCTCGGAGTGAAGAACATTTCGCTCTCGCTCACGCACACCGCCGACACCGGAATGGCCTTCGTGATCCTGGAAAACTGAGCGCCCGCGAGGGAGCGGGTGCGCTACGACTTGCGCTCCACCTCAGCCGCCGCCGGGACAGCGTGCAACTGCGCGGCTTCGAGGCGCGCGGTCTCCTGCCACGTGTACAGCATGCGGTGTATAACCGAAATGTTCCCGATCACCGCGATCACCCACAGCACCGGGGCCATGCGGTTGAACAGTGCGCCGAGTATGATCAGCACCATCCGTTCCGGCCGCTCCATGAACCCGACCTTGCACTTCGGAATGATACATTCGGCCCGCGCTCTCGTGTAACTCACCATCACCGAGGCCGTCATCACGACGGCCGTGAGCACGACGTAGAAAAACCTGTTGATCGACGCGTAGTAAACCAGCAGGCCCATCAGCAGCACGAGATCCGAGTACCGGTCCACGACCGAATCGAAGAACCCGCCGAAAAGCGTGACCTGTTTGGTCTCGCGCGCAACCCGGCCATCCACCATATCGAACAGGGCGGCGGAGACGATCACCACGCCGGCGGTAGTAAACCGGCCCGATGCCAGCAGCCATGCCGCTACGCCGTTAATCAGCAACCCGATGAAGGTAAGAGCGTTCGGATGGATCTTTGAAAGCGCCAGGCCGCGCACAATCAACACAATCACCTTGTTGAAGGCGAGGCCGATCACGCGCGTGTAGGTCATTGCCAATCAGCTTTCCAGGTCGTGAATTGTCTTGAGCTTGACTATCTCCATCTCCCGCACGCCTCCCGGGATCTGGATCTTGACTACGTCGCCTACCTCTTTGCCGAGCAGGCCCCTCCCGATCGGCGAGCCGGTGGAGATTCTCCCCTTCGCTACATCGGCTTCTTCACTGGCGACCAGCTTGTAGGTGATCTCTTCGTCCTTGATGAGATCCAGCACCACGACTTCGGAACCGAGGCCGACTTTGTCGCGCGATATCCTTGACAGGTCAACCATCGAGAACTGGGCCAGGCGCTGCTTCAACTGGCCCAACCGGGCGTTCACGTAGCCCTGCCGTTCCTTCGCGGCATGGTACTCGGCGTTCTCGCTCAGATCTCCGAGAGCCCGGGCTTTGCCGATTTCCCTGGGAAGCTCCGTCCGGAGTTCATATTCGAGCGCCGCAATCTCTTCCTGAAGTTTCTTCTTGAGGTCTTCCATGAAGCGAAGGTCGCTCCCAAAATTTAATTATAGAGCAGGCGGGCAGCCGCGGTTGACAGACCTCTCCCTTACGCTCGCGGCTCTGAAGGCCGGTACTGAGCCGCGAGCGTAAGCGAGCGGTTCCTCTGCCTCCTACTGAATCGGCAGGTTTACGGTTTTCGCCATCGCGCCGTTGACGTTCACGGTCACCGGCCGGTTGCCGGACTGCGCATCGGCCGGCACCTTGACGTTGATCTGGTAGTATCCAATGCCGGTCGGAACGAGACCCGCGAAGTACACCTCGGCCGCTTTGCCGTCGATAGTCACGCTCGGCTTGTACCGGCAACGTGCCTCGCCTGGGGGTGTCGTCTCGCCCGTCGAGGGTGTTTTGCCGTCTTCGACCGGACCCAACCCGTTGGCATAAATCACCACCCAACTGTCCTTCTTAGCCGGGTTCTGGGCGGAAATGTTCTGGTAAGTGAGTGCATCCTGCGCCGCCGCCAGACCGGAGCCGAGCGGCGCTTCAAACACCGCCGGCGCTGCATCCGACAGGAACAGCGTGTAGACCGCCGTCGTGTAATCCCCGGTTGCCACCTTCATTTTCACTGCGGGGTTCCCGGCCAGTTCCCAGGGGATCTGCACGTTGAGTTGGCGATCGCTTACGTACGTCAGCCGCCCGGGCACGCTCACCTTATCCGGGACGTCGAAGCTGACGGTCACGCCGCCAAGGGCGATCGGAAGATACGGGTCGATGTTAGCGGGCCGAACCGCGCCCCAGTCCAGAGCGGCGTTGCCCAGATTGTAGCCCCAGATCGAAATGTAAGATCCGGGGGCCAGGCCCTGCCCTTCAGCCGGGGCTTGCCCGCTTGCGGCGTTGATCACCCCGCCGGTCGAAATCGTGGGAGCGTAGCGAGCGATTCCGTAGAACGTCTGGGTGACCTTCTGGCTCGAACCGACGGTAGCCGTGACTTCCTGACTCCCCGGATTCGGCCGGGAGATGACCCGCGCGAATGCCAATCCGTATCTGTCCGTGATGTCGTCAAACATTGAAAGCTTCGCGCCTCCCACAGTGGAGTTCCACTCGACCGGGGCAAGCGCCACTGCCGCGCCGTACTGGTCCACCGCCTTGAATCCAACGAGTTTGTTGCTGACTGCGTCCCCCGCTACGCCTGAGAACTCTCCGTTATAGACCGGGAAGACGTTGTTGGGAATGCCATCGCCCACGATGAACATGTACGGCACCCGCAGCGGAGCGGCGCCGCCGGCGATCGTGATCGCGCCTTCATAGATGCCGGGTCCGGGACGGGTGCCCGATAGAGTCGCCGTGACCGTGCTCGTCCCTCCGGCGGCGACGGTTTTCGGGGTCACGTCAACCTGCGCCGTGGTCGGATTCGTCGCTTGCACCGCCAGCGTCAGCGGGCTCGCGCTGGTATTTCTCACCTGAAAACGAATCGGGGTTGGGCTCCCGGAGGTGAGCACACCGAAGGAAAGGCTGACCGGGTCGCCCGCCAGCCCGTCGAGCGTCACGTTGGTCTTGACCGCCGCCTCCGCGTTCACCTTTCCCGCCCCCACCGCCACCACGCGCGCGGGAACGCCGTCCTCGGTAATGTCCTGCGACGCCGTATTCACGATCGCGCTCTTCAACTGCGTGGCCGAGAAGCCCGGGTTCTTCTGCTTCACGAGCGCGAGCACACCGGCCACCATCGGAGCGGAAAAGCTCGTCCCATCCGCCAGGGTGTAGCCGCTCGCGTCGTACATCTCGCTGTTCGTGTCGTACTTCTGCGTAGCGGTATAAACCGCGGTCCCGATGGCGACCACATCCGGCTTGATCGCCCCGTCAATCGAAGGCCCCCGCGACGAGAACGCGGCCATTGTGTTCACGTCCGGGTCGCTGAACGTCTTGAATGCCGGGTCCAACACACCCTCGGCTCCGGAGTGCGTTTGAAGCCAGGTTTTGAGTGCCCGGCCGTTCGTATTGCCGATCATCGCTGCGGGGATGCCCGTTCCGGCAAGGCCGCCGGGCGGGAACGGCAAGTCGCCCCCGCTGCCCGAACCGTCCTCGCGATACACCACCACGCCAACAGCGCCCGCTACTTGCGCATTGGTCACCTTGGTCCAGAAATCGCAGGCGCCGCGCTGAATGAGTGCAATCGCGCCTGAGAGCGAACCCGAGCCCAGGCTGCTGCATGCCAGCCCATCGCCGCCCACATCCCGCAGCGGCGCGGTCACCTTTGTCCGCGGTCCGTCGCCGAAACTCGCGCGAACGCTCGCCAGGTTGCCAGGCGCGTCCGCGCCCGTCAGTCCGAAGCTCGAGTAAATCACGTGGCCGTTTCGCGAAGCGCCGACCGTAATTACGGAAGGCGCGGTGCCGGGCGTGTGAATGGTATTGAGCGTGGGAGTCTTCAAGCCGTAGTCGCCGTCGTTCCCAGCCGACACCACCACCATCATGCCCATGGAAACGGCAGCTTCCACCGCCAACGCCTCAACATCGCAGATGGATTCCCCGCAGGCGTCGTACGAGTCATACGGCCCGTACCATGCCGGGAACCCCAGCGACAGGCTGGCGATATTCATGCCGTCGTTGAGGGCGTCTTCGAGCGCCGCGATCAGCGCGTCGCCGTAAGTGCCGTCATTCACTCCCGGTGAACCGAAAATCTTGTAGTTTCCCAGGTACGCCTTAGGGGCGATGCCCGAAATCGACGCCAGCGGTCCGGTATTGGCCACACCGGCCGCGACCATCGCGGCGGCCGTCCCGTGGCCGACGCGGTCGCGCGCCGAGATATCGTCCGGGCGGGAATTCGAGGCGGGGTCCGAGCCCCAGCCCGCCGCTACCATACCAACGTAGCTGCGCGCGGCAATCACTTTATTGTTCGTGAATGCGCAGTCGTTGTCGCAGAAGGGCCCGATCTTAGGCAGCGACGAGTCCTGAAATGCCGGGTGATTCTGGTCGATGCCCGTGTCGATTATGGCGATTTGGATGTCGGCCCCAGCGTCCGGCTTTCCGGCGGTGGAAAGGGCCGCCCACGCCTCCTGCGTCTTGATCAGCGGCAGGGCCTTGTCGAGGTGGCGCTTGAAGCGCTTCATTTCCGCAACCCGCCGTACGCCCGGAAGCCCTTGCAGGTTGCTTTCGTCCTGAGCCTGGACAAATACGGCGTTCAGCAGCGTCTTCACCGATCCCACAACCTGAACCTTGCGCCCGGCCAACTCTTGCCGCAGCGCCCGCTGGGCGTCCTCGATCCTGGCGCCGGCATCCACAACAGCCTGCGTGCGCAGTTCCTTGCGCGACGAGGCGTGTTTCGCGAGCGGTTGGTCTTCCAAAACGAGCGCATAATGCCGGGGCTGAGCCCAAAGCGAAAGCGACAGAAGTACAGCCGCCAAAAGCAGACGTATAGGCCGTTTCATCGATACCTCCGACGGAAACTCTGACATAAGCGTTTCCAGAATCTCTGGAATCGGCTATTTCGTTATATCAGAGCCGGACCTCGGCTTGCGCTGCGCTTCGGGCTGTCCGTTAATGAGCTTATGAGAAACCTGCTGGCACTGGCCGCGGACGCTGCGGCGCGATACCTGGAGGGATTGGATGACCGCTCCGTGGCGCCGCGCGCCGAAGCCGTTGCGCGCCTCGCCGAATTGGACGGCCCGCTCCCGGACGAACCCACCCCCGCCGAAGCGGTTTTCGACCTGCTGGACTGCGCCGGGTCCCCCGCGACCATGGCCACCGCCGGCGGCCGGTTTTTCGGATTCGTAATCGGCGGGTGCCTGCCCGCGGCGCTGGCCGCGAACTGGCTCGCCGGCGCCTGGGATCAGAACGCGGGCCTGCACGTGGCGACTCCGGTGGCCGCGGCGCTCGAAGAAATCAGCCTCCGCTGGCTGCTGGACGTGCTCAAACTCCCTCCGGAGTCGGGCGGGGCGTTTGTGACCGGCGCGACCATTGCGAATTTCACCGCGCTCGCCGCCGCCCGCCACGCTGTGCTCGAACGAGCCGGATGGGATGTCGAGTCGGACGGCCTGATCGGCGCTCCCCCGATTACCGTGGTGGCGAGCGAGGAGGCGCACCCTTCGGTCACCAAGGCTCTCGGGTTGCTCGGACTCGGCCGGCGCACCGCTGTCACGCTGCCCGTCGATAACCAGGGCCGCATCCGCATGGACGCATTCCCGGCGCTGCGCGGCCCGGCAATCGTCTGCGTACAGGCGGGAAACGTCAACACCGGCTCGGTGGATCCTCTGGCTGAGGCGTGCGCTGCCGCGCATGAGGCGGGCGCATGGGTCCACGTGGATGGCGCGTTCGGCCTGTGGGCCGCGGCATCGCCGGAGCGCGCTCACCTGGTCGCCGGGGCTGCGGAGGCGGACTCCTGGGCCACCGACGCCCACAAGTTGTTAAATGTTCCGTACGACAGCGGCCTGGCTTTTGTCCGCGATCCGGCGCATCTCAACCGCGCCATGTCGCTCTCCGCCGCCTACTTGCCTCAAGGCAGCCGCCGCGAGCCGTCGCAATACGTCCCGGAACTCTCTCGCCGCGCCCGCGGTGTCGAGATCTGGGCGGCGCTCCGCTCTCTGGGCCGCTCGGGA
This sequence comes from Acidobacteriota bacterium, assembly GCA_023436715.1. Classification (GTDB taxonomy): domain Bacteria; phylum Acidobacteriota; class Terriglobia; order Bryobacterales; family Bryobacteraceae; genus Fen-330. The sequence goes on from JAEZIJ010000091.1 coordinate 7,367, forward strand.
CTGGCTGAGATGATCGAGCGCACCTGCCGCCACGCCCGGCGGTTCGCCGCCGCGCTATCCGAAGCGGGGTTTGAGATCCTCAATGATGTGGTGCTGAACCAGGTGCTGGTCTCCTTTGGCGATGCCGAAACCACGCGGCGCGTGATCGGCCGGATCCAGCAGGACGGCGTCTGCTGGTGCGGCGAAACGGTATGGCACGGGCGCGTCGCCATGCGGATCAGTGTCTCGTCCTGGGCGACGACCGAAAGCGACGTGGAACGAAGCCTCGCTTCCATGCTCAGCGCCGCCGGTAAGCACTAAACGCAAGGTGTGGCACAGGCCTCCCGGTACATTTTCGGAGACAATCGGCAGCGCCTGCATACTATTTTCAGTGTCAGTGCAAGAAGAAGTGGGGCAGGCGGTTTCGCCTGCAAACGACTGCCACACTGGCATCCTGGTGACGCTTTCCCGTTTCTGACTTGGCGTTTATTTGGCTCGCTACCTGGGCAAGCCTTTCTGAGACTCGACCGGGAGGTTGATCGGGCCGTTTCGGGTCCGACTTGGCTTGGAGACCGGCGGATCGCTACCCGGATCGTGCAGACTCTGTTGGTCGACGAGACCGAGCGACGGTTCTATCAGCTCCGTGCCTACGTGGTCATGCCCAACCACGTGCATTTGGTTCTGCTGCCCAAAGTGGCCCTGATCAATACACTTGGCTAATCCATGCCGGGTTGGGAGGCGGGGCCGATACCTGTTGGAAAGGTAGGCTACCCCAGAATCAAGCGCCTTCAATCCTCGCATGACACTTGTACGACGGCCGTTGGATTAATCAAGTATGTTGGTGCCCTACTTAGAGCGAAACCCGGTGAGTGCGGGATTGGTTTGCTTGTTCAAGCGCTGCCAAGGCAGGCGAAACCGCCTGCCCCTGGAGTTTCTACATATTTCAAGCCGCTGCAGCGGCGGTGAGGCCCCGAGTGGAGAGTTTCAGGTCGAGATCCGCGAGGAGTTGCGGGTGCTCGGTGCTTTCTTTGCGCAGCAATGTGATCAAA
>JAEZIJ010000249.1 GCA_023436715.1 Acidobacteriota bacterium
GTTTTACCGCTGTTACCGGGCCGCGACCGCCGTTCGCTCGTGCGTGACCCGTATTCGGCCCGACGGTGGGACAGGCCAGGAGGCCTGTCGCACGGAGTCGACCGTGACTTTCAACGGAGCGGTGATTTTCAGGGGAGCAGCAGCCCGATGCGGTCCAGGAGCGCGCTCAGGTCGGGGTCGCGCCCCATGAATGCGCGGTAGAGCGCGGCCGGGTCCTCGCTGTCCCCTTTTTCCAGGATGTTGCGGCGGAACTCCATCCCTACTTCGCGGCTGAAAATACCGCCGCTCTTGAAGCGGGTAAAGGCGTCCGCGTCGAGCACTTCCGCCCATTTGTAGGAGTAATACCCGGCGGCGTATCCGGTGGGCGCGGCAAACAGGTGCGTGAATCCGGCGAGCATCGCGTAGCCGTCCGGGAGCTGCGCGGGGATAAATTCCTGCAGGATCCGGCGCGCGTACTCCATGACGTCGCCGTCACGTTCCGGAGCGTAAGAGGTGTGCAGCAGCAGGTCGGTAAATCCGAAGCCTAATTGCCGCATCTGGCCGTTGGCGCTGCGGAAATTGCGCGCCCGCTTCATCTTCTGGAACAGGTCCTCCGGGATCGCTTCGCCGGTCTGATAGTGCCGCGCAAACAGGTCGAGCGCCTCGCGCTCCCAGCACCAATTCTCCATGATTTGCGAGGGCAATTCGACGAAATCCCAAGCCACGTTCGTACCCGCGAGCGAGCGTATTTCCACCTTGCTGAGGCAGTGGTGCAGCAGGTGGCCGAACTCGTGGAAGATTGTCTCCACCTCGCGATGCGTCAGCAGCGCCGGCGCTTCGCCGAGCGGCGGGGTGAGGTTGCCGCATACTAGACCCAAGTGCGGGTGGAAGCCGTCCCCGGAAGGACGCCCGGTGATGAAGCTGTCCATCCAGGCGCCGCCGCGTTTGTTCTCGCGCGGATACCAGTCGGCGTAGAACGCGCCCAGCTTCGTGCCGTCGAGGTCGCGGACGGTATAGTAGCGGGTCTGCGGGTCCCACACTCCGATGCCGGGTTTGAGCTCGACGCAGATTCCATAGAGCCGCCCGGCGATCTCGAACATGCCTTTCACGACCTGGTCGAGCGGGAAGTAGGGGCGCAACGCCTCCTGGTCGAAATCGTAGAGCGCGGCCCGCTGCTTCTCCGCGTAATAGGCTACATCCCAGGGCGCGAGCTCGGGCGCGTCCGGGCCTTCCAGGCTCCTCCGGAACTCGAGCAACTCGCGGTTCTCCGCCTGGTAGCGGGCGATCGTCTTTTCTTTCAAACCGGTGAGGAACTCCAGGGCGCGGGCGCCGGTCAGGGCCATCCGGTCCGCGAGGGCGAAGTCCGCGAAATCAGGATAGCCGAGGAGGCGGGCCTTCTCTCGCCGGAGTTCGACGATGCGGCCAATCAGCGGGCGATTGTCGAGGTTGGCGGCGGTGGCGCGGGTCATGAACGCGCGGAAGACGTGCTCCCGGATGCCGGCGTCGTCCAGGTACATCATGACAGCCGTGTAGCTCGGGGCCTGTAAGGTGAACCGCCACCCCTCGATTCCCTTCTTCGAGGCGCTCTCCCGCGCTGCGGCGATCGCGCTGGGCGGCAGACCGGCGAGCCGGCTTTCCTCGCGGATCACCAGTTCGAAGGCATTGGTGGCGTCCAGCACGTTTTCGGAAAACTTCGTGGTCAGCTTCGTCAGTTCGACATCGATTTCGGCGAGCCGCGCCTTGCCGGTGTCGTCGAGTTCGGCTCCGTGGCGGCGGAAGTCGTCGATCGTCCTCGTGAGAAACCGGCGGCGGGAGCCTTCGAGCCTTGCGGCGTCATCGGTCCCCGCGTAGCCCCGTAGTGCAGCCCAAAGGCCGGCGTGGAGCGGGATGCCGGTGTGGAACTGGCTTACGGCGGGCTCCACCAGGTTGTGCGAGAGGCGCAGTTCGGGGTAGGTGGCGACGGATTCCAGGTGCTTGACGACGCCCATGGCCCGGTCAAGCGGCTCGGAAAGCTCATCGAGGAGCGCCAACGTGTTTTCAAATGTCCGGGCGGCGGGACCGGACGCCAGCTTCTCCACGCGCTGCCCCGCTTCGGTAAGGAGTTGCCGGATCGCCGGTTCGACGTGCTCGGCCCGTATCCGGTCAAAGGGTATATTGAAATCAATGTGCAGCAAAGGATTGAGTTCGCGAGCCATACCTCAAGGGTACGCCGGATGGCGGCTCGGTTTCAGGATCCTGGGACCGGCGATAGCCGCGTTGGCGGTTTGTGGATGCCCGAGCGGGCCCGAAGCTGCCCCGAGAAAACCGGTAGCCGCACGCGAGCCGGCGCGGATCGTTCAGTTTTACGCCAGTCCTGAAGTGATCGCGCGAGGCGAGACAACGACGATATGTTACGGGGTGGAAAACGCCCGCGCCGTGCGGATCGAACCCGCGGTCGAGACGCTCAGCCCGTCGCCCGTACGGTGTTTTCCGGTCGGCCCCGCCCGCGACACCCGCTACACGCTGTACGTGGATGGCGAGGGCGGGACGCCGGTCTCGCAATCGCTCGTGGTGCGGGTGCGTGCGCGGCCGGCGCGGCAGACTCCCTCTGCGTCCCAGGAGCGCTTGATCACGCTGTTCGCGGCCGCTGCGAGCGAGGTTGCGGCCGGACAGGCGGTCACGGTCTGCTACGGCGTCCGCAACGCCACGTCGGTGCGCCTCGAACCCGGAGCCCGCGCGCTCGAACCGGCCGAAAGGCGATGTCTGAGCCTGCAACCGGCGGCTACGACCACCTACTCGCTGGTAGTGTCGGGCGCGGGCGGCCGGACAGACCGTGAGGATCTGCTAATCCAGGTTAAATAGCGGCAAATAGCGGCAACTTTTGCTTGCCTTCGGTCGATTTCCGGGATATAAACATCAGACATGCTTAGGGCGAGGATTCTGGTGGTAGACGACGAGCCGCAAATCCGCTCTCTGCTGAAATCGCTGCTTTCGCGCGAGGGCTACCAGGTTACCGAAGCCGGCGACGGGGTGGAGGCGCTAACACTTTGCCAACAAGGATCTTCGTTCGACCTCGTGCTCACCGATATCGTCATGCCCCGTATGGACGGCCTCCAGCTCTCGAAGGAGATTGCGGCGCTGATCCCCGCGGTGCGCGTGCTTTATATGTCCGGCCGGTGCGAAGTTGAAAAAGTGGCTGGGCACGTCAGAGAATTTGGGTTCGGATTTATTAAGAAACCTTTTGAAATTCAGGAACTGAGTCAATCTGTACGCAGTCAGCTCCACGGTGGCCGGCTGCGCAGGACGCGGCGGAGGGAATCCCGACCGGAAGTCGCACGCCCCCCAAAATAGCCACGGGCTCCCCGCCAAATCAGCCTGCAGCGGTCGGCCGGACTCAAGTATCATTTTGCCGATATCGTAAAATTTCACTCATTTATGACGTCGGAGTTGCCGATAAATAGATTGGCGGTACGTGACATGGCGACGATGCAAATGGGCTTACGGAAGCCGGTGCTGCCGGACCTGGCCACGTTGCGGCAGGCAAAGGGCATCTCTCTCTCACAGATTTCGGAAGCGACCAAGATTCGCGTGTACTACCTGCAGGCGATAGAGGAGTCGCGATTTGAGGCGTTGCCCGGCGGGGTCTTCAATACGAGCTACATCAGGCAGTACGCCAGGGCGATCAACTACGACGAGTGCGACCTGCTGGCCTCCTACGACGCCGCACTTCCGGAGGAGGAACCGGAAGCGCCTCCGGCGCCGCGCGGCTTCTTTGGCGCGATCCTGAAGAGTTCCTTGCTTCGTTTGCTGGTTCCGCGGTAGCCCGCCTTGAGGCAATAGACAGGGGCTAAAGCCCAAACCTTCTCATGCCGTTGCGGCACGGCTAAAGCCGTGCCCTGATACGAGGCTTGGCGAGGATCGGCATTGCGTTGCGATATTGCCTTGCGGTACAGCTAAAGCCTTGCCGTTATACAAAGCCCGATCAGCATGGCGCTGCGATATTGCCGTTGCGGCACAGCTATAAGCCGCGCCCTGGTACGAGGCCCGATCAAGGATCGGCATTGCGCTGCGATTGCTGTCGCGGCACGGCTGAAGCGGTGCCTTGATGCGAGGCCCGGCAAGGATCGGCATTGCGCTGCGATTGACGTTGCGGCACGGCAAGCCGTGCCCTGATACGAGGCTTGGCGAGGATCGGCATGGCGCTGGGACTGCCGTTGCGGCAGGGCTGAAGCCGCGCCCTGATGCGAGGCCCGGGCAAGGATCGGCATTGCGCTGCGATATTGCCGTTGCGGTACAGCTAAAGCCTTGCCCTGATACAAAGCCCGATCAAGGATCGACATGGCGCTGCGATTGACGTTGCGGCGCGGCTGAAGCTGTGCCCTGTTGTGAGGCCCGATCAAGGATCGACATGGCGCTGCGATATTGCCGTTGCGGCACTGCTATAGGCCGTACCGGCATTGCGCTGGGATTGCCGTCGTGGCACGACCAAACTGGCGGGCTGGGAGCCCGCCGCAGGGCGCGGCCCTGCACCACTGAGCCGGGACGCCGGGCAAAGCCCGGCGGCAGCCCGGAAGGGCTGACCCCACCTTGCGAAGGACGGCTTGGCAGTTCGAACGAAAGCAGGAACCTGTCAACGCAAAATAGAAAGTTCCTATTCTGAGCAAAGTAGAAAGTTCCGGTTTTGCGCTAACGGAAGGAGCCCGTAGGGCGACTGGAGTT
>JAEZIJ010000138.1 GCA_023436715.1 Acidobacteriota bacterium
AAGTAAAAGTAGTTGGAAACGGAGTATCTCCATAGTCGGTTAATTGAGAAGTAAAGAATAAGTTGTTATTATTATTACGTTCGATTACAGGAGACACACTTTGTTGGTATTGCCTTCGGGAGGATAATATTATACCTGTGGCTCCGGTCTTTATAACCGCCACAATAATCAACAAAAGTGTAAAAACCAAATAATTTTTACAGATTATAATATAATCTCCTTTTTTAACCATTAACCTTAATACACGATGAAAATGATGCTGAATATTTTTCTAATATTTTTTTTTCAGTTCCTGCATGAATAATGGGCGCAAGGTAGAAAATACCTTTTATTTACTACTTCTGTTTTTTTCGGATTGGAGGGTTAAAAAAACTGATTTTTGAAGATGATTTTGCTGAATGCAGAGGATATGGCCATTTGTTATCATCTTTTCAAGTATAACCAAATCATAGAATCTTTAAGCATAAAGAGCAAATGTTGTTTGTGAGCTAAGATAATTAAGTTGAGAAGTACATAAAGATAACCGTCTTTTCAATGGGTATTTGATAATCGATTTATGATGTTCTTTAACAGAATCAATTTTCACCAATTCGGCAGGCACTATGATTTCTAACTATTTTTTAAGGTAAGAATGATTATTAAGCATTAAGTGTTTCCTTTTTAGCCTTTATCAGGATAAAGCCAATAAAAAAAGGAGCATGGAAATGAATCATACTCCTTAGCAGAAAATTTATCAAGTAGTCCCACCAGGAATCGAACCTGGATCTACAGTTTAGGAAACTGCTATTCTATCCGTTGAACTATGGGACCATCTTTTGGTGGTGTGCAAAAATATAGAAAATCAGCATCTCCAACAAATCATTTCATCATTATTGAATTTTTATTTCTTCCGAAGTTAGGTATCTGTACTTTTCAAGTTCCTTTCCATTTATTATATCCCAATATATATAAACCTGCTAAAGAAATATCTACCATGGTATATAATGTCATTTGTAAATGTAGTATCTTGTAATAAAAACCGGCGTTTCCATCAGAGTATCACTTGATAATTATAAATCGGAGCTAAATGAAGCAGGCATGTTGCAGAAACCATCCTGAGAAAGGAATATAGATCATGCATGTTTCATAAGGCCTTTAAAAAAAACAACAATGGTATGAAATCAACTATTAACAGAAGAAACTTTATTGGGGCAGGAATTGCAGCAGCCGCAACCATATCAGCAGGTTCTGCTTTTGGTTCCGAACCAGTTAAATCCGGAGTTCCAGTAAGAGGCAATGATATGTTGCCTTTCAATCCGGTTACTTATAGTTCCATGCCTACCCATTCCTTTGGGAAGACCGGATATAAAGTTGGAATATTAAGTTTGGGTGGACAAGCTACTCTTGAAATTGCAGGCCGTGAGAAAGAGTCGGAGGAAATAATTAACCGGGCAATAGACCTGGGGATTAACTACATTGATACTGCAGCATCGTATGGGAGAGGAGTTAGTCAGCTAAATATTGGCAGGGTGATGAAAACCCGGAGGAATGAAGTGTGGCTTTCAACGAAGACACACGACCGTACTTATGATGGTTCCATGCGATTGCTGGAGGAGAGCCTGAAGAATCTTCAGACCGATTACCTGGATACCTGGCAGTTACATAATGTACAGAGGCAGGATCAGGTTGATCAGATTTTTGCTGATAATGGAGCTATAAAAGCAATGGAAAAAGCTAAGTCGGAAGGTGTCATAAGGCATATTGGCATCACCGGTCATTATGAACCAATTGTCTTATTGGAAGCTATTAAAAGGTATCCATTCGATTCATTAATTCTGGCACTTAATGCTGCAGATGTGCATTATCTGAGCTTTAAGAACTATCTGTTACCTGAAGCACAAAAAAGAGGCATTGCCACAATTGGGATGAAGGTAACAACTCGTGGAAGAATGCTGTCATGCTGGACTCCTCCACCACTTGAGGAACAGAAGGATGCACGAATGAGAACTCCTTTGTCCGGGACAATTTCTATCAAGGAAGCATTAACCTACAACATGAGTCTTCCGGTAAGTACCACCATTATAGGGGTAGATTCAATTGAACAGCTTGAAGAGAATGTGAAAATTGCTTCAGAGTTTTCCCCATTAACGAATGAAGAACTGGCTTCAATAGAGTATAAAACACTCTCGATCGTAAGACAAGGATTGTATTTCAGGAGATGGGATATAGGAGTTTAAATTTGTAGAAATTTATAATTTATTTATAGAACCGGCTGTCTGTGATCTATATGCTTGTTATCTTATTTCTAGCTGGTTCTTAAATATGGGAGTTGAAAAAGATTTATATTTTTTTGGAATAATCATAGGTGTTAAACTACTAATAACGCAAAAATATATTAGTTTTACCGGATAAGTTTTTACATCGACTATGTATCACGAACCTTTATTTGGAAAAGAATGGAATTGGCGCAACATTAAAATGGAAGCGCATGAAAATACTATGGCTTTACGGGACTAAGTTCCGGAGCAAGGGATTTGTTGTTTATGCAGCAAATCCCTTTTTTAATGTCAATATTTAAAAAATAATAATGTATGACCAGACAGAAGAAAATTTTTCTTGAAGAATCAGAGATGCCACGTCAATGGTACAATTTGGCACCTGATCTGCCTACTCCTATGAATCCACCACTTGGGCCTGACGGTAAGCCATTGACGCCCGAAATGCTGGCTCCAGTATTTCCGATGAACCTGATAGAGCAGGAAGTCAGTCAGGAGCGCTGGATTGATATACCTGAAGGTATTCGTAATATACTGGTGCAATGGAGGCCAAGTCCTTTAATACGGGCTTATGAGTTGGAAGAAGCTTTAGGTACGCCTGCAAAAATATACTATAAAAATGAAAGTGTATCTCCGGCAGGCAGTCACAAACCAAATACTGCAGTTGCACAAGCCTGGTATAATAAGGTGTTCGGTATAAAAAAACTTACCACAGAAACCGGGGCCGGACAATGGGGATCAGCACTCTCATTTGCCTGTGCCCAGTTAGGCGGAATTGAGTGTAAGGTGTTTATGGTTCGTGTTAGTTTTGATCAGAAACCTTTCCGTAAAATGATGATGCAGACCTGGGGTGGTACCTGTATCTCAAGTCCGAGCACAGAGACTCAGGCCGGAAGGAATATTCTAGAGAAATATCCTGATACACCCGGAAGCCTTGGTATCGCTATTTCAGAAGCAATTGAAGCAGCGGTAACTGATCCTACAGGAGGTACCCGTTATTCATTGGGATCGGTATTGAATCATGTAATGTTGCATCAGACAATTATTGGATTGGAGGCACAGAAGCAACTTCAGAAAGTGGGAATTAAAAATCCTGATATAGTAATTGGTTGTTGTGGAGGTGGAAGTAACTTTGCCGGCATCTCCTTCCCGTTCATGTATGAAAAGATCAATGGTGCCGATATTCAGATAATAGGAGCTGAGCCTTTCAGCTGCCCCACATTAACAAAAGCACCATTTGTTTATGATCATGGTGATGTTGCCAGAATGACTCCCCTGCTTCCAATGTACAGCCTTGGACATTCTTTCATTCCTGCACCTATACATGCAGGCGGGCTACGCTACCATGGTATGGCGCCACTTGTGAGCGCTGCTTTAAAAGATGGTTTAATGGAGGCACAGGCGATCCATCAAAGCGAGTGCTTTGAAGCAGGCCTTTTATTCTCTAAAACTGAAGGGATTATTCCTGCACCGGAAACAACACATGCCATTGCTTCCGCAATACGTGAGGCAAAGAAAGCTAAAGAGGAAGGAAAAGAAAAAGTAATTCTTTTCAACTTTTCCGGGCATGGGCTGATGGACCTGGTTGGCTACGATAAGTATATGTCAGGGCAGTTAAATGATTATGAATATCCTGAGTCAGAAATAGAAAATAACCTGAGGTCTCTTGAAGGTTTCCCAATGCCAAAATAAAAGGTAAAACATTGAGTTCTTTCTATTGATTGTGCCACCTGTGCGGTGGCACTTTTCTTAAAAAAACAGACCTAATATTGTAGGCTGAATATCTTGTTTTACCTCCAGAAATTTTGATTGAAGTTCAAAATATGAATGTCTTTCTCCCTCCAATAAATTATTGAGTTGAGAGGATTGCCGGGATGTAAAAAAAGTGCCGGAAATAGCAGCATTTGTTATATGGCCTCGTTCTACCTGCAATTCAATCTTTAATAGCTTCCCTTCAATTAATCCTTCATTTTGGAAAGTATATCTGGGAGAATATCCATAGTTCCAATCCCACGTAACAAATTTTTCTGTTGTCAACTGCTGAATGTTCTGCATGTCATTCTCATTTAATTCGTATAAAGAACTTTCATGTTTATCAGCTTCACATGTCATGATAAAATCGGCAAACTGTTCGATAGTAAGTTCTTCTTTTAAAAAAGGTCGAATGTTGGTAACAACACTTCTCTTCGATTGAACTGCCTTTCCCTGATACTTGCCGGGAACGACCTTTATGGCTTGGCCCAATGTATCCAGGTTTGAATCAAACAGCAGGGTGCCATGATGAAGTACCCGATTCTTGAAGATGTGCTCAGCATTTCCTGAAATCTTTTTATTATCGATAAGCAGGTCATTCCTTCCTGATATTTCTGCCTGAATGCCAAGTTTTGCCAAAGCCTCTACAATCGGTTGAACAAATCTGCTAAAGCTGATCTGTGAGGGGCTGTCAACATTTTTTATAAATGAAAAATTCAGGTTGCCTGCATCATGAAAGACCGTTCCACCACCTGAAATTCGACGTGCCACTTTTATTTTGTTTTCAATGACATAGGAATAATTAACCTCTGCCATTGCATTTTGATGCTTCCCGATAACAACAGTATCTTCACTTTGCCACAGCATGAAAATATCATCTTTATAATTCTTTAGTAAATATTCTTCTGCTGCCAGGCAGAAGAAAGGATCATTCCTTTTTAACTGAATGCAGAGCATTGAATTTGATATTTGTGTAACTTTAATCTAAGGTTATAAAATAATAACTGCAAGATATCTTTTATCTCTCATATTTCAGGTTGATTAATGAATATATAAGTTATGCTTGTAAAAGAATTAAAATCCAATAATTATTCCAATAGTAGGAAGAACTGTACCTGAAGTATTGGTAACTCTTTTTAAGCTATATCTGGTGTCATTATCGGTGGTCACGAAATTTCCTGCATCATTTGTTTCCCGAATGATGATATCCTGTTGTTCGGCCTGAAAATTATAGATGTTTTGTATGTCAATATAAAATTTTGCAGTGACACGATCGAGGTATAGTGACTTATCAATTCTGATATCCAGTTGATGAAAAGGGCTGAAACGCGAGGCATTTAATTTGTTAAAATCATAATAAGGGCCACCGGTAACATTCCAGGCTTCTATTAATGATGATCGATTTAAATCATAAGGAGTAAAAGGCAGACCTCCTACAAATCTCCATCGTCCACCCACTCGCCATCCACGGGATAATTCAGTGGTAGATGTTATGTTTAAGAGATGACGTGCGTCCCAACCCGTTGGTATATACTGTCTGGTTTCATTCATAAATTCACTTCTTACGTGGGTATAAGAGAGGTTGAGGTTGAATCCTTTAGGGGAATTAATTCGTGCCTGAAACTCAGCACCGAATGCCCGTCCCTCAGAACTTGAAAGTACTTCTTCATCACCTATTACACCAAAATCTGCACCTTTATTGGCTAAACTGATTTTGTCTCTCACGGAGTATGGGTAGTTCTTATATCCTTTCCAAAATCCTTCAACAGATATTTGGACCGATTGCTGTGGCCGGTATTCTATGCCTCCAATGACATGGTCGGATTGGATATACGTCAAGTTATTGCTTTTGTTAATATAGGTATCATTTAATTTGAATCCAAGTGTAGTAAGGGGTGGAAGTTGATAATACCTGCCAGTATTAAAGTTGAGGCTCCATTGATCAGAAAGAAGATATGATGCTGAAAAACGAGGTGATAGTTGATCGAGCAGATTGTTCATGCTTGATGAATAATTGTTGGCATCAGTTCTCAATCCTGCAGATAGTACCAGTCGTTCTTTAAAAAGATTTTTACTAATTTGAGCAAACAGGCCCCATTTTAGAAGGCTGAGTTGTGTTTCATAATTTATGTTGATGAATGAATTTTCATAGAAACGTTGTTGCTCAGTATCATTTTCGTAGGTTATCTGCTCGACATTTATCCCTGCATTAAGCTTATATCCATCCAGTCGGGTGGAAGATTCAATCCGTAGTTTATTCTCAATTTCCTGGGAGAGATAATCCAATATCTTATTGTCTTCAGTGCTATTGTCGTTGTCGAGGTACTTATATGATTCATTGTTTAAGTGGCTTCGACTAATGACGACCGTTTGGAAACTATTGTTGCTGTAATGTCTGTAAACCGTTCCAATAGAATAGTTCCATTGCTCATTGACCGGAATTCTGCTTAAAATAAATGCCTGTTGCTCGTCGGGATTTTCAATTCCCAGGTTTAAATCAAATACATCGACAGCTCCAAGTCCGATAAAAGTAAGTTCATTTTTTTTATCTAAACGGGTACGAACTTTAAATTGCATATCGGTGAAATTTGGTAAAAATGGCAACTCCAATGCACTGAACAGGAGTTGAAGGTAGGAACGGCGTGCAGAAAAAATGTACGTCGTTTTTTCACCCATTGGT
>JAEZIJ010000145.1 GCA_023436715.1 Acidobacteriota bacterium
AAATCCGGGTACTCCCATAGCTGCAATTAATATGTCAGCCTGTTGACATAGTTGCTCAAGGTTTTTTGTACGGCTGTGAGCCACTGTTACGGTAGCATTTATTGCTTTCTGTGAAAGCAGAACACTCAATGGTCGGCCTACAATATTACTACGTCCAATGATAACACAGTTTTTGCCATTCATATCAATATTGTATCTTTTCAGTAACTCAACGATACCATATGGAGTCGCTGAAACAAACGAAGGCAGTCCAATTACCATTCTCCCAACATTTTCAGGATGAAATCCATCAACATCCTTAGATGGGGATATTGCTTCTATAACTTTTTGTTCAGAGATATGAGCCGGCAGTGGCAATTGCACGATAAATCCATCGAGGGTTTTATCATTATTAAGTTCTTCAACTTTTGTCAGTAATTCTGATTCAGTAACATCATCCTCGAAACGAATCAGAGAAGATTTAAAACCTACTTCTTCGCAATCTTTTATTTTATAAGCAACATAAGTTTCACTTCCACCGTCATGTCCCACAAGAACTGCTGCCAGATGTGGTGCCCTGTTCCCTGCTTTAACCAGATCAGCAACCTGAGCTGCTATCTCCTGTTTAACCTCAGATGCTACTTTCTTACCGTCAATTAAAATCATCCTATGAATTTAGACTTGAGTATTGTATTATATAATTATTCTATGGAATTAAAATTTACCTCCGGGTTGTTTCATACTACCCATCATACGTTGAAGGTTTTTACCCTGCGAAACCATTCTCATCATTTTACGGGTTTCAGTAAACTGTTTAAGCAATCTGTTAACTTCCTGGATGTCGGTTCCTGAACCCTGTGCTATTCTTTTTCTCCGGCTACCGTTAATTAAAGCAGGGTCTTCTCTTTCAGCAGGAGTCATTGAAAAAATAATTGCTTCAATATGTTTAAACGCATCATCATCGAGGTCAATATTTTTCATAGCCTTACCCATTCCGGGAATCATCGATACCACATCTTTCAAGTCACCCATTTTCTTTATTTGGTTGATCTGCTTCAGAAAATCGTTAAAGTTAAAAGTATTTTTAGCGAGTTTTTTCTGAAGCCGGCGGGCTTCCTCTTCATCGTATTGCTCCTGAGCTTTCTCAACAAGAGAAACGATATCACCCATACCAAGAATTCTGTCTGCCATCCTATTGGGATAGAATACATCAATGGCATCAAGTTTTTCGCCGGTACCAACGAATTTTATAGGCTTTTCAACTACTGAGCGAATTGAGAGAGCTGCCCCACCACGAGTATCGCCATCCAGCTTAGTGAGCACAACACCATCAAAATCAAGAACAGTATTAAATTCTTTTGCAGTGTTTACAGCATCCTGCCCGGTCATAGAATCGACTACAAAAAGAATCTCATTGGGATTCACAGCTTTTTTTATGGCCGAAATTTCCTTCATCATCAGCTCATCAATAGCTAAACGTCCGGCGGTGTCAATGATGACTACATCGTTACCGTTTTTCTTAGCCTCACACACTGCTGCCTGAGCAATTTTAACAGCATCCATATTTCCTTCCTCGGAATAAACCGGAACTGATATCTGGGTGCCCAGTACCTTTAGCTGTTCAATAGCAGCAGGCCTGTAAACGTCGCAAGCTACCAGCAATGGATGACGTCCTTTCTTACGTTTTAGCAAACTGGCCAGTTTCCCTGAAAAAGTAGTTTTACCGGAGCCTTGTAATCCCGACATAAGTATAATAGAAGGTGAGCCGCTTAAATCGATACCGGCAGATTCACCGCCCATTAATTGTACAAGCTCATCTTTAACAATTTTGACCATCAATTCACCCGGCTTTACCGCTGTCAGAACATTTTGGCCAATTGCTTTATTTTTTACTTCATCAGTGAAGTTCTTTGCAATCTTGAAATTAACATCGGCATCGAGCAGGGCACGACGTATTTCTTTTAAGGTCTCGGCAACATTTATTTCTGTAATCTTCCCCTGGCCTTTTAAGAGTTTAAATGACCGCTCTAATTTGTCCGATAAATTTTCAAACATCATAATTGTATAATTGTAAAACAGGTTCCAAAAATAAGAGTAAATTGTGAAAGGGCAAAAAGTGTTCTGGTGTTTTAGCACACTTTAATTATTCATGAAAGTCCTCCATTTTTGATGTTATCTTCACTCAAAATATCTTTCTACCTTTGTTCTCCTAAATAAACAGTCTTTTATGGATTCAAGAATCGCTTCTATTATTGCCAACACGCTTAATATTGGTTTAAAGCAGGTAAACAATACAATTTCACTTCTGAGAGAAGGGGCAACTGTGCCATTTATTTCAAGGTATAGAAAAGAACAAACAGGCAGTCTTGATGAAGTTCAGGTATTACATATCAGAGAACAACTAGAAAAGCTGACTGAACTTGAAAAACGTAAAGAAACAATCATCAAATCCATCAATGAACAAAATTTATTAACACCTGACCTGAAACAACGGATTGAAACATGCTATAATCCGGTTGAACTTGAAGATATTTATTTGCCTTTTAAGCCCAAAAAAAGAACTAAAGCAGCCATTGCCAGAGAAAAAGGATTGGAACCATTAGCCAGGATATTAATAAAACAAGTGGACAATAATCCTGAACTACGAGCTGAAAAATTTATATCGCCAGAAGTTGATGCAATAGACTCTGCTCTTGCCGGTGCACGAGATATTATTGCCGAATGGGTGAGTGAGAAAGAAACAGCCAGGAATATTGTCAGGAGAACATTTGAGAAAGAAGCTGTTATAACATCAAAGATTATAAAAGGCAAAGAAGAGGAAGCAGCGAAGTACCGTGATTATTTTGAGTGGCAGGAACCATTGAAAAAATGCCCTTCACATCGATTTCTTGCAATGATGCGTGGTGAAAAAGAAGGTTTTCTTCGCATTTCGATTAAACCCATCAGCTCTAATGCAATCGATCATCTAAACCGGTTCTTTTTACGTAACGATAATGCAAGTTCAAATCACGTTGAAACTGCAATAGCTGACAGTTATAAACGGTTGATAGAACCTTCCATTGAGAATGAATTCAGAGGTCTTTCAAAAGTTAAAGCAGATAAAGATGCCATTGGTGTGTTTGCTGAAAATTTAAGGCAGCTTCTGTTGGCTCCGCCATTGGGCCAGAAACGAATTCTTGCTATTGATCCGGGATATAGAACGGGTTGTAAAGTAGTATGTCTTGATGAACAAGGGAATTTATTACATAACGATACCATTTACCCACACAAACCTCAGGATGATAAAAGAATGGCTTCCAAGAAACTATCATCAATGGTAGAAATGTATCAGATAGATGCTATTGCTATAGGAAACGGAACAGCCGGCAGGGAAACGGAATATTTCGTTAAAAACCTGAAATACAAGCGGGATATTAAAGTATTCGTTGTTAATGAAGATGGTGCATCAGTATATTCTGCATCAACAATTGCCCGGCAGGAATTTCCTCAATATGATGTAACAGTCAGAGGAGCTGTGTCTATTGGAAGGAGATTAATGGATCCATTGGCTGAACTGGTTAAAATTGATCCTAAAAGTATAGGTGTATGACAATATCAA
>JAEZIJ010000255.1 GCA_023436715.1 Acidobacteriota bacterium
CCGGCGCAGCTCTTTGCTGCTCATCGCTGTCCTTCCTACCCCGACCTCCATTCGAGGTCTTCAGGTTAGGGGACATTTCTATCGAGGTCCAAAGGGGACATTATCAAAGTGGCGCGACATGGAAAAACAAATCGCTACCGTGTTGTTTCTACAGGCCAAAGCGGGCACGGTGATCGTGGGGTTCATGGGAGCGTTGCTCGCCAGATTGTCTCCGCCTCGTGAGACAACAGGGCCGCTCAAAATGCTTCCGCCGCGTCGCTTACGGCTTCCGCAACTTCGAAAACTACCGCCAGCGAGTGAAGGTGTTATGTTCTTAAATGTTCTGGGATTTCGGGGTGGGTCCCCCGTTGTTGGCGTAGAGCCTGATGGGACTCGTGGGGGCCATGGGCGGTTCCGCATGTATAGGGAAAACTCGTGTTGTCTCCGTCTCGCGATAGAGAGAACGACGCCTAAAGCGTCCCATGCCTACCACGGCTACCGTGGGGAATGAGTTTGGTTTTGGACCCAGTTTGGACCCAGTTCGAGAGGGTAATCGAGGTGGTGGTTCGGTAAGTGTTTGAGGAATTTGGTGGACCTGGTGAGATTCGAACTCACGACCTCTTCCATGCCATGGAAGCGCGCTCCCAACTGCGCCACAGGCCCACGGGTTGCGTTGGACTTTCATCACTATAGCACAGCGGCTTCGATTCGGGGGGCAAGGGCGTGCAGTATGCTGAGAAAATGACGCGAGAAGAAGCATGGCAGATCCTCTGCGAGTTCACCCAGTCGGATGGCCTGCGCAAGCACGGGCTGGCGGTCGAGACCTGCATGGCTGCCTATGCCCGCAAGCTCGGAGAAGACGAGACGAAGTGGTCGGTCACCGCCCTCCTGCATGACTTCGATTGGGAGATCCACCCGCAGGCCCCGGACCACCCGATGAAGGGCGAGCCGATCCTCGCCGGGCGCGGAGTCAGCGAGGAGATTCGCCGCGCGGTCCTCTCACACGCGTCCTACAGCGGCGTCCCGCGCGTCAGCCCGCTCGAAAAGACGCTGTTCGCCTGCGACGAACTGGCGGGCTTCATCACCGCGGTAGCACTCGTAAAACCGCACCGCAGCGTAGCCGAGGTGGACGCAAAATCGGTGCGGAAGAAGATGAAGGACAAGGCGTTCGCCCGCTCGGTGAACCGTTCGGATATCGTCGAAGGCGCCTCCGAACTCGGCATTGATCTCGACGAGCACATCGATTTCTGCATCCGCGCCATGCAGTCGCGCGCCGCCGAACTCGGACTCCAGGGAGTCCCGGTACAATAACTCTCGCTATGAAACTGCTGCTCTCGACTCTCGCTGCATGCTGCCTGCTCATAGGGCAGGACGTCCCGGATCTCAAGGTGGAGAAAATCGCCACCGGATACAAATTCACCGAAGGACCGATCTGGTCGCACGAAGGCTTCCTGCTGTTCAGCGACATACCCGAAAACAAGATCCTGCGGCTCGTGCCCGGCAAGCCCGTGGAAATTTTCCGCCAGGACAGCAACGGGGCAAACGGAAACGCTTTCGACGCGCAGGGAAGGCTCTACACCTGCGAGGGCGGAGCACGTCGCGTCACGCGCACGGACAAGAAGGGCAAGGTCGAAGTCCTCGCGGACAAGTTCGAAGGCAAACGGTTCAACTCGCCAAACGACATCGTCGTGAGGCGGGACGGGCATATCTATTTCACCGACCCCGCATTCGGGCAATCCGCCGACACCCGCGAGCTGGATTTCTACGGCGTGTTCCACATCGCGCCCAAAGGGCAGATCGAGCTGATCGCGAAACCGAAGGGACGGCCGAACGGCCTGGCGCTCTCACCGGATGGCCGCATCCTCTACGTCGACAATTCCGACGAGCGAAACGTGCGCGCCTACGATCTCGACAGGGGCGGCAAGGCTACAAATGAGCGCGTGGTGATCTCGAACATAGAGGGCGGAGCCGATGGCATGAAGGTCGATGAGAAAGGCAATCTGTACATCGCTTCCAAGACGCTCGCCATTTATTCCCCCCAGGGAAAGCTGCTGAGGCAGATCGAACTGCCCGAGACGCCCTCCAACTGCGCCTTCGGCGACGCCGGCCTCCAGTCGCTCTACATCACTGCTCGTGCTTCGCTCTACCGCGTGCGGCTGAACGTAAAAGGGTCTCTGCCATACTGAAATTGTGGCAAGCAAGAGGCAGTACCCCGAACGGCCGATCCTGGGTGTCGGAGCGATCATTGCGAATGACGGCCGCGTGCTCCTGGTGGAGCGCGGGCAGGATCCGCTGAAAGGCGTATGGTCGTTGCCCGGCGGGGTCGTCGAGGCCGGGGAGCAGTTAAAGGACGCGGTCCGCCGCGAAGTTCGGGAAGAGACGGGGCTCGAAGTGGAGCCGGTCTCCATGGTCGAAGTGTTCGAGAGAATCATGCCCGATGCAAGCGGGCGAACGGAGTACCACTACGTGCTGATCGATTATCTGTGCCGCGTGACGGGCGGCCGGCTGCACGCCGAGTCGGACGCGAGCGATGCGCGATGGGTTCCGCGGGATGAGTTGCATTCCTACCGGATCACTGAGGGAACGCTTGAGGTGATCGAGAGGGCTCTGGCGCTATGAACACGAGCGGCGGCCTGTTGGAATTCGATCGGCTGAAAGCGTTGCTCGGGCGCTATATTTCGAGCCCGCTCGGCCAGGCTGAACTCGACAAAGTCGAACCGGTGGACGACCGCGCTCATGCCGAGCAGATGCTTGCCGAAGCCGCTGAAGCTCTCCAGTACGTGGAAACGGCAGCGCGCCCACAGCCGGCCTCGCGCGGAGCAGCGGTGCGAATCCGCTTCGGATCGCTTCCCGACGTCGGCGAAGCCGTCCGCAAACTGCATATCGAGGGCGCATCGCTCGAAGCGAAGGAGATCTTTGAGCTAACCGGCCTGCTCGATCGCGCTGCGGACATCCGTTCGCTCCTGCTTGCAGTGGCCGAACGGTTCCCCAAGCTCGGTGCGCGCGCGGCCGCCATGGGTGAGTTCCGTTCCGTGCTGCGCGACCTCGCGGGCAAGATCCTACCGGACGGCACCGTGGCCGACCACGCCAGCGTGCTTCTCGCCCGGCTGCGGCGCGACATGGAGCGGCAGAGGCTTCAGATCCAGGAATCGCTCGAGCGTTTCCTCCGCGTTCACCGCGAGGAAGGCGTGCTGCAGGAAGACTTCGTCACCATCCGCAACGAGCGCTTCGTGGTTCCGGTGATCGCCGGGCAGCGCCGCAAGATCGACGGCGTGATCCACGGCGCGAGCGGCACCGGGCACACCCTCTTCGTCGAGCCGCTCGAGACTATCGAACTGAACAACGAACTGGTGCGACTGACGGAGGAAGAACTCCGCGAAGTGCACCGCATCCTGCTCGAGTTCACCCAGCGGCTGCGGGACTACGCCGGCGCGATCGACCGCACGATGCGCATCCTCGGCGAATTGGAACTGCTGTTCGCCAAGGCAACCTTCGCGGTCGAGTTCGGCTGCAAAATCCCGAGCTTCAGTCCGCCGGGAGTGCGCCGTCTTGCCCTGCGGGACGCGCGCCATCCGCTGCTCGAAGACGTGCTGCGCCGCCACCACAAAACTGTCGTGCCGG
The DNA here is from genome assembly GCA_023436715.1 of Acidobacteriota bacterium. Taxonomy (GTDB): domain Bacteria; phylum Acidobacteriota; class Terriglobia; order Bryobacterales; family Bryobacteraceae; genus Fen-330. The sequence goes on from JAEZIJ010000255.1 coordinate 3,601, forward strand.
TCACGCTCGTTCTCGAAGCAGACACCCGCACCCTGCTCATCAGCGGCCCGAACAGCGGCGGCAAAACCGTGACGCTGAAGACTGTGGGGCTGCTGGCGCTCATGGCACAGGCGGGCCTGCCCGTGCCGTGCGCGGAAGCCGAGTTCCCCTTCTTCGACCAGGTGCTCGCCGATATGGGCGACCAGCAGTCGATCCAGGAAAGCCTCAGCACGTTTTCGGCGCACATGTCGCGCGTTCGCGACATCGTCAACGAAGTAACGCCGGAATCGCTCGTGCTGCTCGATGAACTCGGCCGCGCGACGGACCCCGAGGAAGGCGGCGCGCTCGGCGTGGCCATCCTCGACCGCTGCCGCACTTCCGGCGCGTTTTCGCTCGCCTCCACGCACCTGCTGGCGCTCAAAATTTACGGCGCGAACACGTCGGGCGTGCTGAACGGATCGATGGGCTTCAACGAGGAGACGCTCGAAACCACTTACATCCTGCGAGTGGGCGCGCCCGGCAAATCCGCGGGCATCGATATCGCCCGGCGGCTCGGACTGCCGCAACCGCTGCTCGAAAGGGCGCGCTCCGCGCTCAGCACGCACGAGCAGGACTTGGCGCGATTCCTCAGCGAACTGGACCGGAGGCTGAGGGAGGTCACGGAACTCCAGGAAGGGCTTCAACGGGAACGCGAGCGGCTGGCGGCCCGCGAGAAGGCAATCGCGGAGGAATGGGCAAAGAAAGAGTCCGCGAAGATCAAGGAACTGGAGCGGCAGTGCGAACTGGTCCTGGAACGCTTCGAGTCGAACGCTCAGGAGACGATAGATAAAATTGCAAGCTCCGGCGATCAAAAGAAGGCGGCCGCGCAGGCGCAGCGCAACGTCGCGAAAGTGAAGCGGGAACTGCGCGAGGAGATCGAAACCACCGTGCTCTCGGCCAGGGCCGATGCGCAGGAGGGCGCCGCGCCGCTCAAGATCCTCGAGGGGGCGCGCGTGCGCCTGAAAAACGTTCGCGAACCCGCACGGGTGCGGCGGCTTCTCGGCGAGGACCGGCTCGAAGTGGAGGCCGGTTTCCTCAAAATGCAGGTCTCGCGCGATGACGTGCTCGAGGTGCTCCCAGGAACCGGCGAAGGCGCGAAGCTGCCGAAAGGCGTCTCGTTCCGGCCGGCGGGTCCGGACGGCTACGTGAGCGTGCGCGAAATCAACATCATCGGCCAGCGCGCGGAGGAAGCGCGCGATCAGGTGGATAAGTTCCTCGATAGCGCCGTGCTGGCATCAGTCAGCCGCGTGCGCATCGTCCACGGTCACGGCATGGGCATCCTCAAGCGCGCCATCGCCGAACTGCTCTCGGCACACCCGAGCGTCGAGAAATTCTACCCCGCCTCGCAGAACGAGGGCGGCGCCGGCGCCACCATCGTCGAACTGAAGGAGTAGTGGGGCAGCTTACCGTCGTAAACCACATTTGCGCCCGAATTTCGGGTCCATAAATATATTAATTTATGTTCATCAGAGCACCCGAACTTTGGGTACCCTGGTTAGCCCGGAAGGGCTATCGTGTTTCCTGAGCACAACCGGCATCATGGGACTGAACGGTATTCAAGGCGTATCGTTTGGGAGGTATCAACATGAAGAAACTCGTGATTGCGCTGTTCGCGATTTCGCTGACCGCGCCGATGTTCGCGCAGGCCCCGCCGGCGCAGGACCAGCCCAAGGCTGAGAAGACGAAAAAGAAGAAGGCCAGCAAGAAGAAGGCCAACAAGAAGGAAGAAGCTCCGAAGGCTCAGTAGTTCCTGCACCCAAGTCCCTGCCCGGCTTTGCTTACTCAGGGCGGGCAGGGACAGATCTCGCCCGCCAGCCCTTTATCCGCACCCATTAATTTACGTTAAGCAAAACACCTCAGCTTTTGGCATCCCGATTAGCCTGCGAGGGCTATCACATTCCCCGAGCAAGACTGGCATCATACCCCTGAGCGGCCTAATCGCCGCATCTTGGGAGATCAATAAAATGAAGAAGCTCGTTATCGCGATGTTCGCCATCGCGCTCGTGACGCCAATGTTCGCCCAGGCCCCGCCGGCAGCCGATGCGCCCAAGGCCGAGAAGACGAAGGCCGCTAAGAAAGGCCACAAGGCCAGCAAGAAGAAGGCCGAACAGCCGAAGGCTCAGTAGTTCCTCCATGCGAGTCCCTGCCCGGCTTTGCTTACGCAGGGCCGGCAGGGACAGATCTCGCCCGGCAGCCCCTTATCCGCACCAATTAATTTACGTTAAGCAAAACACCTCAGCTTTTGGCATCCAGATTAGCCTGCGAGGGCTATCGCATTTCCCGAGCAAGACAGGCATCATACCCCTGAGCGGCCTAATCGCCGCATCTTAGGAGATCAATAAAATGAAGAAGCTCGTTATCGCGATGTTCGCCATCGCGCTCGTGACGCCGATGTTCGCCCAGGCCCCGCCGCCGGCCGATGCGCCCAAGACCGAGAAGAAGACGAAGAAGGCTGGCAAGAAAAAGGCCGACACCAAGAAGGCGGAAGAGCCGAAGGCTCAGTAGTTCTCCATTTCACCTATCCGCTGCCCGGCCCTGCTGTAGGGGCCGGGCACGCCCTGCCCGCTCCCGGTCAAGAGCCGACCGCCGCCAGAACCTCAGCGGCGTGTCCCTTTGCCTTGACCTTGAGGAAGATCCTCTCGATCCGCCCGTCCTCACCGACAACGAAAGTGGTACGTTCGATTCCCATCACCTTCTTCCCATACATGTTCTTCTCTTTCCACACGCCGTAGGTTTCGGCAGCGGTCCGATCAACGTCGCAGAGTAGGGTAAAGGGAAGATCGTAGTTGGCTTTGAACTTCTGCTGGGCAGCGGGCCGGTCCGGAGAAACGCCGACAATCAGGGTGTTACGGCGCGTGAAGTCGCCTGAAGCATCTCGAAACTCACAAGCTTCCGTGGTGCACCCCGGCGTGCTCGCCCTGGGATAGAAATAGAGCACCACCTTTTTGCCGCGCAGGCTGGAGAGGCGGAGGGCGTCGCCCCGGTCCGTAGTGAGTTCGATATCCGGGGCGAGGTCGCCTTCCTTCATTCGACGCTCACTTTCGTCCCTTGCTGGCCGGCGCCGGACAGGTATGCGATGCGGTCGTCGATCAGGCTGCGAACCGCCTTCAGGAGTTCGATTCGTGAGTTGCGGAGGTGCATGCGGGCCGCCGGGGACTTGGGGAAGAACATATCCTGCACCCGGTCCATCGCTTCCCGGCAAAGGCAGCGTTCGCCGGCGGGGGCGCCCGCCTGTTGTTGATTTGCCTGTTGCTCGTTCATACTTCCATCTCCTTCATCTCGACAGTGAGGGTCCGGTGTTCGAGCCTCGCACGGGTCGGCACGAGAGCTGCCATGGACGTGGGCAGGCCGATGTGGCGGCGGAAGGTGCCGATCTCGATCACAAGCTCATCCCCCTTTTTGAACAGCCCCACCTCGCCCTTGGTGGCGAAAGGCAGCAGCACACGAACTTCATACAACCCGTTCTGCTTTCCGAACGTGTACGGCCTCTCCGTCCGGCTCACGGCCGCCGGATCTTCCCCCTCAGCATACAGCACGGCGGCCAGTTCCTCCAGCCTTTTCCGGCCGAGCACCTCGTGAGTGAACAGAGGCACGCGCTTGGTGGGCACCGGAGCGAAGTAATCCTCAATTTCCTGTAGCGTGCGCTCCTGGGAGACGCGCCATTCATCGAACCAGGCGTCGGAAACTTCACGCGGCAGCACGCGGTTGACGACTACCGTATCCACCGTCAGTCCATGCAGGGAAAAGTAGACGAAGGCCCGCTGCGTTTCGCGCAAAACCATCTTCTCGGGGTTCGTGACCAGGCGGACACTGGTCACCTGCGGGTCTTCCATCACCTCATCCACGCCCTCCAACTTCTCGAACAGGTCGCGGATATTGACGAAGTAGCTGTCGGCGGGCAGTTCGAACGGCGCTACCCGATTCGCGATCGGGCGGACCGCCTTGAGCAGGCTCCTCTGGAACGGGAAGATGTGCTTCATGTACCAGTCGAGCGTCGTAGGCATGCTGATGAAGCGCATGGATTCAGCCGTTGGCGCGGCGTCGAGCACGATGACGTCGTAGGTCTCCTCGCGCCGGTACTGGTTGATGTACATCATCGCGCTGAGTTCTTCCATGCCGGGAAGAATCGCGAGTTCCTCGGCCTGAACTCCGCTGATGCCCGTGGTGCGCAGCACCGAAATGACGTAGGACGAGATCTCCTGCCAGTGCCTCTTGATCTCCTTCTGGATGTTCAATTCCTGAATGGAGAGGCGGTCGTCGATGGGAAAGGGGTCGGAAGTCCTGGCGTGGAAGAGATCGGTCTCGAGATCGAACGAATCGGCGAGGCTGTGCGCCGGGTCGATGCTCATGACCATAGTGCGGTATCCCAACTGCGAAAGCCGCACACCGGTAGCGGCAGCAAGGCTCGTTTTCCCCACGCCCCCCTTTCCGCTGAACAACAAAACCCTCATATGCCCCCATTGTGTCAAAAAGGGGTCAACCTGATGGCTGACCCTTTTGTGACCTACCACTGCAGCTTCAGGTTCGCTTCGTACTTCTCGGTGGATTTCATCATCTCGTCCCAGGTCACCATCCGGCCCTGGTACGCGGCCATGCGGCCCAGGATCGCGGTCAGGTTGCTCTCCACCGCCTGTTCAGCGTTGTTCAGCGGCTTGCCTGTCCGGATGCTCTCGACAAACGCCTTCACGTTGTTGATAGCACCCTGCCGGAAGGTGTCGTCCTTTTCGGCTCCCATCCAGGCGTTGTCTCCAGTGATGCGCACAAGCCCGCCGTAGTGCGAATCGACGGCGCCGTTAATGCCGAACACGCGCACGCACAAATCGGAGAAGCTGTTAGTGAGCTGGTTCGAGCTGAAATCCGCCTGCACGCCGTTTGGATACCAGAAAGTCACCAGGAAGTGGTCCCACGCATCGCCGGCATCGTAGCCGGTGCCCTTCCAATCGGTGCGTCCGCCCGTTCCGAACGCCCTTACCGGATGGCCCTGCAGGTACCAGTTCGCCACGTCGATGACGTGAATGTTCTGCTCGACGATAATGTCCCCGCCGAGCACGCGGTCCATGTAGAAATTCAGGATACGTCCCTGCCCGGGATCCATTCCCGGCTGCCACTTATCCTTCGACGGCCGGCCCGCATAGTAGAGCACCTGCGCGAAGACGGGCTTGCCGATATCGCCGCGATGCACGCGTTTCGCAGCCTCCTGAAACACCGGCTGGGACCGTGTCTGGAAATCGACCAGATAACTGAGTTTCTTTGCAGCCGCTTTCTTCCCGCTCTCGAGGATGCTCTTCGACCCGGGCACGTCCACGGCCACAGGCTTCGCCAGATACACGTGCTTGCCTGCGTCCACCGCGGCGCGCACCTGCTCGGGATGGAAGTACGGCGGCGTCTCGATCACCACGCCGTCGAGTTTCGATGCCGCCAGTTCGCCGTAGGCGTCCGGCCCGTAGTAAGCCCGCGACGGGTCAACTTTGAAAGTCTTGCGCGTGCTTTCCAGGCGATCCTTGATCACCTCGGCCACCGCAACGATTCGCGCGCCCGCAAATTCGGGGAAGAACGCGCCGACCCAATTGCCGCGCCCTCCGCACCCGACCAGCCCAACCTCAACCGTCGAGTTCGCCTGACTGCCAAATACCGTCTCCGGCTTGAGGATGAGTACCCCCGTCGCCGCGGCCTTCAGGAAGTCGCGCCGCTCCGCCGTCCGCCGTTCGTTCATGGTTCCTCCTGGAGAATTCCAGGACGGAATATATCACAAGCTCAGAACCCCAGGAATCTCCGGGCGCCGGTCCAGATCGTCTCGAGCGAATCAAGAAGCTCGTGGCCGTCGTCGAGCAGCACCAGCTCAACGTTGGGCCGGGCGGCGCGGAAGCGTTCGGAGAGATCGCATTTCACCGTGGCGTCGAGCCGGCCGTGGAACACAAGGGTGGGCTGTGCGACTTCCGGGTAGTCCTCGTACTTCGCGGCGTCTTCGATGATTCCGTAGTTGAGCCTGCGCTCACGCCCCTCCGCGAAGTGGAAGAACGACAGATATCCCCTCCGCTTCCAGTCCTCAAACTGACCGTCGCCCAACCACTCCGTCCAGCGCTTCGCAAGCTCAAATGCGGGCGCCATCAGCACGAGCCGCTCCACCTCCGGATGGCGAGCCGCGTAGAGGGCCGCGAGATATCCGCCCATGCTCGAACCGATCAGCGAAACCGGCCGCCCGGCCGCTGCCCGCTCAATTACGCCCAACTGTCCGGTAATTGTCAGGTCCTCGAAACGGCCCTCGGAAAGGTCCGGAATCAGCACGTCGATCCCATGCGAACTCAGCCGTTCGCGGAAGAACTGCGCTTTCCTCGATCCGGGGCCGGAAGCGAAGCCGTGAAGGTAGATAATCATTGAAATTTGATTTCGGCGTCCACCGAGAATACCCGGAAGGGCGAGTACTGGAACACGTTCTCGACGACCAGCGTGCCACCGGAGAACTCCCTGTGCGTGACGGAAACAGGCGCGGATACCCCGTGCGCGTTCACCGTGTAGTCCACAGTGGCCTCGTCGCGGATCTCGGTATTTCCTTCCTTCCGAGTCGAAGACAGCTCCACGCGCAATGGGCGCGAGTCCGCGCGGCGAACCCAGAGCCGGCCGTCGAGGGGCACATGCAGTGCCTTGCGCTTTTCGAATATGAGCAGGGACCCGCCCCCGCCGCGCTGACGGAATGTGAGAATCAATGCCGCCTCCGCGCCGATTCGCCCCTCGCCATCGGAACGGAACTCGTAGTCCTGCAGTTGCCGCCGCCCGAACAGCAGCAGCACCTGCCCGAAGTCGGCCGCGGCGCCGGCAAGCCCGTGCTTCTCGAACCGCTCCAGCATGCGCTTTTTCACTTCGTCGTCTTCCGACCGCATGCCGATGGCGAGGGAACGCCGGGCGTCCTGCTGCGACGAAACCCGGCGCCCGTCCACGGTAACAACCTGGCGAAATTCGTGAAGGGCGTTGGGAGAATCCTTAAAACTGGAGAATCCGTACTCCGAAACGATCTCCCGAGTGCGATACTCTGGTTTGGGAGCTGTGACGGCGGCGGCGCCAATACGCGGCCGGAACCGCCGGGGCGGCTTGAGCGCCCTTTGCACCAGGGTCTCTTCGGCCAGCATTTTGGGCGCATTGGCGCGGAATACGTCGGCTTCCTCGGAAACGCGGGCGAGAATGCTCTGCATTTCGCCGGCAGAAGTCTGCTGCGCCGGTTGGAGACCGGCGGCAAGCGCGGCGACGGCTAAGAAGTGCCCCCACATAGCCCAATTGTAAAACCCTGGCGGGGGCTGCCGGGAACGTAGTTGCGGACGGGCGCGAACGTCGCTAGAATCATTGAGTTTGAACACATTCTGGAGGTTTCATGTCGGTTGAGCAGAAGGTCAAGCAGATCATAGTCGAGCAGCTTGGGGTCGACGAAGCGCAAGTGGACGCCACCGCGTCATTCGTCGACGACCTCGGCGCAGACTCTTTGGATATCGTTGAACTCATTATGGCGTTCGAGGAGGCGTTCGACCTCGACATCCCCGATGAGGACGCCGAGAAGATAGCTAACGTAAAGGATGCCGTCGATTATATCGAAGGCAAGATGGCGAAGAAGTAGGACCAGTCAGCCCATATCCGGTTTTCCAGAAGAGGAGCGTACCTTGTCGCGCAGGGTCGTCGTTACAGGTGTCGGATTGGTGTCCCCAGTGGGTGTCGGGACCGAACAGACTTGGGAGGCCATTCGCAACTCGCGCAGCGGCATTGCCCCGATCACTGCCTTTGATGCTTCGGCGTTTCCGTGCCGGATCGCCGGAGAAGTCAAAGGGTTCCAGCCCGAGAAGTGGGTGGAACGAAAAGAGCTCAAGAAGATGGGGCGATTCATCCAGTTCGCTATCGCTGCGTCGGATTTCGCCCTGTCTGCTTCGGGAGTAAAGGTCACCGAGGAAAATGCCGAACGCGTCGGTATCTATATAGGCAGCGGAATCGGCGGGTTCGAGGTGATTGAACGCGAATTCGAGCAATTGCTGGCACACGGGCCGAAGCGTATCTCGCCGTTCTTCATCCCGGCCACAATCGTAAACCTAGCCTCCGGCTACGTTTCCATACGAACGGGAGCCAAAGGGCCCAACTCGGCCACCGCCACCGCCTGCACAACCAGCGCCCACGCAATCGGCGATTCGTTCCGCCTGATCCAGCGTGGGGATGCCGACGTGATGATCTGCGGCGGCGCGGAAGGCGCCATCTCGCGCATGGGCGTCGGTGGATTCGCCGCCATGCGGGCCCTGTCGACCCGCAACGACGAACCGGAAAAAGCCAGCCGGCCATGGGACAAGTGCCGCGACGGCTTCGTTGTCGGTGAAGGCGCCGGTGTTCTCGTACTCGAGGAAATGGAAACGGCCGAGCGCCGCGGCGCACCGATTCTCGCCGAGATTGTCGGCTATGGAATGAGCGGCGACGCATTCCACATCAGCGCTCCGCCCGAAGATGGCGACGGAGCCTTCCGCGTCATGCGGAATGCGCTGCGCGATGCGGCCATAGAGCCCTCCGCCATCAACTACATCAACGCCCACGGCACCTCGACCGATGTGGGCGACCGCGTGGAAACCAAGGCAATCAAGCGCTGCTTCGGCGACCACGCCTACAAGCTGGCCGTCAGCTCCACTAAGTCCATGACGGGTCATCTGCTAGGCGCAGCCGGCGGACTCGAAGCCGGAATCACCGTGCTCGCCATCCGCGACCAGATCGCACCGCCCACGATCAACTACGAATTCCCCGATCACCCCGCCTGCGATCTCGATTACGTGCCGAATACCGAACGTCCCACGCGCATCGATTACGCGCTGTCGAACTCTTTCGGGTTCGGCGGCACGAACGGCTGCCTGATTTTCAAGCGTTACGCAGCGTAGCGGTCGGTGCGGGTCACACCAGGAACCGGCATACCCGAATACTGTTCCACCTATCCGTTCGCGGCGTGACTTGGACCTCCGTTAATCAGGAGTTCTCGCGGTTATGGCCGATATGCATCGTTGGCGTACGCATCCATTTCGGGTCGGCATCGCTGCGACTCCAGCCTGATACCTAAGTCGCAGGCGGAGCCCATCGGCCACCCTGCGGGCCGGGTGCGTACGGTGGCCGACCTGTTGCGCCGCTCCTTCGCGGGCCCTATCGGAAACGTCCTTGCCCTCGGTGTCCTTTTTTTTGGGACGGATCTGCGCAGTGAGTTGCCGGTCGCTACGGCTGCATTCCTGTTCATTCTCACTCTGAGGTTGACCGCCCGAGCCGTGCTTGTGGTCCGCTTTCGCTATCGCCTTTCCGAGCCAACCGGACTGCCGCTTTGGCTGATTGGCGTATCCGCATACCTGCTTTCTGCTCCAACTGGACTTTACGCAGCCCTCGTCGTCCGGCACTATGGGTTCGCTAGTTCGAACACGCTCCTGCTCTGCGTCTTCGCGATGACGTGCGCGGCCTCCGGCGTAACGACCATCGCACCCAATCTCCCTATAGCAATCGGGTTTCAACTTTCGATCCTGGCGCCGATTGTCGCGGCGAGTCTGCTCGCTGGCGGCCGCGACGGCCGTGTTGCGGCCGCTGCCACTACCCTGTTCGCGATCTACACGTTGCTCGATACTTTCCGCCAGAACGCGGAGTATCGGCGCAATGTGGCTGCCGAGGAGAGGCTCCGGAGGCGTGCCGACGAACTGCACGAAGCCAGAACCGCGGCGGAGTCGGCGAGTCGGGCGAAGAGCGAGTTCCTGGCGAAAATGAGCCATGAGATTCGTACGCCGATGAACGGCGTCCTCGGGATGATGGAACTCGTCATGAGAATGGAACTCTCGGCGGAGCAGCGCCGCAATCTGGGTTATGCACGTGACTCGGCCGAAGTATTATTGGCCCTTCTTAACGATCTCTTGGATCATGCAAAGGCGGAGGCCGGAAAGCTGGGACTCGAGGCTGTGGATTTCGAGCTTCGCGATGTTGTGCAACGCGCGCTGCACCCATTTGCCGCTCAGGTCGCCGATAAGGGATTGAGCCTGACGGCCTCCGTTGCGCCCGATGTCCCCCTCTGGCTCAATGGCGACCCAGGGCGGTTGCGCCAGGTTCTTGTAAACCTGTTGTCCAATGCAGTGAAGTTTACAGTCGCCGGCTCCGTCCGGGTGTCTGTAACCGGTGAACCGGGCACGGCGCAGCGCGCCCGGCTGCGCTTCGTGGTCGAGGATACCGGCCCCGGAATTCCCACTGACAAACTCGCCTCCATCTTTGACGCGTTCTCCCAGGCCGACAGTTCGATTACCCGGCGCTTCGGTGGCACGGGATTGGGGCTCGCTATCTGCTCCGATATCGTGAAATTGATGGAAGGGAGAATCTGGGCGGAAAGCGCACCGGGTCGCGGAAGCGCCTTTCACTTTACCGCCGGATTCGCGCTGTCCTCCGGACCTGTGTCGTGCGAGCGGAGTAGGCCCGAGGCGCCCGTTCGCGCCCCTTTGCGCGTTTTGATAGCCGAGGACAATCGGGTCAATCAAAAGGTGCTTGGCCAAATGCTGAAGGTCCGCGGGCATTCGTTCGAGGTTGCTGAGGACGGTGAAAACGTCATCCAGCGCGTTTGCGACGGCTGCTTTGATGTGGTTCTGATGGACGTACAAATGCCAGGTATCGATGGTCTCGAAGCAACCAGACGGATTCGCGCGATGAACAACGGTCGCTCGGGTGTGCCTATCATCGGGGTGACGGCAGGCGCTACCCCAACCGAACTAGCCGCGTGCCTGGAAGCGGGGATGAATTCCTATATCACGAAGCCTATAACGTTGCGCGCAGTCGAGAAGGCGCTGGCGGGTGTGTAGCGTCCAGGCATATCTGGGGGGGTGCCTTGTGGCGCAGGCCATCGTGTTTTGTGGCCTGCGAGCGCGGCAGACGACAGAAAACGATCGTCTGCCCCACGAAAGAGAGAGCCGGCCCGTTACTCCTTCGCCGCGGCCTCCAGGGTGGCGATGTCGAACTTCACCATCTGCATCATCGCGGCCATCGCTTTGGGATGCTTCAGGATCTCGCCAATCTTCTCCGGCACGATCTGCCAGCACAGGCCGAACTTGTCGGTCAGCCAGCCGCAGGCCATGGGCTTGCCACCCTCAAGCAGCTTGTCCCAGTAGCGGTCGATCTCGGCCTGGTCCTTGCATGCAACGGAGTACGAGAAGGCCGGCGTGAACGCCTGCGCGGGGCCTCCGTTGAGGAAGGTCATTTGCTGGCCCATAAGTTCGATGGCAATGGTCGCGATCTTTCCGGCGGGCCGTTCGAACGGAGCTCGCCCACCTTTTTGGCTTCGGGAAATACCGAGAGATAAGACTCCGCGGCGTCTTCGGCGTTGTCGTTGAACTACAGAAACGGTGTGAGTTTGTTCATGCTCTGGCCTCTATTTCGATACTCGCCGCCACCATCAGCGCCGCCGGAAACGACGCGAACGCGTCGGCGAGCCGCACCTCGTCTCCGGTTAGCGTGATCTCCTCGCCCGTGAACACGTCTCGCCACTGCTTCGGCGCGCCTGCAGGGAGTCTCAGCGCGGCGTTGCCCCACAGGTTCGGGTGCAGCAACCGTTTCCGCGCGGGCGCGAGACATGCGATGAGCCGCGGCACGGCGACCAGCACCCACTCCTCATCGATCCGGCGCACGAAACCGCACGCGTGCTCGTCACCGCTCAGGCCGATGTACTCGCCGTGCTGGAACAGTTCCCTATGTGCCCGGCGGAAGTTGAGCGCCTTGTAAATCAGATACAGCTTGATCCGGCCGTCCTCCCAGTGTGCGCACAGGTCCCGAATGAGCGCAGCGAGGTCCTGCGCCTCGGCTCGCCTGATCTCATCGAGCAGCGCGCCTCTCCGCGTGAAATCGACCGGACGCCGGTTGTCCGGATCGACGAGACTGAAGTCCCACAACTCGGTTCCCTGATAGAAATCCGGCACTCCGGGAGAGGCGATCTTCAGCAGCGTCTGCGCCATCGAGTTGACCGCGCCGGCCGGGGCAATCCGCTTGTGAAACGTGATGAAGTCTTTCAGAAAGACGTTGTCTTCCCCGGGCGAAAGAATGCAATCGATGAAGGACAGCAACGCGTTTTCATATGCCTGGTTCGGAGAGAGCCAGTTTGTGTGGTTCTTCGCTTCGCGGACGGCTTTCTGCGCGTAGTTCTTGAGGCGATCGGCAAAGCCGGGCGACTCCTCCGCGGCGAGCGGCCACGCGCCGATCATATTCTGATAGACCATGTACTCGTCGTTGCGGTCCGGCGCCGGTTGACCTCCAACCAGCTGCTTGTGCATGCCGTTCCACTCGCCCCACCGTGTCACGCGCCTGGCCCACAGCCGCGGAATCTCTGAAAGGACATTGATGCGGGCCCGAACGTCTTCGCTTCGCTTGGTGTCGTGGGTGGACGTCGCGTTCAGCGTGTGCGGCTGCCGTTCGACACGCGCCAGGTTCCGGCGGTGGAACTCTTCCTGGCCGGGCGGCAGGTCGGCTTGCACCGGGTCGCTGCCCACCTCGTTCTGCGAGACGAGGCGGTTGTATACGTAACACGCCGTATCTTCAAAACCCTTCGCCATCACAGGCCCGGTAAACTGCTGCCAGCTCATCACGAATTCCACCCATTCGCGCCGGTTCTCAATGTAATGAGGAATGTCGAGCAACAGCACGCGCCTGAGAAACGCGAACGCTTCCGCTCCGGACTCGCCCGAGGTGTGTTCGGCCGCATCCAGCGCTTGTTCGAGAAACCTCCTGTCGCGGGGGGAGACCCGGAAATCGTGCACGTAGGTGCGGTATATGGGCAGGCACGCAACCACCTCCACCATGGCCTGAACAAGGGACTCCAGCAAAAGGTCGCGGGCGAACCGGTCCTTTGCCGCAAGCCGGCCGAGATGAAACCCGAGCGCGCGCACCTCCCCCGGGAACGACTCGTTCATGATCTGCTTCTTGCGTGCGTACCGCACGCGGGCAAAATCTTCTTCGAAGCCGGTGAAGCGGCGGTAAATGTCGCCCAGCACCTTGATTCCGTCGGCGCTGACGAACAGTCCGTTCAGATAATTGAGGTATTCGTACCCGGTGGTGCCGAATACTTCCCAGTCCTGCGGCAACTCCTCTTCGGCGCCCAGAATCTTCTCAACAATCACGTAAAATCCGGAGTCCCCCGCGGCAGTCGTCCGCAATCGCCGGAGGTAGACGCCCGGATTCCGCAGGCCGTCAATGTGGTCCACCCGCAGACCGGTCACGCGGCCTGTTTTCACGAGTCCGTTGACCTCCATGTGCCGCGAGTCGAAGACGTCCGGTTCCTCGACGCGCACGCCGATCAGGTCGTTGATATCGAAAAAGCGGCGGTAGTTCAGTTCCTCGGAAGCCATCCGCCAGTAGGCCACGCGGTAGGACTGCCGGTCGAGAACGCGGTCCAGCAGGTCGATACTTCTGGGATTTCCGTCTGCCCCGGCGGCATCGATCAGGCAGTCGTCGAGCGATTTCTTGAATGCGGCGTTGTCGTTATAAAGCCGCCACAGGTCCCGCTTGATCTCCTGGATCGTGCGGTGCCGTTCCGCTGCTTTCGCCGGATCGCCAGCGGGCAACTCATCGAGAGTCTTCAGAAGTGTACTGACTTCCGGCCCCTCGATTCCGCATTGCTCGAGCACCATCGGGTAGCTCTTCGGATCGAGCGGCAGCCGGTGATCGAAATACGTGACGAAGAAGCCGTTCTCGTCGAGCTTGAGGCTGAATTGCCGCTTTTCGAGCACCGCGCCGTAGAGATCGCCCAGAATCGGAAGCACGATCTTCTCCGGCCCGCTCGATTTAAGACGCCCACGCCGCCAATCGATCGCGAAGTGGTGGGCGTAGAGAGAATCCTTGCCGTTTTCCAGCACGTCCATCCACCAGGGATTCTCCGGACTCGTCGCCATGTGGTTCGGCACGATATCGAGCACGAGCCCCATGCCGTAGTTCCGCAGCTTTCCGGCCAGTTCCTCGAATTCCTCCTCGGTGCCGAGTTCGGAGTTGATGCGCAGAGGATTGGCCACGTCGTACGCGTGGGGGCTTGCCCGGCGCGCCTTGAATCGCGGAGACGAGTACAGGTCCGTGATCCCGAGCGCGTTCAGGTACGGCACGAGATCGCGCCCATCCAGGTAGCGAAAGCCAAGGCTGAACTGAATCCGGTAGGTGGAAACGGGAATGCGAAGAGCGCCCACGTCAGTCAACCCGGACTCCCAGTCTCTCGCCGAGACTGCGGAACTGCCGTACCCAATTCTTGGCATGGCCGTCGTTCGCCGCTCTGCTCAAAAAACCGGGAAACACCGTGAGCATCAGTTGGTAGTAGATGTTTTGAACCCTCCAAAGCACCACCTCGAAGGGCAGAGAGCGCGTCATCCGTGCGGCCCCTTCGAGCGCCTCCAGCAGACCGGCATCTTCGGGATTCACTGCCAACCGCCCGGCCATTCGCTCCAGCGTATGGCGCAGCGCGAAGTCGAGCGTTGCGGAGTCGAACGGAACCTTCGCGATCTGCGCTTCCTCGACCAGCGCTGCTATGCGGCCCAGGTCCAGTTGCTCCTGCTCGAACTCACGGCGCAAATCGTTGTTCAGAGTCACCTCGGCGGCGATCTCCAGACTCTTGGGCTGCGGCATCCCTATGCTTGCGAGCAGACGCGCCAGCCCGACATTGCTTTCGTAGATGTGACGGTAAGCAGTTTCCGCCTCCGACATGCTCGCAGCCAGGATCTGCCGCAAAATCTTGCGCTGCTCGTCCCGGAACAGGAGCTTCAGCGAGTAGGCCCCCGGACCGAATTCGCGGTCCACCGCCCGGATCAGTTCCGGAAAATCGCCCTGTCGGAAGACCTTCGTCATGCGCTCGAGGGTCTCGATATATGCGGCCTCTCCGACATACGACCGCACGCCGCCCGCGACCGTGTGGTCGCCCAAATGCGCGACTCCGAACGTCACGACGGCCGATTCCTGCGTGACCTCGGAGGTGACCTTCAGCTTCCCGAGCGAGAACTGCCTCTTGCCGGCCGTGAGCAGGCGGGAGTCGGGACAAGTTACGGAGTAGGAGTAAATACGCCCTTGTTGCTGCCCGTCCTGGAAAATGGAGCTCACGGCATAGTGCGCGCCCACTTTCTCCAGGTCCACCATCGCCGGCCGCACGAACTTCTCGAAAATGACGCGTCCGTTCTGATGCTCCGGGATGTTGCTCGCGGCGCATTCGAGCCGCTCCAGGAACGGAGCTTCCAGATCGGGGCCGCCGAGTTCCCTGGCAAGCTGCAGCACGCGGCCGGCATACTGGATCACCTGCACGGTCTCGATGCCGGACAGTTCATCGAAGAACCATCCGCAACTCGTGTACATCAACATCGCGTGCCGCTGGAGCTCGAGCAGTTTGAGAGCGGCGATCTCCTCGGCGCCCGTGAGCGGGCGGCCGGCGTGCCGGGTGAAGAACCGGGCGCGACTCTCGGGCGTGCGATCAAGAATGACGTCGATGTATTCGTCCCGCGCGGCCCAGGGATCCTTCAGGAATTCGCGCCCCTTCGCTTCGTAGTAGGGGGCGACGCTGTCTCGCAGCCAGTCGAGCGCTTCGCGGAGCGGCAGCCGCCAGTCCTGGTTCCATCCCGCATTGCCTCCGCTGTTGCACCCGCAACTGCTGCGCCAGCGCTCGATGCCGTGTGCGCAGCTCCATGCGGTGTTTTCGTAGATCTGAACCTCGTGCGTCGGCGGGTGCTTTTCCAGAAACTCGCCGTAGTTGGTAAGGTTGGCGAGCCCGTTCTCCTCGATGTACTTCACCGCATAGGCGAGCGCCATGTCTCCGAGCGGGTGATGGTGGCCGTACGTCTCTCCGTCCGTCGCGATGTGAACCAACTGCGCCCATGGACGCGCGTCGGAGAACGCGCCCATCAGCCTGCCTGCCAGGTATTCGCCCCTGTCGAGCAGCCGCTCAAACGCAACGGCGCGCGAGATCGGCCCGTCGTAGAAGAACAATGCGATTTTGCGCCTCGAGGGCAGGCGCAGCCGATACGCCATCGTCGGGTCGATCTGGCCGCCGGTGACGTCGCGCCAGGGACGCCGCTTCTGCCGCACGCGCTTTGCCTGGTAAGGCGAGAGCACGGTGAACTGGATTCCGTGCTCAGCCAGAATTTCCAGAGTCTCAAGATCGACGGCCGTCTCCGGAAGCCACATCCCCTCCGGCCGCCGGCCAAACCGGTGCTCGAAGTCGCGAATGCCCCAGCGAACCTGCGTGTACTTGTCCCGCAGGTTCGCCAGCGGCATGATCATGTGGTTGTACGTTTGGGACAGCGCCGATCCGTGCCCCGAAAACCGAGCCGCACTCAGCCGGTCGGCATCGATCGCCAACTTGTATGTCTCGGGCGACTGGTCCTGCATCCACGCCATCAGCGTCGGGCCGAAGTTGTAGCTGATGTGCGCGTAGTTATTGAGAATGCTTTCGATGCGGCCCTGCCCATCCAGAATTCGCGAGGCGGAGTTCGGCGCATAGCATTCGGCATTGATCCGCTCGTTCCAGTCGTGATACGGATACGCCGAGTCCTGCAGCTCGATTGCCTCAAGCCATGGATTCTCACGCGGCGGCTGGTAAAAGTGCCCATGGATACAGATGTGTCGCTCCACCGGATCCCCTTCCTCTTATTATCAAACGATTCAGAATTCCCTCGCTCGCCAAGGTTCACTGCCCGCCCGCTATGATTGAAGTGCTTGCGCCGCACGGACCGCACGCTACCAGGGAAAGAAGCGATGCAAGTTCCGGATCAGCATCAGCCGGAAGATCAAATACGGTCCAAGGCCGAACTGAGCGCCAAGGAAGAACAGGACGTCTCGCGCCGCCAGGCCGTCCGCCCGCACGAGGTGCACGAAGCGATCCGTCGCGAGGGCGACGAGGAGTTGCGCAGGCCGTCCGAGGCGCTCTGGTGGTCCGGACTGGCTGCCGGCCTTTCGATGGGCTTTTCTCTGATTGGCGAAGGATTGCTGCGGGCGCATTTGCCCGACCAGTCATGGCGTCCCCTCATCGCGAAGCTCGGCTATTCTCTCGGCTTCCTTGTAGTGATCCTTGCCCGGCAGCAACTCTTCACGGAGAACACGCTGACCGGCATCATTCCTCTGCTCGCGCGCCGCAACCGCTCAACCCTGCTGAACGTGGCCCGGCTCTGGGTGGTCGTGCTCGCAGCCAACTTGGTAGGCGCCTTTATGCTCGCCCTCGTATTGGGGAAGACCGATGCCTTTGATCCCGAAATCCGCCTGGCGTTCCACCACATCGGCCAGGAAGCGATCCGGCACTCTTTCGGCGTCACCTTGCTCCGCGGGATTTTTGCCGGATGGCTCATCGCACTGATGGTCTGGATGCTGCCGGTCGCTCATCACAGCCGTGTGGCGGTCGTGATCATCTGCACTTACTTCGTCGCGGTCGGACGCTTTCCGCACATCATTGCCGGATCGGTTGAGGTGATGTACCTGGTTGCCGAGGGCGGACTCGCATGGACCCGCTATGCGTTCGGGTATGCACTCCCAACTTTGATCGGCAACATTGTCGGGGGCGTAGCGCTGGTCTCAGCCCTCAACCATGCCCAGGTTATGGCGGGGCGCTCGCGGACCGGCTGAACCTTTCAAAGCCTGCGAGTGCAGCAAACTCACGCGACGGCAGCGCGCTTACGAAGCTGGGCACTGTGAGCTTCGAGATCGTCTGCGCGAACATTGATGAGGGCCTTCTCCATGTCCTCGCCCGTCTCGATGACGCGGGCCAGGTGAAGCGCGGCAAGCCGGGAGCACCAGGGGTCCGTGATCGGCCGCCCCGCTGCCCGGCTGATCGCGAGCAGATCCGGGTTGGAAAGCGCGATCACCTTCTCCACCCGCTCGGCGCCGCTCGTGAGTGCGAACTTCACATCCACCGAATCGCTGTGCCGGATGGAAATGGCTGTTTGCAGCCAAAGAAACTCCACGCCCCACACCTGGCCGAAGGAATCTCGTACTTCAAAGTGGCGGAAGTTCTCGATCATTTAAGCAAATGCTACCATGCGGGCCGCTCGCTTCAGATGGCGCTCGAACCCGGCCGCACGAGGGACAGGAACTCGTCTCGCGTCTTCTTGCGCGTACGGAACGCCCCGAGCATTGCGCTCGTCACGGCACCCGAATGCTGCTTCTCAACGCCGCGCATCATCATGCAGAAGTGCCGCGCTTCACATACGACGCCGACGCCCAGCGGCTCGAGCACGTCCTCCAGCGATTGCGCGATCTCCTGCGTGAGCCGCTCCTGAAGCTGCAGCCGGCGCGCAAACATATCGACAATCCGCGGAATTTTACTCAGCCCCACAACCTTGTCTTTGGGCAGGTAAGCGACGTGGATCTTCCCGAAGAACGGCAGCAGGTGATGCTCGCAGAGACTGAAAAACTCGATGTCCTTGACGATCACCATCTCGTCGTACTTCACGGTGAACATGGCGCCGTTGATGATCTGCCGCAGATCCTTGTTGTACCCGCTGGTCAGGTATCGCAACGCCTTCTCGACACGGTCGGGCGTCCTCAGCAGGCCTTCGCGCTCCGGGTTCTCCCCGAGCTCGTGCAGAACCGTTCGCATCAACGTCGCGATCGAGCCTTCCTCCTTGGGCGTAATCACCTTCACAATCGTTTCGGTCTTCATCAAAGCCTCGCTTCGAACCCGTTCCGCCTCGTCTCCTCGATCCGGATTCTGTCCAGCCGCGGCCACTCGCCGGGAAACGCCTCGCGCCAGTTGCGGCGAAGCCTCCGCTCCACAGCGGCCACCAGATTCTCCGTGGTCGGGACGACACCGGCGAATTCCGGCGCCTCTCGGTTCAGATTCCTGTGGTCGAACGCCGCCACCACCTCGCGGCGGACGAGAGCGTCGAGAGCCCCCAGATCCACCGCCCGTCCCGTGCGTTCCTCTACCGGGCCTCGCACGCTCACCTCAAGCATGTAATCGTGCCCATGCCCGTGGGAATTGTTACATTTTCCGTACAGCGCGCGGTTTTCCGTCTCCGAAAGCTGCTCGGAATGCAGGCGGTGCGACGCCGAAAAGCGATACCGCCTCGCGAGTCGAATCACTCCGATCCCCCCAGAAACTCGGCATACAGATCCTCGGATTCCCACACCCGCACCGCATGCAGCCGCGCGCCGGCCGCCCCCAAGGGACGCTCTACGCGGCGCCAGATCTCCCTCGCCAGGTTTTCGGTCGTCGGCACCACACGCTCGAACGGGGGCACCTCGTAGTTCAGAAAACGGTGGTCCATCGGCTCCACGACTTCCCGGTTCAACACGTCCTTAAGTTGCTTGAGGTCGAAAATCATCCCGGTCACAGCATCGGGCGTACCTTCCAAAGTAACTTCGACGATGTAGTTGTGGCCATGGCCGTGGGGGTTCGCAGCTTCCCCGTACAGCGCGCGGTTCTCTTCTTCGGACAACTCCGGAATACGGCAGACGTGCGATGCCGAAAACTCCACCCGTTTCGTTATCAACATCTTCAGTTCCGCCGTCCACGAGGCGGCCCAAGCAATAAGATGATCTCCAGATCCGAATGGGTTCACAAATCGGCTGGGAGGGAAAAAGGCTACACTAAAATGATAGGATTTCCCGATGGCAGCCGTCAAAACAGAAAAGGTACTCAGAGGTTTGATCGTTCTTTGTGTCGCCGTTCTCGTTTGGGTGGTTGCCGGCACGTTTCGAGAGAACGTGATCGTCGCGGGTGATACCGCGCCCAATTTCTCCATCGCCACCGATGCCGGTAGAACCGTCACGCGCTCCGATTTCGGAGGCAAGCTGCTCGTCCTGAATTTCTGGGCCACCTGGTGCCCTCCCTGCATCGAGGAGATCCCCTCGCTCGACCAGTTCCAAAAACAACTCGCCGACAAGGGCGTAGTGGTGCTCGGCGTGAGCGTGGACCAAAGCCAGAGCGCATACCGGAACTTCCTCGCGAAGACGAAAATCGCCTTCCAGACCGCACGCGATCCCGAGTCGAAGATCAGCACCGAGTACGGCACATTTAAGTACCCGGAGACCTACATCATCAACCGCGACGGGCGCGTGGTGGAAAAGATCATCGGGCCCACGAACTGGACCGATGAAGCCATGCTGGCCCGCGTCAAAGCATTGCTGGCCTCATGATCCCGGAACGGGCAAGACAGGAATTCATTGCGGCCATAGGCCCGCGCGGTTACCTCGACAGCCCGGAAGACCTCCTGCTCTACGAATATGACGGCAGTGTGGACCGCGGCCGCCCGGACCTCGTCGTTTTCCCTCGCTCAACTCAGGACGTCGTGAACCTCGTCCGAATCGCGCACCGTCACGGCGTTCCCGTGATCGGTCGCGGGGCCGGCACCGGTCTCAGCGGCGGCGCCATCCCGGTGGATGGCGGTGTGATGGTCGCGTTTGCGCGAATGAACCGCATCCTGGCGCTCGACGTCGAAAACGAGCGCGCCGTGGTGGAACCCGGAGTGGTGAATCTCGATGTCACTCTCGCGGTCCAGGGGCGCAACTACTTCTTTGCGCCGGATCCTTCCAGCCAGAAAGCGTGCACGATCGGCGGCAACGTGGCGGAAAACGCAGGAGGCCCCCACACGCTGGCCTACGGCGTCACCACCAACCACGTGCTCGGCCTCGAAGCCGTTCTGCCGGACGGGACGATCTTCACCACCGGCGGCAAGGAACTCGATCTCCCGGGCTACGACCTCACAGGCTTCCTTACGGGTTCCGAAGGCACGCTGGCTCTCGTGACGAAAGTGGTGCTGCGTCTCATGCGCAAGCCGGAGCACGTCAAGACCGTGCTGGCCGTCTACAACTCCGCCGAGGATGCCGGGGAAACCGTCGCTGAGATCACCGCGCGCGCAATCACCCCCGTTGCGGTCGAAATGCTCGATGGCGTGATGCTCCGCATGGTCGAGGAAGCCACGCACGCCGGCTACCCCATGGATGCCGCCGCCGTGCTGCTCATTGAACTCGAAGGCGTGCGCGAAGCCGTGGATGAGCAGGTGGAGCAGGTGCGCGAAGCCTGCATGGTTTGCCGGGCGCGCGAGTTCCGCGTCGCGCAGTCGGCGGAAGAGCGCGAACTTCTCTGGAAGGGCCGCAAGAACGCATTCGGCGCTGTCGGCCGCGTCAGCCCGACCTACTACGTGCAGGACGGCGTCGTCCCGCGCACCGAGATCGCGCCCACGTTGCGTTACATCCAGCAGGTCTCCGAAAAGTACGGCCTCACAATCAGCAACATCTTCCACGCGGGCGACGGCAACATGCACCCCATCATCCTCTTCGACGCACGCCGCCCGGGCGACCTCGAAAAGGCTCGCGCCGCCGGAGAGGATATCCTACGCCGCTCGATCGCCGTGGGCGGCACCATCACAGGCGAGCATGGGGTCGGCATGGAAAAGAAAGAACTCATGCCCGAGCTGTTCAGCCCGGAAACCATCGACCTTCTCCGCGCCGTCAAGATGCTGTTCGATCCCGGCTGCCGCTTCAATCCCGGCAAGATCCTCCCCACCGGCCGCGGCTGCGTCGAAATCCCCCGTTCCGCTCCGGTACCCGTTCAATCCGATGCCTTCTAGACTCAACAGCAAGGAGCGTGTTGACCGCGCGCTCCATGGCGAGGATGTCGATCGCCCGCCTTTCACGCTTTGGAACCACTTCGGGCTCGAGAGACTCCCCGCCGGCCATCACGCGCGCGCCACACTCGAATTCCATAGCAGGCACCGCACGGACCTCGTGAAGGTCATGAGCGATTTCCCGTACCCCAGACCCCATCGCGGCCTGGAATCGCTCAAGGAGGAAACGAATCCGTTCCCCGAACAGATTCGCGCCCTGGAGATGATCCGCGATGGCCTGGCCGGCTCGAAGTACTTCGTCGAGACCGTCTTCAATCCTTACAACCAGGCGCGGAAGATTACTTCGAAAGCCGAGGTGGCGCGGTTGCGGCGGGAAGACCCGCAAGCGTTGCTCGATGCACTCGAAATCATCGCGAAGTCCGAGGCCAACCACGCGCGCCGTGCGATAGAGGCCGGTGCCTCGGGCATCTTTCTCGCGATCGACAACGCCATCGAGGGCATCCTGACCCGCGACGAGTACGCGAAGTTCTCCGAGCCATTCGACCGCATGGTGCTCGACGCCGTACGCAGCGCGCCGCTGAACCTGCTCCACCTTCACGGGGACAAGGTCTACCTCGACGTCTTCTGCCAGGGCTGGCCCGTCGCGGGCATCAACTATTCCGCCCAGACCACCGGAGTCGGCATCGCGGATGTGCGCGCGCGTTACAACGGTCTCATCATGGGCGGCATCGATGAGGTCAATTACCGGACCCTCACGGAAGCTCAGATCCGCGAGCAATGGCATGCCGCACAGAGCGCCGCGGGCAAGCGCTTCTTCCTGGCGCCCGGATGCTCGGTGCCTGACGATAGCGCCGATGAGGAACTGTCCCGCCTGGCCGCGGTCCTCGGAGCCTGACGTGGACGAGTTCTTCAGTGTCGCCGCCCCTTTCTATGACGCGGACTACGCGTCTCTGCGCTGGGATGCGGACGTCCCGTTCTATGTGGAGATTGCGAAAGAGTCCGGCGGCCCGGTCCTCGAGATGGGCTGCGGCACCGGCCGCATCCTGCTGCCCACCGCGCGGGCGGGCATCGCGATCCACGGCATTGACCTCTCGCCTGGCATGCTCGCCCAACTCGAATCGAAGCTGGCCTCGGAGCCGGCCGAAGTGCGTGGCCGCGCATCGTGCGCGCAGGGCGACGTCCGCACCGCCGTTGTGGGACAAAAGTTCGCACTCGTGACCGCTCCGTTCGGAGTAGCGCAACTGCTCCTATCGCGTGAAGACCAGCGTGCCTGGCTCCGCAACGTTCGCCGCCACCTGCTGCCGGGCGGAGCGCTGTGCTTTGATGTCTTCCAGCCGAACTTCTTCTATCTGGCGGAACCGCGCGGCCCTTTGACGGATGTCGATCGAACCGACCCCGCCACCGGCCGCCGCACGCGCCGCATCGCCCGCACAACGCCGCACAATGAATTCCAAACCCTCGACGTCGAGTTCACATGGATTGTCGAGGAGGAAAGCGGCTCCACTGAATCCGGCGGCTCGCTCCGTCTGCGCTGGTTCACCCGCGGCGAACTGGAGAACCTCCTTGAACTCGAGGGTTTCGAGATCACGGATTATTGGGGTTCATTCGGCCGCGACCCGTTCGGCGAAGGCGCCACCGAACAGATCATCCGAGCCGTCGCGGGCGTATCATAGCACCTATGAAGCGCACGCTCGTTCTCTTCCTTGCAGCCCTCTGTCTCTCCGCAGCGCCCCCGGATACCCAAAAAGCCGGAATGGATCCGGCTCTGCTTGCCAGAATCCCGGCGCGGATGAAGTCGTTCGTCGATCGCGGAACGATCTCCGGAGCGGTTACACTCGTGGCCCGCCACGGTGTACTCGCTAGCCTCGATGCGGTCGGCTATCAGGACCTCGAAAGCAAGAAGCCGATGCGCACGGATACGATCTTCCAGATCATGTCGATGACCAAGCCCGTCACCGCGGCCGGCATTATGTTGCTGATGGAAGAGGGCCGCCTCGCGCTCAGCGATCCCGTCGAGAAGTACCTCCCCGAGTTTCGCGGCATGTGGGTCCTTGAGAGCCGTGAAGGACACCGGCGCACGCTCCGGCGCCCGTCGCGCTCCATCACGATTCGCGACCTTCTCACCCACACCTCGGGCGTCACCACGCCCGAAGCGATCCGCGGCATCCTGGCAACCTTCGACCGCACACTCGCCGAGGCCGTCGCCCTCTATTCGCAATCGCCGCTCGAGTTCGAGCCCGGCACAAAGTGGTCCTACAGCAACGCGGGGATCGCCACGCTCGGCCGCATTATCGAAGTCGTCTCCGATCAGCCGTACGAGCGCTTCATCGACGAGCGAATCCTGAAGCCGCTGGGCATGAAGGACAGCTTCTTCTTTCCTCCCGCGGATAAACTCGACCGCATCGCCATGGTCTACAAATTCGAGGACGGCAAGTTGCGCCGAGCCGGTTCCGAGACTCTCGGCGGGGCGCCCGATAACTACCGCAAGGGGGCGAAGTATCCGTGCCCTGAGTGCGGCATGTTCTCGACCGCGGCTGATCTTCAGGCTTTTTACCAGATGATGCTGAACGGCGGGACCTACAACGGCAGGCGTTTGCTCTCGCGGCAGACCGTGGAACTCATGACGGCAGTGCACACGGGCGATCTCCCTGCCGGCCACTCGCCCGGCATGGGCTACGGGCTGGCGTGGGCCGTCGTCCGCGACCCCCTCGGCGCGCTTGAATTGCTCTCAGTCGGCACCTACGGCCATGGCGGCGCCTTCGGCACACAGGGCTGGGTGGATCCGAAGCTCGACATGGTCCGCGTCCTGCTGATCGGGCGCAGCACAAGCGGCAACGACGAGCGCAACGCCTTCTTCACTCTCGCCGGTTCCGCCGTCGTCCAATGATCTGGGCAGCTGCGCCCAGACTTGTCTAAATTGCGTTTTGCGATTAGCGCGGCGCGTACTCCGGCCACGGGCGACGCATGCGTCGCCCCTACGGACGATTGCT
>JAEZIJ010000001.1 GCA_023436715.1 Acidobacteriota bacterium
GGGGCCGCGGCCTGGGTGTCTCGAATTTCTCCGACTTCGTGACCCTCTCCGCCTCGGCCGCAAAGCCCGAGAAATTCGTCCCCCACCTCAGCTCTGCCGTGCTTTATGCCGCGAACTGATTGCAAAAAGGCCAAAGTCCAGGGCACGGCTGAAGCCGTGCCCTGATACGGTTCGTGATCTCCGGGCGGCAAGTAAAGACCCACAATGCAGAAACTCTACGGCACGGCCAAAGCCATTGCCCTGCTACGGTTCGTAACGTACAAACTCCAGTGGCCGGTAACTACCCTCTTTCCGGCGCGGTAGTCGCGCCATCGGAGGCCGACGACACCAGCGCCGCGTATTTGCCGAAGACGCCGCTCGAATAGCGTGGCGCGGGAGCCTTCCATCCGGCCAGCCTCTTCGCCAAGACGTCGGGCGCTACCTCAATGTCAATCTTCCGCTGCGCGATATCGATCGAAATCATGTCGCCTTCAACCAGCCCGGCAATCGGCCCGCCCCGGGCCGCTTCGGGCGCAACGTGCCCGACCATGAAACCCCGTGTGGCGCCGCTGAATCGCCCATCGGTAACCAGCGCAACCGATTCCGAAAGGCCGGCCCCCACAATCGCACCTGTAACGCCCAGCATCTCGCGCATTCCAGGGCCGCCGCGCGGTCCTTCGTAGCGGATCACCACAATGTCTCCCGCCCGAACCCGGCCTTCGGTCACCGCGGCCATCGCTTCCTCTTCACAACCGAAAACACGCGCGGGGCCGCGATGCACCTTCCGATCGACACCGGTCACTTTGATGACGGCGCCCTCCGGCGCGAGTGTGCCTTTGAGGATCACGAGCCCGCCGCTGTCCTTGATGGGGTTTGCCAGAGGCCGGATCACTTCCTGCCCGGGGGTCTCCTTGGCTCCAGCCGCCTCCTCGGCGAATGAGCGTCCCGTGATGGTAATCGTCGAGCCGTCCACGAATCCGCCGTCCAGAAGCCGCTTGGCGAGTACCGGGATGCCGCCCGCCTTATGTACATCGAAAGCCACAAAACGTCCTGCCGGCTTCAGATCGGCGAGCAGGGGCGTGCGGCTGGAGACCGCCTGAAAATCGTCGATTTCAAGCGGAACGCCGGCTTCGCGCGCCATCGCGAGGAGATGCAGCACGGCATTCGTCGAACCGCCGCTCGCCGCCACCCCCGCAATGGCGTTCTCGATGGCCCTCCGTGTCACAATATCGCGCGGCTTGATATCGCGGCGCACGGCGTCGAGGATGATCTCGCCGCAGCGGAAGGAGACGCCGGCCTTGCAGGGATCCACCTGCGGTACGGCCGCCGTGCCCATCGGCGAAAGGCCGATGAGCTCCATCGCGGTCGCCATTGTGTTCGCGGTGTACTGGCCTCCGCAGGCGCCGGCCCCGGGACAGGCCGAATTCTCGATAGCCGCCAGTTCCTCGTCGCTGATGCGCCCGGCTGCGTTTGCTCCAACAGCTTCGAACACATCTTGAATGGTGAGATCGCGCCCGCCGTGGCGCCCGGGCATAATGGAGCCGCCGTAGAGGATCAACCCCGGAACATTCAGCCGCAGCAGCGCCATTGCCGCCCCCGGAATAGTCTTGTCGCAGCCAACCAGCGCGACGATGCCGTCGAACATGTGGCCGCGCCCCACGAGTTCGATGGAGTCGGCGATCACCTCCCGGCTCACCAACGACGCTTTCATGCCCTCGGTACCCATGGTTACGCCGTCGCTGATGGCGATCGTGTTGAACTCCATCGGGGTGCCGCCCGCCGCCCGGATGCCTTCCTTCACCTTCGCCGCCAGCTCGCGCAGGTTGTAGTTGCACGGCATGGTTTCAATCCAGGTGTTAGCGACCCCGATGACGGGCTTTCTCAGATCCTCGTCTGTGAAGCCGATCGCCTTGAGCATGGCGCGCGCCGGCGCGCGGTCCCGCCCCTGAGTAATGGTGTAGCTGTGGAGTTTCATACGAATTGCCCCTATCGTAGCAGGTTCATTTTCCACTTTTCCCCACTGCCGCGGCGGGTGTAACATCACTCTACGGCCTGGAGCCCGATTGTGCCAGCATCGCTGAACATCGACGGCGCCGTTATGAGAGCGGCGCTCGATCACTCGCCGGGCGCGGTCATCATCACTGATGCCAACGGTGTCATCCGTTGGGTCAATGCCGAGTTCAACGCCATCACGGGATACACTCCCGAGGAGGCGGCCGGTCAGACGCTCCGCCTGCTTAAATCCGGCAAACAGAATGCCGCCTTTTACAGCGCCATGTGGAGCGCCATCCTGTCGGGCGCGTGCTGGCGAGGCGAGATCGTCAACCGCCGGAAAGATGGCGGATACTACCTGGCCGACGAGACAATCTACCCCGTTACGGATCCATCCTCAGGCTCCACCTATTTCGTCGCCACACAGCTCGAGGCCACGGAACGCAGGCGGGCGGAAGAGGCGCTGCGGCGCAGGGAAAGGGATCTGAAGGAGGCCCAGCGCCTCGCCGGCGTGGGCACTTTTGAATGGAACACCGAAACCGACGAGGTCACATGGTCCGAGGAACAGTACAGACTGGTCGGCCTCGATCCCCATTTACCCGTCCCGCCTTTCAAGGAGCAAGCCTCATTCTTCACTGCCGGGAGTTGGGTCCGGATCAATGCGGCTGCCGCAGAGATGCTGGCCACTGGAACTCCTTCCGAGGTTGGGCTGCAGGGCATCCGCGCGGACGGCCAGGTCCGATGGATGGTGGTCCGGGGCGAACCCGTGCGGGACAGCAACGGGCGCATCACCGCGATTCGTGGCACCGTCCAGGACATGACCGAGCGGAAACGGGTTGAGGACAGCCTGAGAAACACCGATTCCGCTCTCAGTGCACTGCTGAACGCCACTACGGAATTCGTGTTGCTTCTGGACCCGAGCGGAAAGGTGCTCGTTGCAAACGAGACTGTCGCCGCGAGGCTGAACACAACTGTTGAAGCGATGACAGGGACCTGCATTTTCGATTTGCTTCCGGCTGAACTCGCCTCTTCAAGGCGGCGCTGCGTGCAGCAGGTCATCGATGAGCGGATGCCGGTCCGTTTTTGCGACCTGCACGGCGACATGGCGATCGAAAGCTGCGTTTATCCGATACCCGATGAAAACGGCGAGATCACCCGGGTCGCGATGTACGGCCGCGACGTCACCGAGGCCCGGCGGGCAGAGCAGACGCTGCGTGAATCCGAACGGCGGTTCAGGGACTTGCTCGAGAACGTCGGCATCGCCGCGGTGATCGTGGATCGGCATTGGAAGATCGTGTTCTGCAATGACCATCTCCTGCACCTGACGGGTTGGTCCCGCGAAGAATTGATCGGCAACAGTTGGCTCGAACGCTGCATTCCCCCTCGCGAGCGGGAAAACCTGAAAGCGCTCTTCCGCGGAGCCGCAACCGGGCGTTTCCCGCTCCATTACGGGAATCGCATCCTCACAAAGGGCGGAACGGAGCGATGGATCGAGTGGGACAATTCTCCGTTGAAAACTCCAGACGGCAAGCTCGCGGGCACGGCCAGTCTGGGCAGGGACCTCACCGAACAGCGCACACTTGAAGAGCAGCTCCGCCAATCGCAGAAACTGGAGGCTGTCGGCCGCCTCGCCGGTGGCGTGGCTCACGATTTCAACAACCTGCTGACTGTAATCTCCGGTTATACCGAGCTTCTTCTCGCGGCGCGCAGACGCGGCGATCCGTCCCGCGTGCAGCTCGAAGCGATCCAGACGGCTTCCGAGCGGGCTATCGAACTCGTTCGGCAGTTGCTGGCGTTCAGCCGCAAGCAGCTACTCCAGCCCAAGGTGCTCGATGTGAGCGCGATCCTCAAGGATTCGCTGAAGATGCTGCGCCGGCTGATCGGGGAAGACATCGAGATGACCTGCCGCACGGATCCGGGCCTTTCTCCCATAGAAGCCGATCCGGGCCAGATTCATCAGATCATCATGAACCTTGCGTTGAACGCCAGGGATTCCATGCCGAACGGGGGCCGCCTCACGATTGAGGCCGCCAATTCGGTGCTGGATGAGGCCTACGCCGGCTGCCACCCGGACGTGCGGCCCGGCGCCTATGTGAGGCTCGCGTTCACCGACACCGGGCACGGGATGGATGAAACAACCCGGGAGCACATCTTCGAACCGTTCTTTACGACGAAGGAAGTGGGCAAGGGCACCGGCTTGGGATTGTCCACAGTCTACGGGAGTGTGAAGCAGAGCGGCGGCCATACCACGGTTTCGAGCGAAGTCGGGCGCGGTACAACGTTCGAGGTGTACCTTCCCGCCGTTGAGCGGAAGCGGAAGAAGCCAAGGAGAAATCGTCCGCATGCACCCGCGAACTGCTGAAACAATGCGGGTTACGGCTCCAGCCAGATGCGTACGCGATTGCTGTCCCGGCCTTCGGATTCCAGGTATAGCTCGGCAGGTCCGGCATTCACGATGGGCGGCAACTGGATTTCGACCAGATACAAGCCGATGTAACCCGGCGCCAGCGTGGCACGGGTGACTTCAACCGGAGCGCGGTCGAGATAGGCTCCGACCGGCGCGATGACCTTGGGAGGGTCCTCGGTGGGACCCGCCATTCCCGCGGGCCAATCGGGCCGCACCTTGCCGAGACCCGTCGCCAGAATCTGAATCCTGCCATTGGACCGCGCCGGGTTCATAGCATCGAGGAGAACACCGCTGTCGGCGTTCAGAACCAGCGGGGTGCCGTCCCGGTCGATAAACAGGGCGGGTGAAACCTCTTCGACCGGCAGCGCCAACCGCAGACTGCCCTGCCCGGTTTCGAGCGCGACTGAAAGCGATCCGCCCGGAGCCGTAAACGGCACCTGGATTTGCGTCTCGGTGTCGCTTGCCGCCAGCACCGGGAAGTTCAAACCTCCGGCGCGGGCCGTCCGAACCCGTCCGCCCAACACGCTCAGCAGAGAACCGGGCGCCGCCGGCCGCCGGCTGAAATCGGCGGCGTTTACCAGCCGCAGACTGCCCGGCCGGTGCGGCGCGAGCGCGGCGTAAACGCCGTAGCCCTGAACCGCCACGAACAATTGGTTGCCATCGGGGTCCAGCCGAACATCGAGCGCGGGCGCGTCCGGCAGCCCCGGCAGTGCGTTCCAGTTCGTCGGCGGCGCCGCCGCGTTCAGTTCCGCACGCGTGAAGAACACGCCGCGGCCGGTCGCGAGGTATACGGTTCCAGTGGGCCTGTCGGCCGCAACGCCCCATGCTGGTCCTTGCGGGAGATCGGCTGTCAGATCGTCCCAGAATTGCCCGCCATTGATGGTTCGGAGCACGCGCGGCCCAGTGAAGCCGCCCATCGCCGCCAGCGCCGTCCTCGGGTCCTTCGGATCCACCCAGATGCTCTCCGCGGGCCCGTGGGCGGCTACCGAGGGGAGCCCCCAGGTGCGGCCCTTGTCCATGGAGACCCAGAGGCGGCCGTCCAAGGCCCCGGCGTAAACGAAATCGCCCGCGACCGCGAACGCGGTCAGTTCGGCTCCGAGCACCTCGGAGGCGGCGAGCCGGGCTGTTTGCTCCTGTTGCGCGGCAGCGTCCGGGATCGGACGCCACGCCAGTTTCTCGCCCGGCGCCCACTCGACGACTCCACCGCCATCCGCCACCAGCCTTACGCCGCGACCGTCCTGCGGCACCGCGGCCAGCCGGCGGGCGGGCAGGTTCGGCAGCGCTTCGTTCAGGCCCGTCCACGTGGTCCCGCCATCGAGCGACCGCCAGACACCGCGGTCGTTAGCCACAACAACGTCGTCGCCGTCTTTGGGCGAGACTGCCAGGTCGCGCATGCCGTCCCCAATGATCGACTGCCTCTTGTAGGCGGTCAGATTCATCCAGGAGCCGCCGCCATCGTCCGACCGCAAAACCTGCTGGCCGAAAGCGTACAACCGCGACGAATTCAGGGGATTCGACCGGACGGCCTGAATGCCTTCCGGCAGCGCCGCCCTTGGGGGGTCCGCGACCGGCGGCGGAACGGCTGTCGCCGGTTGCCACTTTTCAAAGTCTGAGGTCTGAAACACCCGCCCGGCTGCCGTGCGAACAAACAGCGACGCGCCGTCCGGGGAGAACCATACACGGTCAACCGGCCCCGAGGCCGGAGAAGCGAGAGACAAATCGATGGAAGAATTCCCTATGTGCCGCCACTCGGGCACGGTGGAACCGGCCGGCGATTGAGCGAACAGCGCGCCAACGAGCGCAAACGCCCCCACAGTCAGCGTAAACGAACGTCCCAGCCAACCCGAAGCCGTGGCGCTATGACACATGGATTGAGTCCATTCTAACCCGCTGCCGCGTTCCCGCGTAAGATATCGGCATGTGAAACTTCTTCCATGCCAAGCGTTTCGCAAAAAACTCTTACTTGGCTCGCATGTTGCTATGCAATTATAGGGTAGACTGGAATATCCAGAAAAATGGGCCGGGTCCGTCCGAACGGCGCCAGAGGCGTTCGATGTTGCTGTGGAAGGGGTTGAATCCGGCTCGATGGCTGCTGGTGTCAGCGGTGGCTGGGCTGTGCTTCGCCCAGGCGCCTGCCTCCCTTTCCCCGGACGCGGCCGCGACCGTAATCACGCTCGGCGGTAACGTCTCCGTTCTGCGCGATTCGGTTCCGTGGGCCCTTCAAACCGGCGACCACCTCAGGCCCGGCCAGCTCATCATCACCGGGCAGGACGGCTACGCCCTTTTCAAGGTGTCCGACGGCAGCACGTTCGAAGTGTTCCCGAACTCCAGGGTCACCTTCCGCGAAAACGCCGGCAACTGGAAGGACCTGCTCGACGTTCTCCTGGGCCGAATTAAGGTCCACGTACAAAAGTGGGGCGGGCAGCCGAATCCCAACCGCGTTCACACCCCGACGGCAATCATCTCGGTACGCGGCACCGTGTTCGATATTACTGTCGAAGATACAGATACAACGCTGGTGCTGGTCGAGGAAGGGCAGGTCGAGGTCGAACACAGGGTGCTGCCCTCCGGTTCGAAACTGCTGAACCCCGGCGAGTGGCTGCGGGTTTACAAGAATGAACGCCTCTCGCAGAAGGCCGTAGACAAGGGTTCAATCGTGCAGACCGCATTGCGTGCCGCGGCCGACGCCATTTACAGCACAATTTACCGCAGCCCGAGGGCTTCGGGCGGAGGTCTCCCACCTGCTGGAGGCGGGGGAACCGGTGGAGGTTTGCCGGGAGACAACGGCCAGACGAACCCGCCGCCGCCTGCTCCACCACCGCCGCCAACGGGTGACACCGGCGGGCCTCCGCCACCACCCGCGCCGCCAAAATAGCAGTGAAGTGCCGTATCAGGGCATGGCTTCGTTGGGCAGGCAATCTTGCCTGCGGACCCGCTCTCCCGTATCAGGGCGCGGCTTCAGCCGTGCCGAAGGACGCCACCATCACGGGACTTTAGCCTACGGCACGGCTGAGGCCGTGTCCTCTCTCGAAAATCTCCCCCGGATTGGCTCAGGCTGCCCGAGGTGTTAAGTGGTCGATCGGCCTGCGAGAATCTGAGCGTACCGGGTAGGCGCAGCCTCGCCCCTGGGTCAGCGGCCGGCAGGGGCTGAAGCCCGTGGCTTGGCGAGGGCTTGCGGCACGGCTGAAGCCGTGCCCTGATACAAGGCCCAAGCCACGGACTTCCAGTCGCGTGAAGCCGTGCCCATTTTCATCCTTGCGATCAGCGGCGCATAGCGTAGCCCGGCAACCTTATCCCTCCCATGCCCTGATACGCACGCAGTCCTGGAGTCCCTGTGTGCGAAACTGGCATTTGAGGAAATCAACGGGAAAGGCTTTGCGAATGCGGACGGCGCTGTACGGAATCGCGGTTTTCTTGCTTTCGTGGCCGGCGGCCGGCCAGACCGGCGGGCTCCCGCCGGACTGGGAGGTTCGAAAGGACCTCCAAACGCTGGCAACCCACGTCGAGGCGCTCAAGCCCATACTCGCGAAGGTGACGCCTCAGAAATGGGAGGGCGCGCCCGCCGCGTACGCAGAGCAGGCTAAGCGCATCGATGCCGAAATCGATTACCTTCTCGCAAGCGGCAAAGCCCTTGCCGAACGGCCCGACACGCTCACCGTCGCGCTCACTACCTACTTCCGGATGCAGTCCGTGGAAGTCGTGATTCGCGCGTACGCCGAAGGAATCCGCAAATATCAGAACCCCGCCCTTGCGGAACTGCTGCTCGGCGGGGTCTCCACAGCGTCCGCGGACCGCCAAAAACTGCACCAGTACATCATGGACCTGGCCGCCGACAAAGAAGCTCAGTTTCGCGTGATCGATGAGGAGGCGCAGCGCTGCCGCGGCCAGCTTTCCCGCCTGCCCCACACCGCCCAGAAGACCCCGGACCGGACGAAAATAGAGGAAAAGAAATGACCGAAGCCCGTACGTTCACGTGCAGCATCTGCGGCGACCCCTCCTCCGACATATGCGTCTACTGCACAAAGGATGCCTGCCCCAACCACCTTTGCCGCAAGTGCAACCGGTGCAGTGATTGCTGCGAGTGCGAGGTTCCGCTAGATTCCGCCGAAGAAGCCCCGCCGGAAACCGAAGCGGCCGGCTGATCTCGCGCGTCACACGCCCAGAGATACGGGCAGCAGGAACCCTCGCTCGACCAACTGCCGCAGAAGGCCCAGCATGTTTGGGGTTATCTTTTCCAGTTCGGAATCCGTCGCGGCAGCGAGTTCCTTTAGCAAGTCGCGAACCGTGCGCTCGCCGGTGCAGCGGGCCACCAGCCCGGCCAGGCGCAAGTCGATGCCGCTCGCGTAGGTGAGGCCCCGCGCGAGGCGTATGCGCGCTGAAGCCGGCTTCCATCCGCGCTCCGTCCACTCGCAGGTCTCGTCGAGCCGAACCAGCGGCGACACCCGAAGTCTCTCATCGAGCAAAGCCTCGTCGCTCGCGCATGCGACATAGTCGTGCAATTCGAAGCCGAGCGCGATGAAATTTCCGAACGGCCCCGACACGCCTTCCGGCGCCTCCTCGATGCGGAGCCGGTTCGGCCGGCCGCTCACCCGCCGCATTGCGATTAATCCTGTGCTGACCGCCTCCAGGCCCTTCGCTTCGTAATACGAAATCCAATCGTGGTAGAGACGATCGCGGTTCTCGGCCGTGTCACGCTCGGTGTCGCGGATCCAGGTGTGGGCGTAATCGGCCGCGCTGTGCGTATCCGTGCGCATGACCCAAACGTCGCAGCCGGAACCCTCGAACCAGCCGGCCAGCGTTTCCTTCCAATCCTGCCCGGCCATGTGCGCCCAGTCGCAGCACATCTGGAACAGACCGCCCTCATTCAGCAGGGCGGGAACCCGCGCCGTCAGCTTGCGGCAGAAGCCGTCGAGTTCCATGCCGCTGTCCCGGTACATGTACCTGACCGAGGGCGTGATGGCGAACGGCGGGTTCGAGACAATCAGATCGAAGGTCCGGCCGCGCACGGGCTCGAGCGCGTCGCCTTCGATGAATTCGCAGTTTGGGATGCCGTTTAGCGCAGCGTTGAGCCGGGCGAATTCGATCGACCGGGCCGAGCGGTCCACCCCGGCGACCTGCTTCGCGTGTGCGGCTGCCAGGAACGCCTGCACACCGCCCCCGGTGCCCACATCGAGCGCCGTGCCGCATGGGCGGCGAACGGTAAAATCGGCGAGCGCCGCGCTGCTTGCCGTGATGCCCATCACCATTTCAAGATGTCCGCCGGGCGTGACTGCATCCATGTGGTCGCAGGCCAGCAGCAGATCCCGGAAGGGCAGCAGCCGTATCGAAGCGCGCGCCTCACCGTTCTCGAGTTCCACCAGCCCCGCACGGGCCCAGTCTTCGAGCTCCATCGGCCGCACCGCGTCGCGTGCCGCCGCACTCTCTACCGGTATTCCGAGCACGAACATGCGTATCAGCACGTTGAGCGGCGTCGCCTCGCGCGTGAGGTGGAGGAAATACGGCATCTCACGGCCGGCCCGCGCCGGCAACTGGACCGGGCCGAGGACGCTGACCAGACCTTTCTCGTTGTACTCCGCCCGCCGGAACGTGTCGCGTATCCGCGCGAATTCTTCAGGGCCGTCGATTGGAAACAGTGGGCTTTTCACAAAGGGCGATTCTACCAAGGCGGGCCCTCCCCGGAGCCGTCCGGCTGTACAATAAGAAAAGAGGCACGTTCTGGGCGCTCCGTCAAGATCCGAAAATGCCGCTCGCGACGAGAGTCGCATCGGTGAACCGGGTCAGTTTCCCTACACGCGCGGAATCCACCCCGGCATGTACCGCGACAAGCTCTGGACCATGCGGCAGTTCGCGGGATTCGCCACTCCCGAACAGACGAACCGGCGGTATCACTACTTGCTCGAACAGGGCCAGACCGGGCTTTCGGTGGCGTTTGACCTGCCCACTCTGATGGGCTACGACGCCGATCACCCGAACTCACTCGGCGAGGTGGGCAAGTGCGGCGTGGCGATCAGCTCGCTCGAGGACATGGAGATCCTGTTCCGCGGCATTCCGCTCGCGGATGTGACCGTCTCGATGACGATCAACTCGCCCGCGCCGGTCATCTGGGCCATGTACCTCGCCGTCGCCGAGCGGCAGGGCGCGCAGTGGACCGGCATCTCCGGGACGATTCAGAACGACATTCTGAAGGAATACATCGCGCAGAAGGAGTACATCTATCCGCCGCGACCTTCGATGCGCCTGGTCACGGACACCATCGAGTTCGCCGCCAAAAGCCTGCCGCGCTTCAACCCGATCTCGATCAGCGGCTATCACATCCGCGAAGCGGGCTCGACTGCCGCGCAGGAACTGGCGTTCACGTTGCGCGACGGCATCGAGTACGTGGAGTGGGCGCTCGCGCGCGGCCTCGCGGTGGATGAGTTCGCCGGGCGGCTCAGCTTCTTCTTCAACGCGCACAACGATTTCTTCGAGGAGATCGCCAAGTACCGCGCCGCGCGCCGCATGTGGGCATACATCATGCGGGACCGTTTCGGAGCGCGCGAGGAACGCAGCCTGAAATTGCGGTTCCACACGCAGACGGCAGGCTGTTCGCTCACGTGGCAGCAGCCGTACAACAACGTGATTCGGACGGCGCTTCAGGCGCTGGCGGGCGTGCTCGGCGGCACGCAGTCGCTGCACACAAATTCGCTCGACGAGGCGTACGCGCTTCCGGCCGAGCAGGCAGTCACGCTGGCGCTGCGCACGCAGCAGGTGATTGCGCACGAAAGCGGAGTGACTGTCGCGGCCGATCCGCTGGGCGGAAGCTACTTCCTGGAGCGGCTCACGGATGAAGTCGAAGGCGCAGCCCTGGATTACATACGCCGCATCGACGCGATGGGCGGGATGATTCCCGCCATCGAGCGCGGCTTCCCACAGCGGGAAATCGCCGACGCCAGCTACGAATACCAGCGCTCGCTCGAGACTGGCACGCGGAAAATCGTCGGCGTGAATGCGTTCGAGCAGCATGAGGAGAAGCCGATCGAGGTCCTTCAGATCGACGAGTCGGCCGCGCGCCGGCAGGAGGAGAAACTCTCCTCGCTGCGCAAGCGGCGCGACGGCACGCGAGTGACTGCCGCGCTGGACGCGCTCCGGCGGGCCGCTGAAGGAACGGAGAACACCATGCCGTTCATTCTGGATGCCGTGCGCGCCTACGCCACCCTGGGTGAGATCTCCGAGGCGTTGGCGGATGTTTTCGGCAGGTATGAAGAGGCGGCAAACTAGGCTGGGGAGCGGTTTGGCCGTTCGCGGGGCACGTCCGGTGACACCCCACTAAGCTCCCGGACGCGTACAACCGCGGAAGTACGGGAAAAGGTATCCTGTAGAGGAAGCGGACAGCCGATAGCTATGAAGGGATGGCGTTTCAGCCCCCTGGGCTGTCTGCCAATTGCCTGAGGTTTATGGATGACCGAATTCGCGTTCTGATTGCCAAGCCGGGTCTGGACGGCCATGACCGCGGGGCCAAGGTTATCGCGCGCGCTCTGCGGGACGCAGGCATGGAGGTCATCTACACTGGTCTGCGTCAGACTCCGGAAATGATCGTGAACGCTGCGCTCGAGGAGGATGTTCAGGTCATCGGCCTCTCCATCCTTTCGGGAGCGCACAACGCGATCATGCCGCGGGTCATGGACCTGCTCGGCCGGAATGGCATGAGCGATGTAATGGTCATCGTTGGCGGCATCATCCCGGACGAGGATGCCGCGCAGTTAAAGGAACAGGGCGTGGCCGCAGTTTTTCAGCCGGGCGCCTCGCTCGATGGAATTGTCCGGTTCATACGGTCATCGGTAAAACAGGCCGCCTGAATTCAACCGTGGCCAGACCGGCGCGGGCCGCGGGGGCGCCAGAACGTGCACCGTGTGAAATGGACGAACGCCGCACCGGAAACGGTTGCGGCGGGGCGGACAGCCCAGACTGTCCAAAGTGATTACGCATATCAAACACGAAAGCAGCATTATGAACGACAAATTGAAGATCGCCGTGTTCGTGGACTACGACAACATCGAAATCGGCGTGAAATCGACCCTGCAGCGCGAGTTCGACGTGGCGGCGGTGCTGGAAACGCTCAAAGAGCGTGGCGACATCGTAGCCAAGTTCGCCTACGCGGACTGGGGCCGGCAGGAAGGCGCAAAGCGGCAGATGGCCGAGAACGCGGTGCAGATGGTGCAGCGCGTTCCGTCCCCCCGCGGCGACAAGAACGGAGCCGACATCAACCTGGCGCTCGACGCCATGGAGATGGCGTTCACCCACGACCACATCAACGCATTCGCGATTGTGAGCGGCGACAGCGACTTTATCCCGCTTCTCAATAAACTCAAGGAATACGGCAAGACCGTATTCGTCTTCGGCGGCCGCGGTTTCACCAGCACCATCCTCCAGAAGAATTGCCACGAGTTCATCAGCTTCGAATCTCTGTGGGATGAGCCGCGCCAAAGGCAGCAGCCGCAGGAGCAACCGAGGCAAGGGGCGCAGCAGCACGAGCCGCAGAAGCAGCAACAACCGCAGCCCTATCAGGGGCGGGGTGGCCGGGGCCCGCGCAACCGGCCCGCGCCTCTCGAACTTTCCCAGGCGATGCCCCTGGTGGAACGCGCTCTCCAGGTCCTCGAGCGCCGCGGGGTGACCCCTCAGTTGGGCCTGCTCAAATCGACCATGCTCCAGCTTGATCCCGCATTCAGCGAAAAGGCGTACGGCGCGGGCAGCTTCACCGATTTTGTCGAGAAGCTCAAGAATGCCGACTACGTCGATGTGAGCGGCGCCGAAGGCCGCTACGTGATCGAGCGCAAGGGAGAAGCCAAAGCCGAGGAACCGGCCCAGAAGCCGGAAGAAGCCCTGCCGATGCTCCGCGACTTCCTCGAGACACACCGCCTGGAAATGGACGCCGGCGTGCCCGCGGACGAACTGGAAGGATGGTTCCGCGGCGAGCACACGGACTTCGAGTCGCCGAAGTACGGGTTCCAGGAATTCACGGAATTCCTCAATTACGCGCAGGACAAACTGCTCGTCCGCGTTCAGCCGGATGAAGAGCGCGGCCTGATCGTTTCCCTCGGAGCGGAATTCTATCCGCCGGCGCCGCCGCAACCGACGCCTGAGGAACTGGCCGCCGCGGCCGTACACGAAATGGACGAGAAGCAGCCGGAATCCAATCAGACTCCGGCGCTGATGGAGCAACCGAAGAAGGCCAAGCGGCCCCGGCGCGCCGCCGGTACGAGCACAACCCGCCGCACGAAGAAAACGGCTGCGGGAAACACCACCGCCACAACCAATACGCGCGCCCGCCGGCCGCGGAAGACTGCCGCCAAACCGGCCAGCGAATAGCACGAGGACCTCATGATCGAGCGAATCAGCCCGCCGGGCGCACCGTCGCCCCGCGGGCCGTATTCCCCGGCGGTACGGGCGGGGGACTTCATCTTCGTCTCGGGGCAGGGGCCGGTCGATACCGCAACAGACCGGCTCTCGACGGGCGACATCCGGCATGAGACCCGGCTGGTGCTGAGCAACATCCGGAGAATACTGGAGGGCTGCGGCGCCGCCATGTCAGACGTGGTGAAGTGTACCGTGTTCCTCGGCGACGCCGCCGAGTTCGCGGCGATGAACGAGGTCTACGCCGAGTTTTTCGGAGAGCACAAACCCGCCCGCACGACCGTCGAGGCGAAGTTCGTCGCCCCCATGCGAGTCGAGATCGACTGCATAGCTTATAAGCCGCGCGGCTGAGCCGCGCGGTCCATCCACGATCCACACTCCACGTCCCACGATCTCTTCTATACTGTTATCCATGAATCGGCGTGAGTTTCTGGCTATGCCGGCAGCTACCGCGCTGCTGGCCGCGGATAACAGGAAGCAGCGCGTGGGTCTGGTTCACTCCAGCCATACGAAACTCGCTCGCCCCAGCTCCGGGGAAGATCCGCTCGACTACGAGCGGGTGCGCGACATGGTGTGGAAGGCGATCGAGTATGGAAAGCCTCGCGCCGGGAGCCTCGAAGCGAAGATCAAGCCGGGGTCGTGGGTAGTAATCAAGCCGAACATCGTCTTTCTGCGGCCCCAGAGTTCCTACGCCACCGGCGATGTGACCGACATGCGCGTAACCCGGGCAGTGCTGGAGTACGTAGCCCGGAAATCTCGCGCCGCGCGGATCACCATCGCGGAGGGTGGCAGCTATCGCGGGCTGAAGGATCCCCTGAACGCGCCCGTCGTGATGCAGGACAACCAGCGCGTGGACGCATCCACATTCGACTGGGGACCGGACGAGTTCCCCGGCACCGGCGGCTCCATCAACGGCATACTGCAGGATTTCGCCAAAGAGTTCCCGCGCAAGAGGTTCGATTACGTCGATCTCGCATACGACACGATCCGGGACGCGGCGGGAAACTTCAAGCGGTTCGAGGTCGCCAAGACGGCGAAGGGTGTCGGCGCGTTCGGTGAGCGCACGGATTACGCTCTTTCCAAAACGATTCAGGAATGCGATTTCCTGGTCGTCGTGCCCGTGGCGAAAGTTCACATGATGTGCGGCGTCACCGGCTGCATGAAGAGTTTCGTCGGCGCGGCGCCGCGGGAAGCCTATGCCGAAGCGCGCGGCTTTTCGAACGCGCTGCTGCACAACCAGCATTCGCTCGAAGGACGCATCGACTCGTTCATCGCCGATCTCGCCTCATTCCATCCGCCGGACTACAACGTCGTGGATTGCATCCGCGGCCTGCAATATTCGGAGCACGGTATCCGGCAGCCCGACCAGATGGTGCGAAGCAACATGATCGTCGCCGGGGAGAACGCCGTCGCTACGGACGCGGTGGTGGCCCGCATGCTCGGCTTCAACCCATGGGACATGGAATTCCTGCAAATGGCCCAGCAGCGCGACATGGGCAGCCTAGACATGAACGCAATCGATGTTCTGGGCGACGACGCGGGCAAGTACGAACGCCGTTGGGCCAAGCCGAGGAACTGGTACGGACGCGGGAATCGTGAGTGGCGCATCGCGACCGATCCCGAGGCTCCCGTGGCGAGTTGGGCGAAGCACACTGCCCGAACGGACACTCTGGATTTCGCCAAAACAGCGGGCGAGGTTGCGCCTGGAAAGACTTACGCAGCAGCGGTGCGGGTGATGTCAGACGGCACCAAGAAAGGCTTCTTGTGGTCGGGTGTGAGCGGAAAGCTCACGGCCACATTAAACGGCCAGCCGGTAATGCAGGAAGAGAACCTCACGCGGTATCGAGTGGCGCAGTTCCGCACGCCCGTGGAGTTGAAGTCCGGGGAGAATCTGCTGGTATTCCGTGTAACCGCCGCGTCGAAGACAGCGCGGATCAGCGCGCTGCTAACGGGCCAGCGGAACGACGGCGACACCATGGACGGCATTCGCTGGATAGCGTAAGCCGGAGTGGCACAGGCCAGGAGGCCTGTGCCATAC
>JAEZIJ010000024.1 GCA_023436715.1 Acidobacteriota bacterium
AACGGGCTCTGCCCCCGACAGGCCCCCACAACCTACAACCCACAACCATCCTTCCCAGAAAGCGTATGCCGGAGACGTCCCCCGCGAGCACGAAAACCAGCCAATCACGGTTCTCGCACCCCGCAACCCGCGATCCACGTTCTACGATTCTTGATCGCCCCCGGCGGCTGTTATCATAAGCTGTTGGTTTCTGGCCGGGCGACGCATATAATACCCCTTTCAGATATCGAAACCGTATGAAACACCTGTCGAGGCTCGTGTGGTCTGAAGGGATGTATCTGGGGCCCCATCATTTTCAGGCGCAGAGCCGGTATTTCGAAGACTCGGTGCGTTTCGCGCTCGACAGCCTTTACTTCGCTCCGTGGGGTCTCGGGGGCTGTGAATTGGACGCCGAGGCTCTTCTCAACGGCACGCTGGCGTTGGTCCACGCCCGCGGGACTTTTCCGGACGGCCTGGTCTTCCAGATGCCGGATGCCGACCCCCTGCCGCCTGCCCGGAACATTACCGAGCTTTTTTCGCCGATACGGGAGAGCATGACCGCTTACCTGGCCATCGCCCCGCGTATCCCGGACGGTCTGAACTGCGATCTCGCGCCCACGGACAACGGCAGTTCCGCCCGCTTCATCGCCGAAACCGTAACGCTGCACGACGATAACACCGGCCGGGACGAAAAGCCCGTGCGAATCGGGCGCAAGAACATACGGCTGCTGCTTGATTCCGAACTTACGGACAACATGGTGTCGCTGCCGGTGGCTCGTATCCGGCGGGACGGCTCCGGCCACTTCATCTTCGATGGCGACTTCATCCCGCCCCTGCTTGAGTTCAGCGCCAGTGAGCGGCTGATGCTGATGCTCCGGCGCCTTGTGGAAATCATGGAGGACAAGAGCGCCAACCTCACCCACGCCAAACAGGGAGGAAAGAGCGCCGCCGGGTGGTCGAGCCAGGAAGTCGCCAACTTCTGGTTCCTTCACTCTGTAAATTCAAGCCTCGCGCCCCTGAGGCACCTGCTGTTCGGCAAGCGGGGCCACCCGGAGGAGCTTTTTCACGAATTGTCCAGGTTGGCGGGCGCCCTCTGCACGTTCGGGCTCGAGTCCCACCCGCGCACGCTCCCGCTTTACGAGCACCAGGATCTTCAGCAATGCTTCGAGGCGCTCGACGATCACATCCGCCGCCACCTCGAAATGCTGATGCCCACGAACTGCCTCCCCATCCGCCTGGAGCCGCTCGGCAATTACTACTGGGCTGGCCCGGTCCCGGATCAGCGCTGCCTGGGCAACTGCCGCTGGATCTTCGCGATCCGGTCGCCCAAGACCGGCGAGGGCGATCTCATCGAGCGCACCCCGCGGCTCGTGAAAATCTGCTCCCAGGAGTTTGTGCCGAAGCTCGTGCAGCGCGCCCTGCCGGGTATGGCGCTCACGCAGGTGCCGATCCCCCCCGCCGCCATTTCGCCGCGCCTCGAAACGCAGTACTTCACCGTCAACCGTGCGGGTCCGTGTTGGGACCACATCGTAGCCACGCGGCAGGTCGGCGTCTACGTGCCCGGCGAAATTCCGCAACCCGAAATCGAGCTGTTAGTCGTTCTGGAGTCCTAAAGAATGGGAACGTTCACATCCGCACCCGCGGGCCCCGAGGCCGGCGGCTATTCCAGTGAGCGCCGGCTGGAAAACCTGGCGCTGGTTTTCCAGGAGATTTTGACGGCCATCGTGCGGCTCCGTACCAACCGTCAGGTGGTCACGGACGCCGAGGTGTTCCGCACGCAAATGCGCGAAGCCCTCAAGGCCGCCGATCAGGACGGGCGCACACGCGGTTACACGGCCGAGC
Source organism: Acidobacteriota bacterium (assembly GCA_023436715.1). Classification (GTDB taxonomy): domain Bacteria; phylum Acidobacteriota; class Terriglobia; order Bryobacterales; family Bryobacteraceae; genus Fen-330. The sequence continues at coordinate 1,822 of JAEZIJ010000024.1, forward strand.
AGACCAAGTTGGCCATATTCGCCGTGGTGGCGTTCCTGGATGAATCCATCCTGAACCTCCAGCAACCGGTTTTCGCCCATTGGCACCGGAAGCCGCTCCAGGAAGAACTGTTCGGTGTGGACGTCGCGGGCGAGATTTTCTTCAATAACGTCCAGCGGCTGCTCGGCCAGCGCGATTCGCATGACTTGGCCGATGTGCTCGAAGTCTACGAGCTCTGCCTTCTGCTCGGCTTTCGTGGAAGGTACGGCCTCGGTGGGCAGGCCGATCTGCGGAACGTCGTCGAGACGATCAAGGAGAAACTGAAGCGGATTCGCGGAGCGTCCCTTGAGCTGGCGCCGTCATGGGCGATTCCGCCCGGCGCGGTGAAAGTGACGCAATCCGATCCCTGGGTGAAGAGGCTGCTTTGGATCGGGATCGCGTGCCTTGCGCTGGTCATCGTTCTGTTCGGCGTTTACAAAATCACGCTGGCTTCGGGCGCATCGGACCTGCAATCCATTCCGTCACAGGTGAGGCAATAGGAGCTCTCATGGACTACAGACTTGGAATCGCCATCGGCCTCGTGAGCTTCTACGCTGTCGCCTGGTTTGCTAGCACGCTCTTCGGGCTGACGGGCATCGATTTGTGGGTAGTGCGCGGCTTTCTCGCTGTCTTTGGACTTTCGGGCGCCGGCCTGTTCTGGTGGTACAAGAGCCGCAAGGAAAAGCAGGCTGCGGAGCCGCAGGGCGCGGACGCGGGCGGCGCCGCGGATGAAGTCGATCTGATCGTGCGCGACGCCGAGGCCCGGCTCGCCGCGTCGAACATCGCCAAGGGCGCCAAGGCTGCCAACCTGCCGGTCATCTTTCTGCTCGGCCCTGCCGGATCGGCAAAAACCCACTCCATGGTGCATTCCGGACTGGAGCCGGAACTCCTCGCCGGCCAGGTCTACCATGACAACAGCGTGCTTCCCACGCGGGCGACGAACCTGTGGTTTTCCCGCCAGACGGTCTTCGTTGAGGCCGGCGGAAGCCTCGTGACCCAACCGCCCCGCTGGATGCGGCTGGTCCGGAAAATGGAACCGCGGCGGCTGGCGACGGCTCTCGGCAAGGGCGAGCAGGCGCCCCGCGCGGCAGTTGTCTGCTTCGATCTCGAAGAGTTCATGAAGCCGGGCGCCCGCGACAACGTGGCAGCCATAGTGCGGAACCTGCACGCGCGGCTGGGCGAGGTCTCCCAAACGCTCGGTATCAGCTTCCCGGTTTACGTGCTGTTCACCAAAGCGGACCGCCTGCCCTTCTTCCTGGAGTACGTTCGCAATCTGGGCAAGGAGGAGGCTACGCAGGTGGTCGGCACCACGCTGCCGATCGTCCCACAGAGCGCCCAGGGCGTGTATGCCGAACAGGCCAGCCAGCGGCTCGGCTACGCATTTGACGAGCTCTTCCGCTCGTTCTGCGATAAGCGCGTCGAGTATCTGTCGCGCGAAAACGCGCCCGAAAAGCTTCCCGGCATCTACGAGTTTCCCCGCGAGTTCCGCAAGCTCCGCGCCGCCGCAGTACAGTTCCTGGTGGACCTCTGCAAGCCCAGCCAGTTGCGCGCCGCGCCGTTCCTGCGCGGGTTCTACTTCTCAGGCGTCCGGCCGATCGTAGTGGACGAGGTGGCCGCGCCGATCGCCGCGCGTCCGGTGGAACGCCAGGGATTCGATGTGGCCGGAAGCGCCACCGGCATCTTCAAACAAGGCATGCGCGCCCCCGAAGCGCCGCTCCAGCAGCCCCGCGTTACGGGAACGAAGCGCATCCCTCAGTGGGTCTTCCTCACGCATTTCTGGAACGACATCGTGCTGGCCGACCGCGACGCCATCGCGGCCAGCGGCGCCAGCGTCAAGACAAGCGCGCTGCGGCGCGTCCTGTTCCTTACGGCGGCATCGCTCTGCCTGCTGTGCTCCATCGCGCTCACCGTCTCCTGGGTGCGCAACCGTAACCTTGAGTCGCGCGTGATCGAAGCCGCGAAGAATGTTTCCGTGGTGCCGGTTTCCGGGCAGGAAGTCGCCAGCCTGGACGGCCTCAAGCGCCTGGAAGCGTTGCGGCAGGAACTCGCGCTGCTCACCGAATACGAGCGCGAAGGCGCTCCGCTGAGTTTGCGTTGGGGCCTCTATACGGGCGATCGGCTGTACCCCGAGGCCTACCGCCTCTACTTCGCCCGGTATCACGCGCTGCTGTTCGGCTGGACCCAGGCGTCGATGATTGACACTCTGCGCCGGCTGCCGGCATCTCCCACGCCGACCGACGCCTACGGGCCACCCTACAACACCCTCAAGGCGTACCTGATCACCACGTCCGAATGGAAGCGCAGCACGCGCCCGTTCCTGTCGCCTTATCTCTCGAACCGCTGGTCCGAAGGGCGCAACATTGACGCCGAGAGGCTCGCCCTGGCGCAGAAGCAGTTCGATTTCTATAGCGACGAGCTGAAGATCCGCAACCCGTTCTCCTCTGAAGGCGACGGCGCGACCATCGAGCATGCGCGCCGTTACCTGAAGCAGTTCAACGCCGACGAGCGCATCTATCAGGCTCTGATCGAAGAGGCCTCGAAGCGAACGCAATCCATCAACTACAACCGCATGTTCCCCAACGAATCCGTCAGCGACCCGCGCGAAGTGCGCGGCGCGTTCACCAAGGACGGATGGGCTTTCATGCAGACCGCTTTCAAGAAGCCGGATACGATCTTCGGAGGCGAGGATTGGGTGCTCGGCCCCCAGACCTTCGCCAACCTCGACCGCACGCAGTTGGAGAACAAGCTCCGCGGCTTCTACCAGCGCGACTTCGTCGAACAGTGGCGCGCCTTCCTGCGCGACGCCAAGGTCGTGCCCTATCAGAATCTGTCCGACGCGGCCAGGAAGCTGGCGCTTACGTCCAGCAACCAATCGCCGCTTCTGGCTTTGATGTGCCTCGTCGCGCAGCACACGAGCGTCGAAGTCCCCGAAGTGAAGAATGCGTTCCAGGCGCCGCAGCAGGTGGTTCCGCCCGCTTGCCAGGCGCAGTACGTCGGGCCGTCCAACCAGAACTACATGAGCTCGCTGCTGCGATTGCAGAACCTCGTGCAGCAGGTGGCATCGAGCAACGCCGGCCCGAGCGATCCCGCCGCTGCCCAAACCCTGACGCAAGCCAATGAGGCGCGCTTCGTCACGCAGCAGATCGCGCAGACCTTCGGCGTCGATAAGGAAGGCAGGGTTCCGGATACGGTGAAGAAGTTGATGGAAGATCCCATCACCGAGCTCGAGCGCGTGCTCAAGGGCATGGGGCCGGCCGAACTCCGCGCGAAGGGCGCCGGGTTGTGCGGGCAGTTCAACGCCCTGATGGCGAAGTACCCGTTCAACCTCAAATCGAGCAACCAGGCCACCATCGACGATGTGAACCGCTTCTTCCGTCCCGGCGACGGCCTGCTCTGGAAGTTCTATTCGGAGAGCCTCCAGCCGCTGGTTCAGAAGGATGGCAGCCGCTACGTGCCCAAGGCCGGCGGCACAATGAGCGTCACGCCCGGGTTCCTGAACTTCTTCAACCGCGCGGCGGCGTTTGCCGAAGCCGCGTATCCGGCGGGTGCGCAGCAGCCGCACATCGCCTACAGCCTGAAATCCGACCTGACCGGCTCAAACCAGAGCCTCTCGCTAACCCTCGACGGCCAGATGTTCGCTAACGGCGGAGGCAAGGCGGCGGCAATGAAGTTCGCGTGGCCGGCAACGCCTCCGGGAGCGAGGATGCAGGTGAAGTTCGGAGGGGACGCCTTCAACTGGCCTCCGTACGAGGGCCTTTGGGCCGCCTTTGAATTCTTCGGCGATTCCGAAGAGAAATCGCCGCCTTCGGGTTCGGTCTACCGCCTGGAATGGACCCTGCGGACCGGGCAATCGCAGCGAGCCGTCACCACCAGCACGGGCCAGCCGGTGTCGGTGCGGTTCGATCTCGACATGATGGGTTCGCCCCCGATCTTCCGCAAAGGCTACTTCAGCGGATGGGGCTGTGTAGCCGACGTGGCCCGATAGAGGACCGGGCCACCAACGAGGCGGCGCACCGCAAAGAGTGCCGAACCGCTCCCGTTGAAGACGCATCCCGCCTTGACGTAGGAGAGGCACAGGCCTCCTGGCCTGTGCTGCACTCTGCCAGCCCAGGCGCCAGCGTCTTCATCACCAATCCGCGGCCCGCAGGGCCATGAGGACTCCCTTGTCGCGGCTCAGCTACAGCATCAAACCGAGCCGCGACCGCAAGGGAGCGCTTCCGTGGAGCCTATCTGAAACCTTCAACCATCATGAGATCGCTGCCGCTCTGGTCCTTCTGGCTGTACAGTGCCCAGCGTCCGTCTGGAGAGATCGCGAGTCCTGGGACGTTGACGTCCGGACCCTTGGGCAACAGCGCGACCGTGCTCACTTGTCCTGTCGATACGTCGAAGAACTCCAGGCGGGCGCGGTCGGGTGCGCTCGCAGTGGCGTAGTACACGCCCCGGCTCGCCACACGCCAGTACCGCCACAACCCGGCTTGGTTGCGATCCGTGACAAGGGTCTCCGCCCCTCCGCTGGCCGGAACCCGCCAGATACCGGGGCTCCCGCGGCGTTTCAAATAATAGAGATACGAGCCATCCGGCGATTCGAAAGCCTCGAATCCACCTTGCCTTGTGACCTGTACCGCCCTGCCGCCCGCAGTCGGAGCTTTCCAGATCTCAAACACGCCGCTCCGTGCCGAGCCGAAGTAGATCCAGCGCCCGTCCCGCGACCAGCTTGGGGCGACGTCCTCGCCCGGGTCCGCTGTCACGCGCCGAGGCTCTCCGCCCTCCGCGCTGATGACGAAGATGTCGGGATTCGTTCCGGTGCCGGCATTCTGGGAGCGAGAATCGAACGCGATCCAGCGCCCGTCGGGCGACCACCTCGGACTGCCTGTCAGATAAGGGCCGCCATCAAACAGCAGCCTCGGATTGTTTCCGTCGGAGTCGCACACCCAGATGCCGAAGCCTCCGGAGCGGCTGGAAGAAAACACGATACGCCGCCCATCCGGCGAGTAGTCGGGGTCCGCATCCCACAAGGTCGACGCGATGGTGCGTTCCGCGCGCATCTCCTTTCCGGCGGCTCCGTCCAGCGGTAGACGCCAGATGTTCATGTCTTCGACCGCCTGCGTGTACGCAAGGCGGTCGCGTGAAATTGCGGGGCTCACCACATCCTTGCCTACCGCGCTGATACGCCTGGGAACCCCTCCTCCCGCCGGCACGCGCCAGAGCGAACTGATGCTGCCTCCCCGGCGTGAGGAGAAAACGATTTCACTGGCGTCGGTGGTCCATGCCAGGCCCTGGATGGTCAAGCCGTCAAAAGTGAGCCGCTTCGGCTCGCCGCCGGATGCCGGCATGACGTACAGGTCCGTCGTGGAAAGGCTGCTGGATCTCACGAAAGCGAGCATCCTGCCGTTCGGGGAGAACGCCGGGTAATAGTCGCCCGTGGCGCCGGCCGCGGGTGTTGTCAGCGGGAGCTTCTGCGAATTTGCGGTGGAAAGAAGGAAGATGCTCGTCGGATCGGCCGCATTCTGCCTGTCCACAATCGCGAGTTGCCGTCCGTCGGGAGAGAAGTACGTGCTGTTCCCGACCCCCAGGTCCATGTACGGAGACACATCCGCGAGTTTCCGCTCAGCGCCTCCTAACGCGGAGACCAGGTAATAGGCCCTGGAATCCTTGGTGGAGCGGACGAACGCGATCTGGCGGCCGTCGGGCGACCACGCGGGCTTCGAATTGTCCCCGGCATCCTTGGTGAGCCGCAGCAGCGTTTCCGTTCCGATCAGTTTGACGCAGATGTCCCGATTCCGATCCTCGCGCTCATCCCACGTGAACGCGATCTGGCTCCCGTCCGGAGAAAAGGCCACCTGGTCCTCACCGCCGGGATAAGTTGTCAGCGGCGTCGCCTCGACCGCGGTTGGTGCCGTGTCCTGCCTGCGACCGGCATTTGCCAGGTACACAAGCAGCCCTGCGACGCCTATGGCGGCCAGGAGCACGAACGGCAGGACGACTCGTCGCCCCGTCCGGGGTTCCGCGGTGCCGTCCAACGCGGCTGCCGGATCCGATGGGGCCGCATGGACGTCCGGCGGCGATTCGCGCTCGCTCGGAGCGCCGGTGTGTTCCTCGTCCAAATGCCGGACAGGGGCTACAAACCGATACCCGCGTTTGGGGATAGTTTCGATGTAGCGCTGGCCATCGACGCCTTCGCCCAGGGCCTTCCGCAAGGTCGAGATGTTCTTGGCGAGGCTGACCTCTTCAACAAAAGTGTCCGGCCAGACCTGGCGGAGCAGATCCTCCTTATCCAAAATCCGGCCGCTGTGTTGAACCAGCGCCAACAACGTTTCAAACGCCTTCGGGGCGAGAGGGATATACTCTTCCCCCTTCAGCAGAACACGCTCGCCGGCATCCAGCCGGAATGGGCCGAATTCGTATAAGTGCTTTTCTAACCGCTGCATACAGCTCGGCAAGGGCCGGTAAAGGCCTTACCACAACTTTATCAAAACTTTCCCAATCGAATGGAAAGACTTCTCTTGCGGCGCGCGGCATAATCACGGGCTGGTGAGAGTATGAAGGGGGACACTGCTATAATCCGAGTCTGGCGAAACTGCTTCGCCAGCGGCAGCGAACCTGAAAGCTACTTAGTCTCTTGTCGCGTCACGCAGTTCCTGTTTGTGACGCTCGCATCTCAGTCTCGATGCGCGCGGGTCCGCAGGCCGTTCCTCGGCAGCGGGCCTGACATCCAACCTGGAGGTTCAAATGCCGAGTAAGCGGCAACTGATCATTCTATTTTGCCTGCTCCTGCCCGCCATCCTTGCGGCCCAGGAGTTTCGCGCCACCATCACCGGACGGGTGCTCGATCCTTCGGGCGCGGCGGTGGCCGGCTGTCTCGTTCAGGTCAAGAACATCAACACGAACGAGGTCGCGTCCCTGAAAACCAACGAGACCGGGAACTATACGGCGCCATTCCTGCGCCCCGGGACCTACAGCATTACTTTCGAAGCCGGGGGCTTCAAGAAATCCATTCGAGAGGGCGTAACGCTCGTGGTCGGCCAGACGGCCGGCATCGATGCGGTCCTTGAAATGGGAACGATTGCCGAGAACGTCACCGTTACGGCCGAAGCGCCGCTTCTCGACACCGAGAAAGCGGATCGCGGCCAGGTGATCGACTCGCAGCGCGTTCAGGAATTTCCGCTGAACGGCCGCAATCCGATCATGTTGGCCACTCTCTCGGCCGGCGTGAACTTCAACGGCAGCCCCATCTACACACGGCCCTTTGACGTCGCCAGCGGATTCACCATCAACGGCGGCTGGAACGGCAACAACGATTACCTGCTGGACGGCGCTCCGAACAACATGCAGTCCGGCAGCAACTACATCGCGCTCGTGCCGGCCGTGGACGCGGTAGACCAGTTCAAGATCAACACGAATACATATGATGCCCAGTACGGCAAGACGTCCGGCGGCATCGTCAACATCTCCCTGAAGAGCGGCACCAACTCGCTGCACGGCACGGCGTACGAGTTTGCCCGCCGCACCGGCTGGGACGCCAACTCGTTCCAGAACAACGCCAACAGCAGGGAGCGCGCCGACCACCTTCTGGACCAGTACGGCTTCACCGTCGGCGGCCCGATCTACATCCCCAAGGTGTACAACGGCAAGAACAAGAGCTTCTTCTTCGTGGCGTACGAAGGCTATCGGGAGAAGCGGCCCGAGCCCAGGTACAACTCTTTCCCGGCGCCCGAATTTCTGGACGGCGATTTCAGCAACCTGAAGGACTCCCAGGGCCGCCCTATTATCATTTATGACCCCGCTTCCGGCCGCGACGTCAACGGAACCTGGACGCGCACGGCCTTCGCGGGCAACCAGATTCCCGGGAGCCGTATCAACCCCATCGCCCGCAAGATGCTCGGCTACTTCCCCAAGCCGAACGTGCAGTCCAGCGGTTCGTTCTATACGCAGCAGAACTTCTTCGCGGCCGAACCGGACAAGGATAGCTTCTACAATCTTGCGATCAAGTTCGATCACAACATCGGCGAGAAGCACCGCCTGTTTTTCCGCCACGCCAGCAACGATCGTAACGAGTACCGCAACTTCAACGGCGTGTTCGGGACCCCCGGGGAGGACGCGCAGGATCCCCTCGCCCGCGTCAACGACGCGTATGCGCTGGACTGGGTCGGCACGATGAGCCCGAGCCTGATCGCCAACGTGCGCGTATCATGGAACCGCAACGTCGATTCGTTCCGGTCCAGCCAGAACGTGGGCTTCAGCCCCGCGCAGTTCGGCTTTCCGGAATCGCTGGTTTCAAAGCTGCCCGGCCCGGCCATGTTCGGCCGCTACAACTTCGACAATTACGCTCCGCTCGGCCGCTATTTCCAATACCAGGCTTCCAACAACTGGGCGATTCACCCGAGCATCATGAAGGTCACGGGCAACCACACTGTCAAGGTTGGCCTGGACTTCCGCGAGCCGATCTACAACAACCAGAACCCGGGCGACGTCTTCACGCTCAGCGGCAACAGGGCGTGGACCCAGAGGCAATTCAACAGCGGCGATTCCCTCAGCGGGAATTCGATCGCATCGTTCCTGCTCGGCACGCCGAGCGGCGGCGCGGTGAACTACAACGTCTGGCCGTCCACTTACCAGCGCTATTTCGCTCCCTACGTTCAGGACGACTGGAGAGTCACCCGCAAGCTGACCCTCAACCTCGGTCTGCGTATGGACTTCAACGGGACTCCGGCGGAGCGCTATAACCGGATCAACCGCGGGTTCGACCCCAACTTCGTCAACCCGATCGATTCCCTGATCGACCGCACGAAGTTCCCCGGCTTCCCCGCGGTAAAGGGCAGCCTCCTGTTCGCCGGCGTAAATGGCGCACCCTCCACGGTTGCGAATCTCGACAAGACGGGCATCCAGCCCCGTGTCGGCTTTGCGTACCAGGTATCGCCCAAGCTGGTGGTCCGCGGCGGATGGGGCCGGTATTACCTGAATCCGAGCAACGACTATCTGAAGTTCAACGGCTTCAGCATCAACACTCCGCTCGTGAATTCGAACGACGACGGCAGAACGCCGCGCACACTCGCCAATGGCGGCGACCTCCTCAACAACCCGTTCCCGGATGGCCTCGCGCTTCCTCCGGGGAGCGATCTCGGTGCCCGGACGTTTTTGGGGCGCGGCCCAACGTTCTTTGACCCGACCTTTAAGCTGCCCTACGTGAACCAGTTCTCGTTCGGCTTCCAGTACGAGCTGCCGGCCCACTCCAGCATCGAGGTGTCGTATGTCGGGAGCCGGAGCCACAAGCTCCAGACTTCCCGCGCTTACAACGAACCCGATCTTGCCATGCGCCAGAAGTGCAACCCCATGGAGGGCGGCAACCCGGCGTATTGCGACGAGCAGGTTGCGAACCCCTTTTACGGCATCGCCGCCTTTGGTGCAACCGGACTGGGGCAGAACGCGAAGATCTCCCGTTGGGACCTGGCCCGCCCGTTCCCGGCCTTCAGCAGCTTCGATCAGCAGGGCCGCAACGACGGCAAGTTCTGGTACGACAGCATGCAGATCACTTATCAGGCGCGCGCCCGCGGCGGCCTGAACCTCTCTGTCGCCTACACGTACTCCAAGTCGATCGAGCAATGGGGATGGGACGACGTCCAGCGGTTGATCCCGAGCAAGGGCATCTACTACGCCGACCGCCCGCATGTCCTCAAGATCGGCAGTGTCTGGGAGTTGCCGCTCGGCCGCGGCCGGGCGCTCTTCAACACCACCAACCCGGTCCTGAGCCGGCTCGCCAGCGGATGGCAGCACACGATGATGCTGAACATCAGCTCCGGCCGTCCGGAGGACATGAACGCTAACCTCATCTATATGAAGGAAGCCGCGCTCGGCAACATCGATTGGTCCAAGCCGGTAATCCAGGGTCTCAGGCCGTGCGTGGCGCGCTGGAACGACAACGGCACCATCACGCCGATGCCCTACTCGCTCACCTACGGCTGCGGCACGGACACGTCCACATATAACTTTTTGTGGAAACCGCGGTACGCGCCCAACCGCCTCGTCACCGCGCGCGACCCCCGGCTGCGGCGGCACGGGATCGCGAACGCCGACATGTCGATCAACAAGACGACGAAGATCACCGAGGGCACCAGCGTGCAGTTCCGCGCCGAGGCCTTCAACGTGTTCAACTCGTTCCGGTTCCCCAACCAGGGATGGGTCACCGACCCGAATAGCTCGCAGTTCGGCCAGATCATCAAGGCCAATGTAGGATCCGAAGGATCCGAATATCCGCGGCAGATCCAGCTTGCGGTGAAGTTCATCTTCTAATTCCCTCAGGGGGCGAGCCTTACGCGGCCCGCCCCCGCATTTCCGCAAAGGGCCCTCACACATGAGTCGAATATTACTATCGCTGTCTTTGACGGCTGCTGCGGCGCTCGCCCAGACCGCCGCTCCCGTTCTCACGTCCCCCGATGGCCGGCTGTCCATTGCGTTTGAGACCGTAAAGCGGCCGGGCGGGCGGTCCTCGCAATGGGAATCATCGCCGGATGGCGGGCAACTCGTCTACAAGGTCCAGTTTCAGGGTAAGGCGCTGGTCGAGACCTCCGCGTTGCGATTGGAACTCAAGGATCAGCCGCCACTCGGATCGAACGTCCGCATCGTCAATAAGGAAGTCTCGAAGACCGATGAAACGTACCGGCTGGTCGCCGGCAAGACGAGTTCCGCCCGCGATCACTACAACGGGCTGACACTGGAGTTGGATGAGACCGGCGCGCCCGGGCGGAAGCTGATCGTCGAGGCCCGCGCCTACGACGATGCGGTAGCGTTCCGCTATCTTGTGCCTAAGCAACCCGCCCTCAGCAGTTTTGAGTTGGTGAAGGAATCCACGGAATTCCGCATCTCGAAGGACCCCATCACTTACGCCTTGGTTCTTCCGAACTACAGGTCCATGTATGAGAGCGAGTTCCTCAAGCTTTCCGCCAGCTCTTTCTCGAATCAGGGCGGCGTCAAGAGTTCGGTTCTGATCGGGCTGCCGCTGCTTATGGAAGTGCCGGGCGTTGCGTGGATGGCGATTTCCGAAGCCGGTGTGCGCGGCTACTCCGCCATGTACCTGGAGAATCCGTCCGGAGCCTGGACCGGCCACTGGTTCGAGTCGCGCCTCGCCCCGCGGGTGGAAAAGCCAACGATCGCGGTCGAGGGCACGCTGCCGCGGCACTCGGCCTGGCGAGTCCTGATGATCGCGAACGACCCGGGCCGGCTCATCGAATCCACCGTGACCACAAGCCTCAATCCTCCTTCGGAGATCAAGGATACGTCCTGGATTCGTCCCGGCCGCGCCTCGTGGGATTGGTGGAACGGCAGCCAGGGACCGGACGGCAAGTCCGCTTTCACCACCGAGACCATGAAGTACTACGTGGATTTCGCCGCCGAGTCCGGACTGGAGTACATGCTGGTTGACGCCGGCTGGGCCACGCCTCGCGACATCACGAAGATGAACGGCCGCGTCGATATCCCCGAGCTGGTCCGGTATGCGAAGCCCAAGGGCGTCAAGATCTGGATCTGGCTCCCCTACAGCGGCGTCGTCAAGCAGATGGAGGAGGCGTTCCCGATTTTCGAGAAGTGGGGCGTCGCCGGCATGAAGATCGATTTCATCGAGCGCGACGACCAGGACGGCCTCGAATTCTACTACAAAGTCGCCGAAACAGCCGCAAAGCACCGCCTGATGGTGGACTTCCACGGCTCCACGAAGCCCACCGGCATCGAGCGGACCTACCCGAACGTGCTGGGATATGAAAGCGTTCTCGGCATGGAGCAATCGAAGGCGGGGACGCGCGACAACCCGGATCATCACGTGATGCTGCCGTTCACGCGTATGCTCACCGGCCTCATGGATTACACGCCCGGCGGTTTCGATAACGCGACAAAAGAGGAGTTCGTTGCGCGGATGCGCGACCCCATGGTGATGGGCACGCGGGCGCACCAACTCGCCATGTACGTTGTCTACGACGCGCCCATCCAGATGGTGGCCGATCACCCTTCGGCCTATAAGGACGAGCCTGCCTTCGAGTTCATCAAGAAGGTGCCCTCGTCATGGGACGAAAGCAAGGTGCTCCACGGCCTGCCCGGCGAGTACATCACCATGGTGCGGCGGCGCGGAACTGAATGGTTCCTGGGCAGCATGACCAACTGGACCGCTCGTGAGCTCGATATTCCCCTGAGCTTCCTCGGCAAGGGTTCCTACACGGCGGAGATCTACGGGGACGCCGCGGACGCGGCTCGCTATCCGAAGAACACGACCATTCAGAAAAAGCAGGTGAACCGTAATACGCGCCTCAAGGTGCAGTTAGCGCCTGGCGGCGGCTATGCAGTACGGTTCATTCTCCAAAAACCCTGAACGGCGGGGCCTCGGCGCGTGACGCTGAGGCCCTTCTGGTGCTCGCCTATTCGTACCTCAACGCTTCCGCCGGAGCAATCCGGCTCGCGTTGCGGGCGGGGTACAACGTCGCCAGATAGCTGATCAGAATCGCAAGCGCGGCGATCCAGAGGCTGTCCACCCAGCGTGGTTCGAACGGAACATGGCCGAGCGCGTACACCTCTTCATCCAGCCTGATCCAACGGTATTTGCCGGCCAGGAAGCAAAGCACGTGCCCCACGGTCAGCCCGATAGCCGTGCCCAGCACGCCGATCAGCATTCCCTGGAATTGGAATATGCGCCGGATCTGCTGCTGGCGCGCGCCCATCGAAACCAGGATCGCGATGTCGCGGTACTTCTCCATCACCATCATCACCAGCGTGATCAGGATGTTCAGCGCCGCCACAAGCACGATCAGCCCGATCGTCACCCACGTGACAATCTTCTCCATATTGAGCGCGCTCAGGATGTGCTTGTTCATCTCCATCCACGTCGTGGCTGCAAGCGTCGGGCCGACCGCCTTGTCAGCCTCGCGCGCCACCTCGGGGGCCTTGTAGATGTCGTCGAGCTTCAGTTCGATGCTGTTTATCACGTCCCCCACGGACAGAATCTTCTGTACCGCCTGAAGCGAGGTGAAGGCCCACAGCGAATCCACCTCGTAGAATCCGGATTCGAACACACCGGCCACGCGGAAGCGGTGGTACGAAGGCTTCATGCCGTACGGCGTCATTTCCCCTTGCGGGGTCATCACCGTGACGATGCTGCCCATCGTCGCTCCGAGCGTCTGGGACAGCTTACTGCCCAGGATCACGCCGGGCATGCCCGTGCCGGTCTTCAAATTATCCAGCGAGCCGGCTTTGAGATGCCGCAACATGTCGCTCGTGTTCACTTCCGCATCGGTCTGAATTCCCTTGAGTAGGGCACCATCCCCGTTGCTGCCAACGTACATGTAGACCTGGTCGTAAAGCGCCGGTGAACCCGCGGTGACGTGGGGCAGTTTCCGAAGCCGCGCGATCTGTTCGCGCCAGTTCTCGATGCCGCCGCCCGGCTCCTTTTCCATCACGTTGACGTGTGCGTATGCGCCGAGCAGGCTCTTCTGAAGCGTGTTGCGGAAGCCGTTGTTAATCGCCAGCGCGATCACCAGCGCCATCACGCCCGCCGCCACCCCCACGACGGAAATCACGGAGATCACGGAGATCACCGCCTGCTTGCGCTTGGCTCTCAGGTAGCGGGTGGCGACGAAGAGTTCAAATCGGGACTTTACAGCGTTCATGCAATATTCTTACTGGCGGTTGTCGGCCGCCCGGAGCGCGTCGGCCAGGCCGATCGGCCCCTCAGGCCTCAGCAGCGGGAAAAGAATCACATCGCGGATGGACTTCGAGTTCGTGAGCAGCATCACGATCCGGTCGATGCCGATTCCTTCACCGCCCGCCGGCGGCATACCGTAGGCAAGCGCCCGGACGAAATCCTCGTCCATCTGGTGCGCTTCTTCGTCGCCCCGCTCGCGCATGGCGATCTGCTGGTCGAAACGGCGGCGCTGCTCGATGGGGTCGTTCAGCTCGGTATAGGCGTTCGCGATCTCCATGCCGGCCACGATGATTTCGAACCGTTCGACGAATTGCGGCTCGTCCGGCTTGTTCTTCGAAAGCGGCGAGGTTTCGATCGGGAAATCGTAAATCAGCGTGGGCTGGATCAGCTTTCCTTCAGCAAACCGTTCGAACAGGTCCACCAGTTGCTCGCCAGGCGTGCCTTTAGTGCTGTGGCAGTTCAGCCACTCGGGGTCCTTTACCTGCTCGAGCGTGGGGCGTTCCGGGCCCTCCCAGAATTCGACAATAGCTTCACGCATGCTCAACCGCCGCAAGTTGCCGAAATCGAGCTGCTGGCCCTGGAACTCGACCGTCGTGCCGCCCGTGGCATCGATGGCGACCTGCCGCAGCAGTTCGGCCGAAAAATCCATCAGGCCGCGATAATCGGTATAGGCCTGGTAGAACTCCAGCATCGTGAACTCGGGGTTGTGCTTGGTCGAGATGCCTTCGTTGCGGAAATTGCGGTTGATTTCGTACACCCGCTCGAGGCCGCCTACCACCAGCCGCTTGAGATAGAGCTCCGGCGCGATTCGCAGGTAAAGGTCGATGTCGAGCGTGTTGTGATGCGTGACGAAAGGCCGGGCCGCGGCGCCGCCGTAGAGCGACTGCATCATCGGCGTCTCGACCTCTATGAACTCGCGCTCTTCGAGCTGCCTCCGGAGCGAGGCGATGATCTTGCTGCGAGTGAGAAAGATCTTGCGGACGTCGGGATTGGAGATGAGATCCAGATAGCGCTGGCGATATCGGGTTTCCACATCTTCCAACCCGTGCCACTTCTCCGGCATCGAGAGCAGCGTCTTCGACAGAAAGTAGAGGCGCTCGACGTGCACCGAGAGCTCGCCCGTCTTCGTGCGGAACAGGTAGCCTTCAACACCCACGATGTCGCCGATGTCGAGCAGTTGGAAAAGCTGGTACTCCTGTTCGGGCACCGAATCCTTGCGGACGTAGACCTGCAGGCGCTCGCCGTTCTGGAGCAGGTGGGCGAACCCGGCCTTGCCCATCCGGCGAATCGTCATCAGCCGCCCGGAGATGCGCACCCGTACCTGCGCGGCTAGTTCTTCGGCGGTTTTGGAGTCGTAAGCGGCCCGGATATCGGGAATTGTGTGCGAAAAATCAAACCGCTGGCCGTAGGGCCGGAATCCCAGCGCCTCGATCTCGCGAATGCGTTGCAGGCGCTGCTCTAGTAGATCCTGTTCCAAAAGGTCTCCTCGTTTTGGTGGCGGGTCCGCTCCTTGAAGGGCGCGGCGCGGGCGATAAATATGCCCCGTTCCGCATCTCCTACATTATAATAGAGTCACTTGACTGCGTTCTCGATAGTCCTGCCAGCCTATAACGAAGAAGCGCGCCTCCCGGCTAGTTTGACGGCCATTTTCTGTTACCTGGAGACGAGCGGCTGCGCGGACTACGAGGTCCTGGTCGTCGATGACGGCTCAACGGACGGAACTGCCGCCGCCGCGGAGCAGTTCATCGCCAAGCATCCGCGGATGCGACTCCTCCGGAATCCGGGCAACCGCGGGAAAGGCTATTCGGTGCGGCACGGCATGCTCGAAGCGCGCGGCGACTGGGTGCTCTTCTCCGATTCCGACCTTTCGGCCCCCATCGAGGAGGTCGAAAGGCTGTTGAAGGCGGCCACGGAGCAGGGCGCGGCGGTTGCAATGGGCTCCCGGGCGCTCGATCGGTCGCTGATCCAAATCCACCAATCATGGTTCCGTGAGACTGCCGGCCGCACCTTCAATCTCCTCATGCGGATCCTTACGGGGCTGCCCTTCGCCGATACCCAGTGCGGTTTCAAGCTCTTCCAGCGGCGCGCCGCCCAGGAGGTGTTCAGCCGCCAGAGAATCGAGCGCTGGGGATTCGATGCCGAGGTGCTGTTCATTGCCCGCAAACTGGGGTTCAAGACAATCGAAGTCCCTGTACACTGGAGCCATTCCGAGGGTACGAAGGTCAATATGATCCGCGACAGCGCGAACATGTTCATCGACCTCTTCCGCGTGCGCTGGAACTACCTTCGAGGGCGCTATAGGATCAGCGATTTGGCGGACCTGCGGGGGCGCGCCCGGTGATTCTCAGTGGCCGCCCGGGTGCCGTAAGATAAGATTCGTGGGCCGATTCTACACACGCCAGGAACTCGTTGCCGCCCGGGAGGAATGGCGGCGCGCGGGCAAGACCGTCGTCTTCACCAATGGATGCTATGACATCCTCCATCCCGGTCATATACGGCTGCTCGAGAAGGCCCGGTCGCTTGGCGATATCCTGATCCTCGCCATCAACACCGACGCAAGCGTGCAGCGCCTCAAGGGCCCCACTCGGCCCCTGATTCCCGAGGTCCAGCGGGCAGAATTGGCGACCGCGCTCGAATCCGTGGACGCCGTCACCCTTTTCGACGAAGATACGCCGCGTGAACTGATTGCGGCCGTGCTACCCGATATACTGTTAAAAGGCGCCGATTGGGCGCATTGGATAGCCGGCCGGGAAGAGGTGGAAGCGGCGGGTGGAAAGGTGCTCGCGCTTCCCCTTGAACCCGGCTATTCTACGACTGGAATAGTAGAAGAAATTCTCTCTCGCCACCCTTGACTCACCCTGCCATACGAGACCTGTTCTCCGGGCTGGGGCGACACCCCGCCTTCCAGGAACTCGTGCATCTGCTCACCACGGCTCAGGAGCCATCGGACCTGGCCCTTTCCGGACTGACTACCACCGGCAAGGCGCTCTACTCGGTCCTGCTCTGGCAGGCCATCGAGCGCCCGATTGTCGTTGTAGTCGATGGAAATAAGCAGGCCGAGGCGCTCATGGAAGTGTGCGAGACATTCTTTGAAGTCCTGGCCGCCGGCCGGGCCATTCCCCGGCCGCAACTCCTTCCAGCGCTTGATGTTCTGCCCAATCAACGCATGTCTCCGCACGCGGAGATCAGCTCACAGCGGGCCATCGGGCTGTGGAGGCTGGCGGCCGAGAGGGTGCCCGTCACGATCACGCCGGTGGCCTCGGCTCTGCTCAGGACCGAGGCGCCGGAGTTCTACCGCCAGCTTGCGCTGCGGCTGCGAGTGGGCGACGAAGTCGCTCTCGAAGACCTTCAGGCGCACCTGGAGAGCATCGGCTACGAGCGGCGCGAGCCGGTGGAGATGGTGGGTGAGTACTCCGTCCGCGGTGGGATTCTCGACGTGTTCCCGCCGGAAGCCGGCAAACCGGTACGCCTGGAATTCTTCGGCGACCAGATCGAATCGATGCGCCGTTTCGAGGTGGATACGCAGCGTTCGGTTCTCAAGGTGGATGACGTCGCGATCCTGCCCCTGCTCGAGTACCCGAAAACGCGCGAGCTGTTCGAGCAGATTTCGGAGCTGACGCAGGGCGAGATCCCGTTTACTGGCGAGCCGTTTCCCGGCTGGGAACTGATGGCCCCGCTCGTCCGGCAGCGCCCGGCATCTTTGCTCAACCTGCTCGAACGGCCGGTCGTCCTTTGGGACGAGCCGGAGCAGTTGCACAGCGCCGCCGAGCGGCTCTGGAAGCGGCTGGACGATCCCGGCCGGCCGTCGCTGTGCCCGCCCGAGCGTGCCTTCATGCGCTGGGAGGAACTCGAGAAACAGGCTGAACGGGCTTCCCGCGTTGCGCTGCGCGAACTGGCCGTCGGCATCGAGGACGGCGGTCTCCACATCCCCACCCGGCCGACGATGATGTTCCAGGGCAACATGCCCGTTGCAGTCGCCGAGGCGCGCGGGTTCGTGGAAAACGGCGGCCGGGTGGTCTGTTTTGCCACATCGAATGGCGAACTGGAACGCCTGGCGGGGATCTTCCAGGAATACTCGGTGCCATTCCAGCTTGCCCTGGAGCCTTCGGGCAGTACGCCGTCCTACCTTGCCGAACGGGCGTACCTGGCGGGCTCGGTGGCGAGTACCTGCCTCGTGAAGGGGCTGGTGCGCCGCGGGGTGGTTTTCCCGGACGCACACGTCGCCATTTTCGGTTCGGAGGACCTGTTCGGGGCCACCGAATGGGCCGGAAAGCGCGCGCCCGCGAAGAGCGGCTTCGCCGCGTTCGCCGCCGACCTGGCGGACCTCAAGCCCGGCGATTACGTCGTGCATGCCGAGCACGGGGTTGGGCGCTTTCTGGGCTTGCGGGAGATCGCGCAGGGCGATCAACAGGGCGACTACATGCTCCTGGAGTACGCCGGGGACGCCCGCCTCTACGTGCCCCTGGCCCGCCTGGACCTGATTCAGAAGTTCCGGGGCGCGGGCGAAGCCGCCCCGACGCTCGATCGCCTGGGCGGCACGACCTGGGCGCGTACCAAATCGCGCGTCAAGGCCAAGATGCGCGACATGGCCGACGAGCTGCTCAAACTCTACGCAGAACGACAAATGTCGGAGGGGTTCTCGTTCTCGGCCGACGGCAACTGGCAGCGCGAGTTCGAGGATTCCTTTGAGTTCGTCGAGACCGACGACCAGCTCAACGCCATCAAAGACATCAAGCGCGACATGGAACACCAGCAGCCGATGGATCGCCTGCTGTGCGGGGACGTCGGCTTCGGCAAAACCGAGGTCGCCATGCGGGCGGCGTTCAAGGCGCTGGGGGACGGGAAACAGATCGCGGTGCTTGCTCCCACTACCGTCCTTTGTTTTCAGCACTATGAGACGTTTAAGCGCCGTTTCGCCGCATTTCCCGTGCGGATCGAGATGCTGAGCCGCTTCCGCACGAAGAAGGAGATCGACGCGGCCTTGAAGGACGCCGAAGATGGTAAGGTGGACATCCTGATCGGGACGCACCGCCTGCTTTCTAAAGATGTAGTATTCAAAGATCTGGGCCTGCTGATCGTCGATGAGGAACAGCGGTTCGGCGTGCGCCACAAGGAGCGGCTCAAGCAGATCCGCAAGAACGTGGACGTGCTGACGATGACGGCGACGCCGATTCCCCGCACGCTGCACATGTCGTTGCTGGGGCTGCGCGACCTTTCGGTCATCGAGACGCCCCCCAAGGACCGGCTCGCCATACAGACCGTGGTGGCCCATTTCGAACCCGAACTGCTGCGGGCGGCTATCGAGCAGGAGCTGGGGCGCGGCGGGCAGGTCTACTTTGTTCATAACAGGGTAGATACGATCTGGGCGCGGGCCTCGATGATCCAGAACCTGGCGCCGGCGGCGAAGGTCGGCGTGGGCCACGGCCAGATGAGCGAATCCGAGCTGGAAAAGGTGATGTTGGGGTTCATGCAGCACAAGTACGACGTATTTGTAGCTACTACCATCGTAGAAAATGGCCTCGATATCCCTCTCGCCAACACGATCATTGTTGAGAACGCCGATCGCTACGGGTTGGCCCAGCTCTATCAGCTACGAGGCCGGGTCGGGCGGTCGAACCGGCGCGCCTACGCCTATCTTCTGGTTCCCTCCGATACGGAACTGAGCGACATTGCGCGCAAACGGCTGGCGGCGCTCAAGGAATTCAGCGACCTCGGCGCGGGCTTCAAAATCGCCGCGCTCGACCTGGAACTCCGCGGGGCGGGCAACCTGCTCGGCGGCGAGCAGCACGGGCACATCAATGCCGTTGGGTTCGATATGTACGTCCGGATGCTCGAGGAGACGGTGCGCGAGATGAAGGGCGAGGAGGTGCCGCTCGAGGTGCACACGAACATCAACCTCGGGCTGGACCTGCGTATTCCGCCCGACTACATCGCGGACGAGCACCAGCGCCTGCGCGCCTACAAGCGCATTGCGGAAGCGGCATCCCGCGAGGAAGCCGAGAAGATTCGCGCGGAACTGGCGGATCGGTATGGCCCGACGCCCGAGACCGTTTCCTACCTCTTGGACTACTCGGTTCTAAAGAGCCTGGCGGAGAAGTTGGGCATCGAGACCATCGACCGCCGGCAGGGCCAACTCAACGTGAAGTTCCACGGCGAATCCAAGGTGGACCCCACGCGGCTGATGGCCCTTGTAAGCGGCACAAAAGGCGCGCAATTCACGCCCGCCGGAGTGCTGCGGCTCCCGCTGGACGGGCACGGCGCGCCCGCGCAGATCCTCGACCTGGTGAAGGAGAAGCTGGGCGCCCTGCTCGCCGCGAAGTCCGAGCCGGCGGGTTCCCGTCCGAGCCACGCCTGAGCGGGCCTGCTCAGGCTGCTAGAATGAACGACAGAGTATGTTTACGAAGCCGGTAGTAACGCTGTGTTTTTTCGGGCTTGCGGGCAGCGCGCTTGCCGCGGATGTATCGGTGGTCGAGCAGATCGTAGCCAAGGTGAATAACGAAATCGTCACCCTGGGCGAACTGGACCGCTCGCGCAAGCAGATCGAGGCGGAACTGAAGCGGCAGCAGGTGCCGCAGAACCGGTTTCAGCAGATGCTGAAGCAGGCTGAAGACGACCTCTTGCGCGACCGGATCGACCAGATCCTGCTGGTTCAGAAGGCGAAGGACCTGAGCATCACCGTCGATCAGGACGTGAGCAAGTACATGGCGCAGTTGCAGGTCGACAGCAAGATCACCGACCCGGACAAGTTCCAGCAGTACATCCACGAGCAGAGCGGCATGTCCTTTGAGGATTTCAAGCAACAGGCCAAGGACGGCATGCTCACGCGCGAAGTGGTGCGCCGCGAGGTGGGCGGCCGCATCGTGATACCGAAGGCCGACCTGCAGAAGTACTACAACGAGCATAAGAACGAATTCATCCGGGAAGAGGAAGTCGGTCTGCGCGAGATCCTGATCTCGACGGAAGGGAAGGACGCCGCCGGCGTCACGGCCGCCGAGAAGAAAGCCAAGGACCTTGTGGCCCGGGCGCGCAAGAACGAGAACTTCGGCAACCTGGCGCGAGACAATTCCGATGCGGAATCGGCCCGCAACTACGGGGACCTGCCCCCGTTCAAGCGCGGCATGCTCAGGAAGGATCTCGAGGACCTCCTTTTCACGAAGGAGAAAGGGTACGTCACGGACGCGATCAAGCAGGCGAACGGTTTCCTGATTCTGAAGGTGGAGGACCACCCGCAGCAGGGCCTGCAGCCGTTCGAGGCGGTAGAGAACGAGGTTATGGAAAAGCTCTACACGCCGAGGATGCAACCCGCCGTGCGCACCTATCTCACAAAGCTGCGCGAGGAGGCGTTCCTGGAGATCCGGCAGGGCTACGTGGATTCGGGCGCCGCTCCGGGAAAGGACACGGCCTGGAGAGACCCCGCCAAGCTCGTCCCCGCGACAGTCACTAAGGAAGAGGTGGTCAGCCGCGTACGGCGCAAGCGCCTCCTCTGGCTTGTTCCCGTCCCCGGAACGGCGCCGAAGCCAAGGCCGGACGACTCGAAATAGAATACTCAGCATGAAATCTCCGTTCGTGAACGAACTCGAGACCGACAAGGTCTCAACGGGCACCTTTCTGGTTCAGTCCAAGGAGGTTCGCCAGAAGAAGACGGGCGAACCGTACCTTTCGCTGCTGCTGGGCGACCGCACGGGCGACATCGACGCCAAGATGTGGGACAACGTCACGGAAGTGATGAACACTTTCGAGCGCGACGATTTTGTCCGGGTGAAGGGGCTGGTGCAGATCTACAACAACCGGCGGCAGTTCACGGTCCACAAGATGCAGCGGGTGGACGAATCCGCGGTGGAGCTGGCGGACTTTTTCCCGGCTTCGAAGCGCGATCCCCGGGAGATGTTCGCCGAGTTGCGCGGGATCGTGGCATCCATGCAAAATCCGCACCTGCGCGGGCTGCTTGAGGCGATTCTGGAGGACGAGGACGTTGCGAGCCGCCTTCTCAAAGCGCCGGCGGCGAAGTTCATCCATCACGCCTTCCTGGGCGGACTGCTGGAGCACGTGCTGTCGCTGTGCGGTTTGTGCCGGCTCGCGGCCGAGCACTACAAGACTCTGGATCTGGATCTGCTGGTTACCGGGGCGATTCTCCACGATATCGGCAAGATTTACGAACTCGCTTACGAACGCAGCTTCGGGTACACGAGCGACGGGCAACTGCTCGGCCACATCATGATCGGCGTGCGGCTGATCGAGGCCAAGCTCGCCCGGATGCCCGATTTTCCGCCGCGGCTGCGGACGCTGGTCGAGCACCTGGTGCTCAGCCACCACGGTTCGCTCGAATTCGGTTCTCCGAAGCTGCCGATGTTTCCCGAGGCGCTGCTGCTGCACTACATTGACGACCTCGACGCCAAGATGGAGTGCATGCGCGCGCTGGTCGAAAACGACCGTCAGGTGGATGGCGAATTCACTTCGTACAACACCCATCTCGAACGCGTGGTGCTCAAGAAAACGAAGTACCTGGGCGAGCCGCAGGTTGTGGAAGCGCCGGTCGCGGCAGTGCCCGTAACACCCCAGCCGAAGCAGCGCCCCGCGGCGCCTCCCAAGCAATCCACGATGAGCAGCCTCTTCGGCGAAAAACTCGGGCAGGCGCTGGGCTTGAAAGCAGAGGAGTAGCCTCCGATGAGGACAGCCGGCACGCAGCGCGACATACCCCCGCCGCTTGAACTCGAATGCCTGAAGGCGCTGTGGGTGTTGGGCGAGGCGAACGTCCGGGGCGTCAGGCAGGCGCTTTTGCCCCGCCGCAAGCTTGCCTACACGACCGTGATGACAATCATGGACCGTCTGGCGCGCAGGGGCGCGGTGGACCGGCGGAAAGTGGGCCGCTCATTCTTGTACGCGCCGGTGCTTTCTCGCGAGACGCTGCGGAGACTTGCTGTCCGCGAACTGGTGGATGCGTTCTTCGGCGGCTCTGAGGAAGAGTTGGTGTCGTACCTGCGCGCGCAGCCGAGCCAACCCGAATCCGAAACAGTGGCGGCGGCCGCCGGCGACGCCGAGTTGGACACCGCGCTGCTGTAAAGTGGGACAGGCCTCCTGGCCTGTCCGGACACAAGGATGCCCTGTCCCGCTATATCCAATTGGATATAATCAAACCGTGCGGCCAGTGCGTTTCCTCGGTGACTCGCTCCAGTGTCTGCGGGACTTCCCGGAGGACGCGCGACACGATGCAGGCTACCAGCTCGACAAGGTGCAGCGCGGAGAGCAGCCTGACGACTTCAAACCTGTGCCCGCTATCGGCAAGGGAGTCGAGGAGATTCGCGTGACAGAGGATAGCGGTGCTTACCGCGTCATCTACGTCGCGCGGCGCGCGGAGGCCGTGTATGTGCTGCACGCTTTCCAAAAGAAGACGCAAGCGACTGCGAAGCGTGACATCGACACGGCCAAGAGACGATTTGCGCAACTGTCAAGAGGTGGGAAATGAGCAAACCCGAGAGCTATGCCAGTGTTTGGGACGCGATTGCGGACACACCCGGGCAGGCTGCCAACCTGCGGGCCCGGGCCGAACTGATGCAGCAGATCGCGGCCTTCGTGAAACGGCAGGGCTGGACGCAGGTCGAAGCGGCCGGCCACTGCGGGGTAACGCAGCCGCGGATGAACGATCTGCTCCGCGGGCGGGTCTCGCGCTTCTCTCTCGACGCGCTGGTGAACATCTCCACCGCACTGGGGTGCCGCGTGCGGGTCGACCTTGAAGCCGCCTGAGTGGGGTCGGCATGGAGCGTGCGAGTCAAGGCTGGCTCTTTAGCAGCCTGTGGTGAAAGTCCCAATTGAATTAAAACCAGTTACGTAAGGAAATGTTTCAGCGTCTATTCACCGATGTCGATGGGCACGCGAAAAGACCGGGAGCGGCAGGAGGATCTTTGGAT
>JAEZIJ010000051.1 GCA_023436715.1 Acidobacteriota bacterium
GCCTGGGTGTCTCGAATTTCTCCGACTTCGTGACCCTCTCCGCCTCGGCCGCGAAGCCCGAGAAATTCGTCCCCCACCTCAGCTCTGCCGTGCTTTATGCCGCGAACTGATTGCAAAAGGGCCAAAGTCCAGGTGAGGGGGACTAAGGTCCCCCTCGCACCGGAATTCCTCACCACGTGTACCGCACCTCGTAGGTGACAGTCTTCTCCTCATCCGGAGCCAGCGGGACAAGAAACTCGATGGTCCTGCTGTCGGTCTTTCTGTAGGGCGCCGAGTTCGATGTGATCTGCCACGTGAACCACCGATAGAGGTGCTCGACCACCCGCACATCCTCCGGCGTGCGCTTCCGGTTCCGAACCTTGATCTCGAACGACTCCTCGACCGTGGACCGCTGGTGATCGATCCGGAAGTTCAGCCGCCTTCGCTCGCCCACCAGGTCGAATGCCGCGCCAGTCAACACGCGCAACGTCTCGCCCTGCGGCGTGTGCTCGATCTTGTCTTCGCCGGTGAACTCGAGCCTTCCGTCGCTATCCCGGCGGTAGAAGCGCGTGCGTCCAGCCGGCAGCGGCATACCCAGGCGATTGGCTTTCGCGTTCTCGAGTTCCCGCATGATCCACACCTTCGGGTTCGATTGCGTGCCGAAGCCCGGGTCGTTGCGTATGCCTTCCCAGTTCCAGCCCCCATACCGGCTCACGTCGATTTTCGCGCCGTCATACACGTACACCACCTTGGCCTTGATGCCTGCCGCGCGCACGAATTCCACCTGCTTGGTCTCGCGGTCGTGCACCGTAGCGGGCCGGTCCAGCGTGTACAGGTGATAGTCGTCGAAGGACTTCTCCGTAACAGGAGGCGGCGTCTGAACCCCGCCGGGAATTCCGCCGACCACGCCGCCTCCCATGCCGGCCCAGAAAGCGGGCGCTCTCGGCCGCAGCTTGTTCACGTCGCCGGCCATCAGTTTGATACGCGCGTTCTCGAACGTCTTGCCGCTCGTGTTGTCGATGGTCACCCAGCCAACCAGATCGAGGTCGACCCCTTTCTCCGGCGCCACGAAGTTGTAGTCGGCCGACCAGTTCAGCCCGCCCGAAACGTAGCAGAGCTCCGCGTCGAAAGCTCCCGGCTGACCGCTGCGTAGCACCCAGTCGAGAGTCGGCTTGAGCACAGTGTTACCCGCCAACGCCGGGAACATGGGTACCCCTGGAAGCTGGAACCGCAGCTTGCCGTCCACCTCGACGATGGGCTGCGTGGCGGGGGCAGCCGGCTGCACTCCGTAATACGGCTGCTGAGTGATCACCGGAGCAGGGAGGGCACCGCTGCGGATGATCCTGCCGGTCACGATTTCGGTCCGGTCTCCGTTCCGGACCAGGAAATCCACCGTCTTGCCCTCGTAGAGCGCAAGAAGGCGCTCGACCGAGACCGGGTCGGCCCGGTAGTTCTGCTCCAGGATCTGGAGTGCGTGTTTGCCAGTGGGGTCCCGCAACATCACCGATTCGGGCTCCAGTTGCGCGGTAGCATCCCCGAACCGCACCTGGTTGATTCCCTGGTTCAGCTTGAGCGGAATGGTTTCGCGTATGACGGCGAAGTTCTGGTTGTACACTGTGAGCACCGGGTCGGCCGCAAAAACGAGCGAACTGAGCAAGAAAATTCCCATGAGATTTCGCATGGCCCATTCGACGGCAAAAGGGGGTAGCCGGTTCCCGGCCGTACCAGCCCGGTTTCCACTGGAGTACCAGGCCCGCAGTCAGCGATTTTTCGTTACACTGTAAACAGATGCACTGCATATAGATATTTTCCTTGACGTTGCCCTATATATTGGGGCAACATAGCAGTCCGTGGGTGCTCCTTCTCCTGGGTCACGCAAGGAGCCAGACTAAAAAAATTCAACCTGAGAGGAACCGAGAGGAGCCGGACCAATGGGTCAGCTTAGCGTCGACATGGATGCCCGTGTCCAGAATTCGGACGTGAAATCGAAGAACACCACGAAGAAGGGCTTGTCCTTTTCGCGGTATTTCACAGCCAGGCTGGAGCCTGGCCGGACACCATACGACGAGTGCAGGTGGGAGATTCGCACCGCAAGCATCGGTAACGACAAAGGAACCGTAATTTTTGAGCAGAGGGACATCGAAGTCCCCGCCGAGTGGTCGCAGACCGCCACGAACATCGTCGCCAGCAAGTATTTTCACGGGCGGCTCGGGACGCCCGAGCGTGAGACGAGCGTTGCGCAGCTTGTGCACCGTGTCGTAGACACCACCACCGAGTGGGGCAAGGCCGGCGGATACTTCGAGACCGATGCCGATGCTGAGAACTTCCGCAATGAGCTGGCTCACCTTGTGCTGACCCAGAAGGCGAGCTTCAACTCCCCGGTGTGGTTCAACGTCGGCGTGGCTGAGGCGCGCGGCTACGGCTGGTACTTCGACGAAGTATCCGGCTCCATCCGGAGGCTGGAACAGGGCCAGAGCCGGCCGCAATGCTCAGCCTGCTTCATCAACTCCGTGCGGGACTCGCTTGAATCGATTCTCGAGCTGGCCAAAACCGAGGGCATGCTTTTCAAGTGGGGGTCCGGCACCGGCACCAACCTCTCGACCCTGCGTGAAGAGGACGCCATCCTTTCCGGCGGCGGCCGGGCTTCGGGCCCGTTGAGCTTCATGAAGGGCTTCGATGCCTTCGCGGGGGTCATTAAGTCGGGCGGCAAGACGCGCCGCGCCGCCAAGATGGTCATCCTGAACATCGATCACCCCGATGTTGAAAAATTCATCTGGTGCAAGGCGAAGGAAGAGCAGAAGGCGCACACGCTGGTGGATGCCGGCTATGATTCCTCGCTCGACGGCGAGGCTTACGGTTCGGTGTTCTTCCAGAACGCGAACAACTCCGTGCGCGCGTCGGACGAGTTCATGCACGCCGTGACGGAAGATGGCGACTGGTGGACGCGTTCGATCGTAAACAGCCAACCGGTAAATCGTCACAAGGCAAAGGAGTTGCTCAAGCAGATCGCGCAGGCGACTCACCAGTGCGGCGACCCCGGCATGCAATTCGACAGCACCGTGAACCGCTGGAACCCGTGCAAGAATTCCGGGCGGATCAACGCCTCGAATCCTTGCTCCGAGTACATGTTCCTCGACGATTCCGCCTGCAACCTGGCCTCGGTCAACCTGCTGAAGTTCCTGGGGCCGGACGGGCAGTTCGACGTCGAAGCGTTCCGGCGCGCGGTGGACACCATCATCCTGGCGCAGGAGATCTTCGTCGATTCGGCGAGCTACCCGACGGAGAAGATCGCGGCCAACTCGCACACATTCCGGCCGCTGGGCCTGGGGTTCGCCAACCTCGGCGCGCTGCTCATGTCGCTGGGCGTTCCCTATGACAGCGACGAGGGGCGCGGTTACGCCGGCGCGGTGACGGCCATCATGTGCGGCCAGGCTTATCTGACCAGTTCGCGCATCGCGGAAGCGGTGGGCACTTTCGACACCTACGCGATGAACGAAGCGCCGTTCCTGGATGTGATCCGCATGCACCGCGGCTCCGTGAGCCGCATCAACGCGCGGATGGCCCCGGGGCTGGTCGATGCGGCACAGAAGGTCTGGGACGAGGCGTACGAATCCGGGCGGCGGCACGGCTACCGCAACGCGCAGGTTACCGTCATCGCTCCCACCGGCACCATCGGGTTCATGATGGATTGCGACACCACCGGGATCGAGCCCGACCTCGCGCTGGTGAAGTACAAGAAACTCGTCGGCGGCGGCGTGATCAAGATCGTCAACAACACCGTGCCGCAGGCGCTCATCCGGCTCGGGTACAAGCCCGAGCATGGGGCGCAGATCGTCGGCCATATCGACGCCACGGGCACCATCGAGGATGCGCCCGGCCTCAAGCCGGAGCACCTGGCGGTGTTCGATTGTAGTCTCCGCCCGCAGAACGGCGTGCGTTTCATCCACCATATGGGGCATATCCGGATGATGTCGGCCGTGCAGCCGTTCATTTCCGGCGCCATCTCGAAGACGATCAACATGCCAGAGGATTCCACGGTGGAAGACGTCATGAGCGCCTACACCGAAAGCTGGCGGCTGGGCCTGAAGGCGGTGGCGATCTACCGCGACGGGTCCAAGCGTGTGCAGCCCCTCAGCTCGGGTGAATCGAAGGAGAAGCGCGCGGGCACCTCTGCCGTGGCGCCGGTGACGGAGAGGATCATCTACCGCCCGGTGCGGCGCAAGCTGCCCGATGAGCGGGACTCCGTGACGCACAAGTTCTCGATCGCCGGCCACGAAGGTTACGTCACCGTCGGCCTGTATGAGGACGGCACACCGGGCGAGCTGTTCATCACCATGGCTAAGGAGGGGTCGACGATCTCCGGCCTGATGGATGGCTTCGCTACCACCATCAGTTTCGCCCTGCAGTACGGGGTGCCGTTGAAGTTCCTCGTGGACAAGTTCAGCCACGTGCGATTCGAGCCGAGCGGCTGGACGGGCAATTCGCAGATCCCGTACGCGAAATCGCTGCTCGATTACATCTTCCGCTGGATCGGCGGGCGCTTCCTCGGGCCCGAATACGCGCTGACGGAAGCGGGCGATACGCCGAAGCTCCGCCCGACCGAACCCGACCCGCAACCCAGCCTGCCCTTCGCGCCCGTGGCCGACGACGCTCCGCTGTGTTCGGAGTGCGGCTCCATCATGACTCGTAACGGCAGTTGCTATAAGTGCGCCAACTGCGGCGGCACGAGCGGGTGCTCGTAGTAAGAGGGATGTGGGTTGTAAGGAGCTACGAACCCTTCAACTCGACGTAGTCGATGCGGCGGCCGTCGAGGGTGAGCGCCTCAATGCTTGCGCGCCCACCCTCGACCCTGACGTCAACGAAGTGCTCTACTTTGTCCAGCTTCTGAGTGATGCCGGGCAGCGGGTGGTTCACATCGTATAGCGGCGCGCCGCCGCCGCCCGTGACGATGTAGTGGACGCCGCTCTGATAGAAGTGCTCGTAGGCGTGGTCGTGCCCGCTGAAGACCGCCTGTACTTTGTACTTCTCAAACAATGGCACGAACTGCACCGTCTCCTGGTTGATGCCCCGCTTCTTCACTGCGCTGTACGGCGGGTGATGGAAAATCACGAACCGCAGCGAAGCCTGCTGGCTTCTCGCGAGGTCGTTCTCAAGCCACTGGAACTGTTCCCGGAAAAACTTCTGACTATCCGGGATGTTTCCGAAATCCGTGTCAAGGACAGTGAAGTGCGCCGCGCCCCAATCGAACGAGTAATAGGGGCTGGCCTGAAGGAACATGAAGTATTGCGCGCTGTTGTGCTCGTGGTTGCCTACGGCCGGGAAGAACGCGGCGCGACTCAGCAGTTCGTGCTCGATTGAGAAGAACCTGGTCCAGAGCGGCGTATCACCGCCGCTGGCTACAAGGTCTCCGGTGTGGATGACGAAATCGGGTGAGACCTTGACGATGGCGTCCACCACGCGCTGATGCACTTCATGGCGCGAGCGCGTGTCGCCGTACACGACGAAGTGGAACGGCACGGGACCAACCGGCGCGGTTTTGAAGCTTCCTTCAATTGTCCGCCCGTTCACGCGGAAATCGTAAGAGTACGTTGTGCCGGGGAGAAGGTCCTGGAAAGTGACCTTGTCCGTCCCGGTCTTCTTCATCGCCCAGGCTACCGTCGCGGTTTTTGTTCCGACGTTGACGGCATAAGGTCCGCCGATCAGCTCTCCCGGTCTCGCCACGATAGGCCCCGGCAGCTTTCTGACGGCGGTCTGCGCGAACGCGGAAAGCGAAATCGCAACCAGAATCCCAGCGCAATGCGCCCTCCTCATCATAGGGATAAGTTTAGCAGCCGGGCCGCCGCGGGCATGCCCGGCCTGCGAGAATCCTGAGCGTACCGGGTAGGTGCAGCCTCGACCCTGGGTCAGCGGCCGGCAGGGGCTGAAGCCCGTGGTTTGGCAAGGGCTTGCGGCACGGCTTAAGCCGTGCCCTGGACTTTGGCCTTTCACTAGATAAAAAGCATTTGCATAGATTTTTGTTGCGTTCTGAGCCATCTTGTGGTATCTAGTTACTTGACTAGATGTACGGACACACAAAGGAGCCTCTCT
>JAEZIJ010000109.1 GCA_023436715.1 Acidobacteriota bacterium
GCGTAAACCAAACGCCGCGCGGAAGCGCGGCGGCAGCCCAGAAGGGCTGACCCCACATGAGCCGCTGACTTTCAACGGAGCCGTTTGGCCGTTCGCGGGGCACGTGATTTTCGACGGAACGGTTGGCGGCAGTTCAGGCGGCTACGGAGCGGGCGCCGTATCCTCGCCGTGCCCTTGCGGGCAATAGACCTCCAATTTGAACGATGCCGCCTCGGGAACCCCGGGGCGGTAAACGACCTCGTAGGGGTGCTCCAGGCCCATGTAAAGGCGTTCGCAGAGCGCGGAAACCTGATCGAGGCTGCTGGTGGACAGGCAGATGCCATCGGTCTGGCCGCAGGCCGAGGCCAGCATTTCCGGCGGGCGGCCCGAGGACGTGAGAACCACAGCGTGTATGGCGATCGAGGCGGCTTGCGCCTCTGTGACTATGGAAGTCCAGCGCGCGGCGGGGATCTCAGGCAGAGTGGATCCGTCCGAGCGGTCTTCTATCAGCAGAAGGTTCCGGTTCCCGTTGGATTGCGCGAGCGTATTCAGAAACGCTCGCACCGCCTCGGCGTAACCGTAGCGGTTTTCGGGGTTGTCCAGAGCGGCCCTCAGAGTGCCGGCATCCGGCGTCAGGATGCAGGGCGGCACCACGTTCGTGTCGATAGGCGGAGTGTCCTCGTCGCGCGGCGCTCCGAAGCGGAGAATGGACCACCGGCCGGTAGGCCCCTTGGAGCCGATCGAATCGCGGATGGCCTGCTCCAGCACATCCCCATTAGGGTAAGGGCAGGTGCGCGCCGCCGGCATTGCAACACACAAGACGAGCGAATCGGCCGCACGGGTGCGGCGGACAGTGTAGTCGGAGACGATGTGCTGATCTTCCCAGAGGACAACGTGCGTGGGCAGCAGGCCGGGCACTTCGCCCCCCTCGGGCAGCGCCACGGCGGCCCGGACCAGACGTGTGCCATCCGGCTGCCCGCGGAACTGGCACAAGCGGACCCGCAGCAGCGGCGCATCAGTGTAGCGCGCAGCCGCCTGTTTGAGACGCGCGATCGCCCGGAACACGCTACTCCTCGCCTGTGCATCCGTTTCCCGGATCATTCGAGCGAGCACGGCCAGGAACCGGGGATCGTCGGTCTCCCCCATCACCCATGCCGCCGTCGAGCGGAACAGCGGAGCCGAATGCGCCGCCAGCGCGAGCACGCGACCGATCACGGACACGTCGCCCAGACGATACAGGCCAAGCAGCGCGTTCCCCAGTACGCGATTGTTCGGGTCCTTGGTCGCGGCCCGGAGAACGGACCGCACGGCCTCGTTATCGACACCCCACAGCGCCTCGATACTGTTGGCGCGCACACGAGCATCCGGCTCTCGCATGACCTGTTCCACCCACTGGGCGCTCTTGTTCGTTCTGCCCACCAGGAGTGCCGCTTTCGAACGAATGCGTCCGTCTGGATCGCGGAGCACCTGGATGAGGATCGGAAGTATCCGGGTGCCGTCGCTGATGGCTGCCAGAATCTCAAGGATCCTCTGTGCGGCGGCGATCTCGGTCTGCCCTCGGTTGCCGTGAGTCAGAGCCGAGATGCGGCGAGCCAGCTTGACGTCGAGCAGCGGGTCCCCCTCCATAACCGCTCGCGCGACGGCAACCTCCTCCTCCAGACTGAGCAGGGCGGGGTTGCAGAGCGGAAGCAAGCCCTGGCCGGATAGCAACTCGACCAGAAAGTGGGCCGCGGGAGTTTGGCCTGTGAGGAACGGCGCCGCGGCTTCGCAAAAACCGCCGGGATGGTTCTTGAGCAGGATGCGGACCGTGTTGCGCACCTGCGCAGGGTCGCTATCATACTGCTCGATTTGCTGCTTCAACTGATCGCGTAAGACGTCCGGGCCGACGGATACGGGCACTGGAATGACACCTGCGCTATCAATCGTCCGGATCGGGAAAACCTTTAGGGGGTTTACGACCAGAGCCTGGCCAATCCACGGGGACGCGCCGGCTCGATGGGGGGTGGCAACGGCTCGCCGTTGATGACCGCTCGCGGGTTTGTTACGAAAACCTGCTCGGCAAAAGCCGCACCGTATGTCCCGGCAACTTTTTTGTAAGCCAGATCGAGGCGCGGCGGGCGATCCTCGCTGTCGTGAGCATCGCTGGCGACGAAATGCACCAGCCTCCGCTTCACGAGTTCCCGGCTGACGGAGCGAGCCTCCGAACCGAACCGCCCGAGAAACGATTGCGCGGTGATCTGTAGCAGGCAGCCTTGTCTCACCCATCCGGCGACCTCATCGAGCCTGCGATGCAGCAGAAAATTCCGCTCCGGATGCGTGATGATCGGCGTGATGCCGGCGTCGATCATACGGGAAAAGACCTCGGCCGTGGTCTTTGGGATCAGCAGGTCGGAAAACTCCACCAGCAGGTACCCGTTCTCGTTCACCGTGTATTTCGAGGGACTCGAAAGAGCGTCCTGGATATTATCGAAGGACAGGTGGAAGTCGCAGCCGTAGTGCAGGCGGGGATTGGGACCGGCCGCATCCTGAAGTTCGGCAAGTTTTCGCCGCACCCGCTCAGGATCGAAGCGGTACTGTGGACTGGAGTGCGGGGTCGCCACCAGATCCGTCGTGCCTGCGGCGGCAGCCACCCGCATCATCCGCAGACTCTCTTCGAGGCTCGGCGAGCCGTCGTCAAGCCCCGGGAGGACGTGCGAATGGATGTCGATCATGAGAGCCTGCCTGCAAGAGAAAGCCCGTACCGGCGCCGCGGAACAACACGGGCTATCGCCTGAGGCTAAATGAACATCTCTTCGTCGTGCGTGGCTTGCTCAACCGTAGTCCGGCGCGCTCCGAGCAGGACCGACAGAGCGGTTCGGAATCCGATCGTAAGTCCGCTGATCTGTTTCAGCGGCTTGATGATGCCGTTCTGCACTACCGCGGTCGTCTCCTGAAAGCGATTGACGGTGTCGTCAAGCACCATCTCGATCCGGTCCATCTGGGTTCGGGTACGGGTGGTGGCCTCGGCCAGAACCCCATCGACACGACCCAATTGCACGCGGCTGATCTCTAGCAATTCGCCGGCCTTTTCAGACAATTCCCCGAAGCTGACCCGCGCGTCTTCGAGTAGCCGCTGCCCGGTTTCGGTCATCGGCTCAACCTTGGCGATTATCGGCTCAACCTTCGCAATCAGGCCGGAAACCTGGTTCTTCATGGCCCGCGATGCGAAGAACATCGCAAACAGCAGGACTGTCTGAATCACAATGGCGACCGCCGCCACCACGATAGCGGCCGTCATGACATGCACCAGCGTCTCTGAAATCATGAACGGGTAATCTCGACCATCTCCCGGCTAAGCTTCAGATTCCGGGCGCCCCGTCACCGCGTCGCGGTAAGCCTGCTTGCCCGCTTCCACCGCGGCCGACAGGTTGTCCCGCTGGCGGTTCACGACCGTCCTGCCGCGCTCGACCGCGTCGTTGGCCTGCGTGCGCAGTTCCTCGCTGCGGCGCCGGATGTAGTCCTTGCTCTCGTCGGCTTTGGAGCGGATGAAGTCTCGTGTCTCTTCGCCCGATTTCGGCGCGAACAGCACTCCGACCGCGATCCCTAATCCCAATCCAAAAGCGAAGTACGAAAATTTGCTGCCTTCTTCCGCCATCTAGCACCCTCCTATGCTTTTCTACTCAACTGCATACTAACATACTAACGGGGATTCAACGCGGAATGCGACGTCGGAAAAGGACGTCCGCATCCGTAATCTTTGGTTATGTCCGAGCGAACGCCACGCCGCCTGCCGGCCAACGATCTTTGGAGCTACGCGCTGCGAGTGCTGGGCGTCCGCGCACACTCAATCGGGGAATTGCGCGAGAAACTGCTCCGCCGGGCGGAATGCGCTGAAGACGTCGCGCCTTTGCTGGCAAAGCTCAAAGAATACGGCTATCTCGACGACCGCCGCTTCGCCGAAAGCTACTCGACGGCGCGTCTCGAAAACCAGGGTCTCGGGAAATCGCGTGTTCTCAGCGACCTGCGCCGGAAACGGATTGCGCCGAAGCTCGCCGAAGAAGCCGTCCACAGCGTTTACGGCGGAACCGACGAAGTCGCGCTCATTGAGGACTACCTTCGGCGCAGGTATCGCGGCAAGGCGCTCGATTCCTGGCTGGCCGAACCGAAAAATCTTGCCGCGGCCTACCGCAGGCTTCGCACGGCCGGATTCACGGGCGCGAACGCGATCCGCGTCCTGAAGCGGTTCGCCGCGGAACCGGAACTGTTGGACTCACTCGAGGGCGAAGGCGAGGAAGACGGCGAAGCGTAAACCGCTCGCTTACGCTCGCGGCTCAGTACCGGGCTTCCGAGCCGCAATGATGATTGCCAAACCGCGACCGCGAGGGAGTTCGGGCATGGCCCGTTCCGGGCCGCAACCAAGGATGAAAATGCGCGCTGGAGGCGATCCAGCACAGTGGGGCAGGGCCGCGCCCTGCGGCGGGCTCCCAGCCCGCCCAGCTTGGCCGGCCTGAGAGGCCGGCGCAGCCCGAGGGGCTGCCCCACCCGCAATCGCTCGTTTTTTTCAGGGCAGCGGTTTCGTGGATTCGCGGGCGCATGCCCGGCGCAGGTCTGGAGACCTGCCCCACTGGTGATTTTCAAGGGAGGGAGCGGTCTTTCAAGCTACCGGCCGGCTGCGAGGTCCTCAATCAGCCTGCGCATCCGATCGTAATGGTCGCCTTTCCAATAAACCCGGCCGCATGATTCGCAACTCAGGAACTCCGTGTGCGCCTCGCTGATCTTAGGCGGTAGAGCGTCCTTGACGCTTTCCTTTTCCGCAACGCGGAGCACGCCATTGCAGACCATGCAGCGGGCGAACGGCTCTACGAGGCGGAAGAGGTCAAAGCGCCTCAGCACCTCTTCGAGTTGCCGGCGCGGGCTGGTTTCACGAACGTAGTATCCGTGAGTCACTGTGGAGCGCTTGAGCAGGCCGACGTCCCTCGTCAGCAGGATGCGGCCTCCATCGCTCGCGGCGGCGGCGAGTTCCGGGTCCGTGTAGTCGTTGCGATACAGCGCATCGAACCCCACCATGCGCAGGTACGCGGCCAGACGCCCGAGATGCACATCGAGAACGAACCGGGGCCGGCGCAGCGGCTTCGGGCGCACTCTCAAGACAGGCGTGATGTCCAGAGACTCGAAAACCGGGTAGACGCTGATACGGTCGCCATCTTCGATCACATGAGACAAATCCACCGAGCGGCCGTTCACAAGAATGAGATCCACTTCGGTGTGGGGCACGCCAGCCGATTCGATGATGTCGCGTACGGGAGTGGGAACCAGAAACGCGTGCGGAAACTCAACCATGCGCCGCTCGGGCGGGAGGAAGTCGTTCAGTTCCGCGTAGAAGCGGAGGAAAACCTGTTTCACCTATTCGACGATGGCCGCCGGATTCGAGAGCTCGCCAATTTCGGGAATCTCGACCGTCACCGCGTCGCCGGAACCGAGTGCCGCCTCCTCAGTGATTCGGATGCCCGTTCCCGTCAACAGGACCGAGCCCGCCGGAACGGGGTTGGCTCGCAACAGGTATTCCAGTAAGGCCGGCACAGTTCGCGAGAGATGCGCCAGCGGAACGGTTTCGGAGAAGCGGGTTTGGCCCTGGCGCAGCACGCTACATTTCATCTCGAGGCCGTTCAGGTCCGGTAATTCGTCCGGCGTGACGATCACCGGGCCGAGCGCGCACGCGCCTTTATAGATTTTCGATTGGGCGAGGTAGAGCGGGTTGGCGCGCTCCAGATCCCAGCCGGAAATGTCGTTGCCGAGGGTATAGCCAAGCACGTTCCCGTTGCGTCCCAACACGGCGGCCAGGCCTGGTTCCGGCACGGTGAATTCCGAATCGGGACGGATTCCGGCCGGCTGGCCCGGGCCCACGCAGATCCGTGCCGTGCCTTTGAAAAAGATTTCCGGGCGCGCCTGGGAGTAAGCTTCCGCGTACATGCCTTCCTCGCGCCGCCCTTCGTGGGAGCGAGGCTCCGAGGGATACGTGCAGCCGCAGCCCCAGACCTCGACCGGATGGATCGGGATCGCGGGAATGAACGGTTCGCTGTGCCGCATGGCCATCTCCTTAGCCAGCTCGGACAGCGTCGCGGATTCGGCCTCCGCTTTACGGATCAACTCCACCGTGTTGTAGCCGGGGATTGGCCGTGCCTCGTCGCCCTCGACCAGCGCCGCGGTGATTTTGTTCTCGAATCGTATCTGTCCAAAACGCATGATGGTTGGGAAATGGCCGCCAGGCCGGTTGCCGCCTTCTCATATTCTATGCCCGCTGCGGGCAGGTCCGCTCCCTTGCGGTCGCGGCCCGCAAAAGGCCCGCAAACGAGCCGCGACCGTAAGGGAGTGCCTCATGGGCCTGCGGCCCACCAAAGGTGATGAAAATGGGCGTCAGCGGCGGTAGGATTGCTGCTGGCGCGGAATGGGAGAGGTTGCAACCGCTCTGGATGAGTTGAGGCCGCCAGGGA
>JAEZIJ010000015.1 GCA_023436715.1 Acidobacteriota bacterium
CACGGGCATCGAGGCTGGCACGGGCATCGAGGCTGGCACGGGCATCGAGGCTGGCACGGGCATCAAGGCTGGCTTTTCGATCTACTGCAAGCGGCTGTGCGTGCGACTTCGGATCTTCGCTGGCCTGTGCATGTGGCGCAAGCCGGAGCCCGAGGAGATGGAGATCGTTGCCGAGCGGGTGGATGGCGAGGTGTGCTACGGCAACGTGCGGCTCCTGCAGGCGAAGCCAACCGAGGGTGCTGACGAGAGCAAGGAGGCGAGGTCGTGAGCACAGCACTCACGCTCTATTCGCTAGAAGAGAACCTGGTAGCCCTCCTGGATTCCCAGGAGATGACCGAAGGAGACGAGCAGGCGCAGCTTGAAATCCTGCGCGAGATCGCCCAGGCGAACCAGGCCGCCGTCCAGAAGCGGGACAATCTGATCCGCTTCTTCCGCCACCTGGACCTACAGGAAGCCAGTATCGACACCGAAATCAGGCGGCTCCAAGCGCTCAAGGGCGATTACGCCCGCGGCAAGGAGCGGCTCGAGAAGTACGTGATTTCGGTGATGGAAGAACTGGTCCCGGCTCCGAAGAAGGGCGCGAAGAAGCTCGAAGGCTCCATCGGCGTACTGACCCTGAAGAAGAACCCGGACAGCGTGGAGATCGAGGACGAAACGGCGGTCCCTAACTCGTTCAAGGACGTTACGGTCACGATGTCGGCTGAAACGTGGCTGGGATTCGCTCCCGAACCGCTGGTGGCGGCGGCGCGGAAGATCGACTACCGAGTGAAGCGCGCCGAAGTGAAAGACGCGCTGAAGGCAGGCAAGGAAGTTCCGGGCGCGGATATGTCGTTTGGCGCTCTTCGCCTGGAGGTCAAGTAGATGGAAATGAAATCCGTGAAGTCGTCGAACATCAACGCGGTCGGCTACGATTCCGCGAAGAAGACCCTGCGCGTCGAGTTCAGTTCGGGCGCGACGTACGAGTATTCCGGGGTGAGCGCCGAGACGCACGCCGCCTTTCTGAAGGCCAACTCCCGCGGATCGTACTTCGCGAAGCACATACGCAACTCGCACAAGGGAAAGAAGCTGTGAATTGGCCCGCCGTGACTTTCATAGCGCTCTGGGTCATTGAGCCCGGTCGCTCACCGCCGGCGTTGGTCGGAGCTGCCTGCACGAGCACAGCACGCGACACTTAACCGCGGTGGCCGGCTGGTGCGGTCGGAAAGATTACCAGGGGCGGCGATACGTGCGGGCGCCGCCCCGCGAAATCCCCGATTCGAAGGGGACTGAGTTTAGCCTGGCAATCCTGCCGGGGACGAGCCGCCGTAAGCGGTGCTCTTTGGTGTGTTCGGGACAGAGCGGGGCCGGGACAGGAAACCCCGGCCCCAAGGAGAAGGCAGTTGCAGACACGAGAGTTCACGAAGTTCCTGATTTACCACTTCACGGCCGAAGAGATGGCGCAGCTTTCGGCCCATCTGGTGCGCAATACCCAGGATCTGGAAACTGTCCAGGACCGAAAGAAACAGGTGATGGCCGACTTCACGGCGAAGATCAAAGCGGCGGAAGCGGAGATTTTCAAGGCGGCGCGACTGATCGGCAACGGATACGAATACCGCGACGTGAAATGCACGGCGGTCTACGATGAGCCTCGCAAGGGCATGAAGCGGGTAATCAGGACGGACACGGGCGAGGTGGTTGGCGAAGAGGCGATGTCTGGCGAGGAAATGCAGTACATGCTCGAGCTGGACGTCGAGGCCACGCGGGAAGAGGTCAAGCACGAGGACAATCCGGCCGAAGAGGCAACTTCAGAACAATCCTCTGAAGTTCAACCCGCACCCGAACCGGCGCCCGGCCCGCAGCTCGTTGCCGAACCGGAATCAGACGACGACGAGCCCTTCGGAGACGAGCCGTTCGTTCCTGCCGAGCCGGTGCGGATCACCGCCGCAAAGCAAGACTGGTGCGCGCAGATCGTAATCCTGGACACTCCGGCCGGTTTCCTGTCGGAAGCTTCGATCCAGTTCAAAGGCGGCGATCTGATCACCATCGAGACTCCGGGCGCGCATCTGTCCGAGCAGGAATGCCGCACGGCCGCGGCGCGCAAAATCTGGGCGCACGCGCGGCACCTCGATCTGAATCCGGGCGCCAGGCGCAAGGCGCTGCGGGCGATCATGGCGTGGGCGAACGACCAGATGATCGTTCCTTCGGAGGACGGCGATGCGAACTGAAACGATGGCGCTTCTCCTGGTGACCCTGGGCGCGGGGCTGGCACTCTTTGTGCTGGCTCCCCGCCACGGGGAAAAGCGGACGCTCGGCCAACGCATCGTGCGCATGCTCGGGGTGTGGTCGAGGTTCTGGCGGTGCGTGTACGTGGCCGCAGACCAGGCGCTGGTGTATTTCCACCTCGAGCGCGAACAGAACGAGATCGAGCCGGAGAACGAGTACGCGAAATCGGAGGCAAGGTGAGCTTACTGTCTGCACTTTCGATGTTGGTAGCGGGGCCGGGACCTTCATTGGGACGCGGCGTGGGGATGGCTCTGGACGCACCGAGGCTTAGAGAGCAGCGTGACGACTCGCGGATCGGCCTGGTGGCCCGTGGTTCAGCGGCCGTGCGCCGGATGTGGCGGCGGGCGGCGGGTAGCCGTTCCAGTAAGGCCCTGCCGAACGAAGTGGGCCGGCAGCAGCGGTTCGCGCAGCTGTTCCGGGAAGAGTTCGTGCGGATCAGTGAGGACTTCGGCGGCGAGCCGCGGCGCGCTCGGAGACTCATGGCGCGGAGGTCGGCGCGCCGGCTGATGCAGGAGGCCCGGTAGATGGCCGCGGCGCTCGTAGTTCCCGTGGGCTTCTTCCCCGGGCGTGGGCTCCGCAGGCGTGTGGCGCTCGCCCCCGAGGCTCAGGGCCGCATGGACGGGGTGATGAACCGGCACTACTGTCCGTACCTGGACTACCGCACGTCGGAACAGTGGCTGGGGTGGCTCAAGGGGTGGAGGACCGGGCAGGAGCAGTTCAAACAGAGGGTAAGGTAGGCAGCCATGATGCGCCAGTGCTGGACAGCCGAGGAGGAGACCTACCTGCGCGAGCACTACCAGGACGCTTCCACCTCGGCAATCGCTACGCACCTGCAGCGTACGGTCGAGAAGATCTACGCCAAAGCGGGAAGGATGGGTCTGGCCAAAAGCGCCGAGTACCTCCGGAGCAATTGTAGGCTGCGCCTCGGTCACGGAATCGGCAAATCCACACAGTTCCGAACGGGGCACGCTCCGGCAAACAAGGGCCTGCGGCGGCCAGGCTGGGCGCCTGGGCGCATGCGGGAGACGCAGTTCAAGAGGGGACAGCGAACTGGCATGGCTGCGAAGAACTGGAGGCCTGTCGGTACAATCCTACCCGATTCGGATGGGTACCTACGCATCAAAGTGCGCGAGGCGAAGCACGGTAAGGAGCCGACGGGATTCGGGAACACGAAGGTGTGGCCGCTGTACCAGCGCTACGTCTGGGAGCAGCACAACGGCCCGATACCTCCCAAACACCTAGTGGTGTTCAAGGACGGCAACAGGCAGAACTGCGCCATCGAGAACCTGGAGTGTATCTCGATGGCGGAAAACGCCCGCCGCAACGTGATGTGGAACAACTACCCGAGGGAGATGGCGGAAGCGATCCAGTTGAACGGCGTGTTGAAACGAAAGCTGAGGAGGATCGGTGGCGAAAAACAAGATGTCTGACCTCAGGGACCATCTGTTCGAGACGTTGGAAGCCCTGAAGGACGGCGAAAACCCGATGGATATCGAACGCGCGCGGGCCATCAGTGGCGTGGCGCAGACGATCATCAATTCCGCCAAGGTAGAGGTGGACCTGGTGAAGGCGGTTGGCGGCTCACGTCCCGGCAGTGTCGCGTTCTTTGGACTTCCGGAAGAGAGTCGGGAGTTGGCGAAGCGCCTACGTGCCCCAGCGCCGGGAGGTGGCGCGTGACCCTCCATCTGGACCACAACGGAAAACTCACCGCCAAGCGCAACAAGTACGGCGTGGCTCCGAAATGCGAGCGCACGGCGGACGGGATCACGTTCGACTCGCGCCGCGAATGCGAGGTGTACGGCGTCCTGAAGTTGCTCCGGGACCGCAGAGAGATTTCCGAGCTTGAGCTTCAGCCAAAATTTCCGATGCCGATCGGCATCACTTACGTTGCCGACTTCCGCTTCCTGGATCACGGGATACGGAGAGTGGTCGACGTGAAAGGGCTCGAGACGCCCGAGTTCAAGTTGAAGGCTAAGTGCCTTCGGTATTTCTATCCCCATGTGGTTTTGGAGATTTGGAAATGATCTACGAATACGCAACAACGTCATGGCCCGTCGCGCTCGGTTGCGACGAGTCGAAACCGTGTGCCGCCCGCTGCTGGGCGAAGCGCACGGTCAACCGCCTCGCCCACTCACCCAACGAGGCCGTGCGGCAGGCGCACGAGGGGCTGGTGCAACTGCGGACGGCGTGCTCAACATGCACCATCAATCCGAAGCGACCGGATGGCTGCCTCCAGGCGGATTGCCCAACGGAACTCCGCTGGACGGGCACCGTCCGTCTGAACGAAGCCCATCTCCTCGACCCACTCTCATGGCACAAGCCGCAGATCGTGGCGAGCGGCTACCACGGGGACATTGGGCTATTGCCAGCCGAGGCGCTCGACCGCATCTTTGCCGTTTCCGCGCTCTGCCCGCAGCACCAGACCTTGTTCCTCACAAAGCGGCCGGAACGGTTGGTGGAGTACTTCTCCCGCCGCGACCGACACAACGAGATCGAACTTGCTGCGGATGCAATTCTACCCGGCAAAGGTCACCCATCGTGTGGCGGAATGCACATACTGCCAAGGCTTCCCCTTTCGCACGTCTGGATCGGCACCTCCGTCTCCGATCAGCCCTCTGCCGATGAGCGGTTGCCGCACCTCCGCAAGTTAGCGGTAGCGGGCTGGAACACCTGGATCAGTTGCGAGCCCGCGGTGGGTTCGGTGGACTGGGAACGTGAGTTGAACTGCAACGATGCCGCAAACGATGGAGCTAAGACGCCTGGACTGTTCAAATGGCTCGTTGCGGGCGGAGAGAGTGGCAAGGACGCGCGGCCGGCACACCCCGACTGGTTGAG
Source organism: Acidobacteriota bacterium (assembly GCA_023436715.1). GTDB lineage: Bacteria > Acidobacteriota > Terriglobia > Bryobacterales > Bryobacteraceae > Fen-330. The sequence continues at coordinate 5,098 of JAEZIJ010000015.1, forward strand.
GGCGGCGCGGGATGCATGCGTTGCCGCGGGCGTGCCGTTCTGGTTCAAACAGAGAGGCGAGTTTACATGGGACGGATTCGACTCCGCAATTGAGGGACGCGACCGCGAGTGGACGACGTATCTGAACCTTGACGGCAGCACGGGGATGTGCGCTTGGGCCAGCGCAGACAGCGACGTGATCTCGAACTGGACAGGCGAGGGGCCGAAAGATGGTGCAGCCCTCCTGAAGCGCGTCGGCAAGAAAGCCGCCGGCAACCTGCTCGACGGCCGCACTTGGCAGCAGACCCCGTGGGAGGCAAGCCGATGAAGCACAACCTGACCGGAAAGACAATCTACTGCGAAGAGTGCGGAGGGCGCATGGGACCGGGAGACAAGCATGAATGCCCCGACCCCGGCGAGCGGCCGGAAACGCACGGGATGGTCCGCTGCGACTGCGTTGATGCCAACGGAAACCCGTGGCCCGATTGCTCCTGTGAGCACGGATGGAGGCGATGCAGAACCGGCGAGAGGCCCGCGCTTGACACTACCTCCGGCGAGGTGGAGCGCCTACGTGACCTTGTGCGCTATGCCCGCAGTTACCTATTCAATGAGGAGCTGATCTCTCCTAAAGAGTACGCCGCGCTGGTGATGGATAGCGACAACGGCAAGCGCGTGGCGCGCTTGGAAGGGTACGATGCGCTCCGCTCGCGCGTGGCGGAACTGGAAGCCGAGAACAAGCGGCTGACGGGGCGCACGAACTCACTGGCGGAGCAACTCGCGGATGAACTCGTGGACCACCAGCGGATGTTCAGAGAGGGGCAGCAGTTACGCGAGCGTGTGGCGGAGTTGGAGCGGGAGAACGTCACGGTTCACAAGATGGCTTTCCAGGCACACACCTTGTGGCTGATGTACTCGCCAGACGCGGCGCAGATATGCAGCTCTCCTGAGAGGCTCGCCGAGAGTTACATGCGATGGATAGGGCAAGCCGAGCGCATCTCCGCCCTCGAAGCCGAGAACCGAAAGTTGACCGAGTACCGGGACCAGATCGACATACTGCGCGACAGCGAATACATCTCCGCGCTCAAGTTCGGCTGGAATCTCGGGCAGGCAGACAGCAGCGCGGTGTTTCATCAGGCTATCGCGGCACGGCGGCGCGAAATAGTCCGGGCCCGGAGGCCAGAATAGTGCTCGACCCCCACTGCGAGCTCACCGCCGATGCATCCGTGTTACGCCTGTTAGCCGACCGGCTCAGGGACAGGGCTCCAGAGGCGTGGGACCAGGCCGGAGAGAGGCAGGGGGAGTTAATGGGTTTTTCTGCCGGCTGCAATAAGTCGGCAGAGAATTGCGGGCAACTCCTGCGGGCCGGAGAACCCGGCCCGGCTCGCAATCTTTGCCCCTCAGGAGGGGGCCAACAGTGAAGCGTGAAGCGTTCGACCATCCGAAGTTCCGACTTCTGGGCCGCGACCTCAGAATCCCCATGTGCTACGTGCGGGGGATCATGGAGAGCCTGTGGCTGGTCACCGGCAGGAACTTCCCCCAGGGAGACGTCGGACGCTGGAGCAATGAGGAGATCGCGGTAGCAATCGACTACCCCGGCGATGCCGACGAGCTGGTAAACGCGCTGATGCGGCGCCGCCTGGTGGACGAGATTCCGGACGGCCGGCTCTACGTCCACGACTGGCACGAGCACGCGGACCAGCACGTCCAAGCGACGATCGCGAAAGCGGGCCTGTACTTCGCCAACGGAGCGGAACCGCAGATACCACACGACCTATTCAACGCTGGCGCGCGTGAGCGGATCAAGGCTGAGTACGACAAGCGCCGGTACGGGACAAGTCCCGCCGAGGAACGGGGCGAGTCCCGTACTGTTGTGGGGCCGGTCCCGGTAAGGTCCGGACTTGTCCCGGACGTTGCATCCATTGTCCCGGACGAGTCCCGGACTAGTCCGGACTTGTCCCGCTATGGTCCCGGACAAGTCCCCTCCATACCAGTGCCAGAGCCTGTGCCAGTGCCAGAGCCAGACGGTAAGCGAGCGAGCGACTCCTGTTCGGCAGTAGTGGGACCGCCGGCAGAAAAGCCGCTCGCTCGCCCGCCAAAAGCCGAATCCGGACTCACGCCCGCCGGAAAACTGCTCGCGGGACCGCCGGAAGAATCCCCGCCGCCGAGCAACGGTCAGTTGCGCCACACCCGGGCTGCGATCCAGGCGTACTTCGCCGCGGCGGACGATGGGATTGTGGGCCGAGTGCTCCAGGCCTGCCAGCGCATCGACCCGCAAATCACGGACGAGGAATGCGGAATCTGGTGTCACGCGGTGATGCCCGAGGGCGGGGTGAAGCGATCGCGCGGCCCGGCGTGGTTCGAGCGCGTGGTTCCGGAAGAGCTCGGCAAGCGTCTGCGTGATGTGTGGCTGCTGCGCTCGTTCGTACGGGGAGAATTCACGCCCGCGGAGGCTGGTCGAATCATCGCGGACGGCAAGGCAGATTGGCGGCTTACGCGAGCGCTACGCGCCTGGCTTGCGCTCCAGCAGGAGGCGGCGGTATGACGTGCCCACACTGCAACGGCTCCGGATGGATCACGGTCGAGCGCTACGGCTACAGCGGCGCCGTGCGATGTGTGTGCCAGCCGCAACGCGCACCCAGGCTGAAACGCATGCGGAAGCTGCAGGCTCCGGCGGATCGGAAGCAAGCTGCGGCGGGGGAACGATAACCCGGAATAGCCTATGCCGCGTGGAACCAAAGTCAGCAAAGAGGCAAAACGGGTCAAGGTGGCGAAGGCCTTGGTGGCCGGCCGTAAGCAGCCGGAAATCGCCCAGGAGACAGGCATATCTGTCCCTTACGTGGGCGAGCTGGCGCGCGAGCCCGAGACGCAGGCGCTTATCCAGCAGATCCTTGCTCCGCACCGGGCAAGGCTGGCCAAGATCGCGGAGCAGTCAATTGCGCTTGTCGAGCGGGCCACGTCGGTCGATGTGAAGCAGCGCGATGACCGCATCAACGGGCTGTGCGATCGTATCGTGCGGCTCCGCCAGATCATCGCGGAGCGGTCTACGCACCCCACCTCGGCTAAGTGTCCTGGTGGCCGAACGGGTCTGATGTCGCACACGCTCAAGAGCGTTGGTTCAGGTCCGCTGGCTACAGTTGTCGATGAGTACGAGCTTGACACCGGCCTACTCCAGGAACTGCGCGAGCACGAACGGCAGTTGCGCGACGAGTTGAACGACTTTCGGCCCAACATGCAGGCGGTTCAACGGGCGTGTGATCTGCTCGAGTTGGCGCAGGGCGGCAAGCGATCGGATTCACCCGGCGGGGCGTCCGCCGGTAATTTCACGCTGGTGCAAATCATGAATCTGCTCCAGCTCACCGGAGGCGAAGGGAATGGCGGCAAATGCGGTCGATGAGCGCGGCAACACGAGGTTTCACAAAACAGCTAGTTGTTTTGTGCAGGCCCAGTTTTCCGATCTGTCGGCGATCCCAGACGACGTGCTGGCAAGCGAGTATCACCGGCGGATCGCGCTGCGCCGCAACAAGAATGGCGCCGGAAGCGGACGGCCTCGCGTCATCCATGCCTGCTCCGACTGCGGAGCGCAAATGTCCGCGCGCGAGCTTCGCGGGCACGCCTGCCAGACCATCCTTGAGCGCAGGCGCCGGAAGATGATCGAGCGCCGGGTGACGCGGCATATCGGCTGGGCGCATGACGTTGCCCGCCAGGCTATCCGCCGGCTCCCTCCCTGCATCGAGTTGTCCGACTTGGAGCAGGTTGCCAGTATTGCGCTGATGGACTGCGCCGCAAGTTACAGCACGACTCCGGGCCCTGGTTACGACAGGCCCACTCCATTTCGCACGTTCGCCTGGAAGTCGGTCTATTACGGCTGTCTGATGTCAGTCCGCGGCCGTGTGTATCGGGACTCGACGCATGAGCCGCTCACCGATCGCGCGGTGGGTCCGGAAGAGTTACAGCAGCAGGCAGAGCGCAGTCAGGTGTTCGACGCGCTGGCAGAGATGATCCAGGAGCTTCCCCCCATCCAGGCGGCCGTGCTGGCGCTGCGGTACTTCCAGGATTTGAGTATTGCCGAGGCCGCGAAGGAGCTACAGATCAGTGAGGGGTGGGCTTCACAGCAGCATGTGGCGGGGCTGATGGCGTTGAAGGAAGCCCTGGTCGAGAAAGGCGTAAACAAAATCAAGGACTGTTTATGAGCGATATACGTGACCGACTTGACGATGACCCTACGAGAGTTTCGAAGCGCAATACCGCGCTTCTCCTTCCCGAAGAACAGGCCATGCCGGTGTGTCCGTACTGCGGAATGGACCCGCTGCAGTTTCGGACCGGGAAGATGCTTACGAGTGCGGGAGAGGTCGTGTTCTATGCGTTCTGTATCAACCGGAACTGCAGGAAACTGCTACCGCTGAACATGATCGGGATGGAGCCGCCTCGCGTTGGCCTTCCTCGGCCAGGGATCATTGGGGCGAACTTATGAGCCGCGGTTGTGACTTCGAAAAGTCAAGCTTCAGTGTGGTGGTGTCGGATCACGGAAAGGTGATGCCGGGAACGTGCGAGGCGTGCGTTTTCGGCGCCGATGAGCCGCACGCGGAGGGCTGCGATGCCCATATGCTCGAAAAGGGCCTACGGGTGGAGGTGATACGGTGAGCTCCGACCCGATCCGCTTCCGATGCCTGGTTCCGCCCCTGAATGAAGCGTGGTGCGACTACGGCGGAGGCCACACCTTTATGTCGCGCGCGCGAGTTCGCAAGGGCAAGAAGCGCTGCTGTGAAGATCCGGAGCACAAGGCTGAACAGAAGGCCGATTGGGTAGCCAAAGCCAAGCTACGGAGCGAGCGTGTACACCCCATCTGAAGCCCAGAAGATCATCAATGCTGCCGGCGGCCGTGAAGCGGTGATCCAATCCGTGCGCCGCGAGTTCTTCGACCACCGCGGATTCTGCGAAAAGCTCAAGATCCACGACAAGCTGGGCCATCTGCGCACGCCAGACTGGCACTCGGGCTGGGAAAAGATGGCGAAGCTGGTGGATCGGCAGCAGAAGCTTGGGCGCCCCATCCGCATCCTCGATCTCAAGTCACGCCAGGCGCAGCACTCAGCCGGATGGTGTACGCACCTGTTCAAGCGCGTGGCTTTCATGCCTGGGCAGCACGCGCGCGTCTTCTGCGACCTGCACAAGAACGCGGCGAACTTGCAGCGGTACATGAAGACCTACGCCGACTTCTACTCACCGGGTCCAAGGGGACTCGCCACCGTCGGACCGGTGAACGAGAATAAGTCCGAGCACAAGCTCGAATGGCCCGGGGACTCATGGGTAGAGTTCGGATCTGCGGAGAACGCGACCGGCGGGCGTTCCGCTGCGGTACGGCATCTGATATGCGACGAGTTCGCCTTCTGGCGCGACGCCGAAACGCTGATGACCGGGTTGCTCAACTCGGTTCCCGACGACCCGGACACGTTCATCGTCATCGACAGTACGGCCAACGGTGCCGGCGGCCCGTTCTATGAGCGGTGGAAAACCTACAGCGACCCAGGCTATACGGGCGATTGGACCGCAGCTTTCTTCGCGTGGCTCGAGCACTACGAGAACGTCCGTGAGATCGAGGATTTGCGGCGCTTCGAAGACTCGCTGTCGCGCGAGGAGCAGGAGTTACAGAAGACCTTCCGGCTTTCGCTTGAGCAGTTGAACTGGCGCCGCTGGGCGATCCAGAACAAGTGCGAAGGGAGCATTGAGAAGTTCCATCAGGAGCACCCGGCCACAGCCGAGGAAGCCTTCCTCACCTCCGGGCGCCCAAGGTTCGACCTCATTTCGCTTGGCAGGATGCGCTCCTCGCAGGATTCCCAGGTTGGTGATCTGGAGCGGGTGAAGGTGGGGACCCGTGAGCAGATCCTGTTCCGCCCGCGCGAGGACGGCCGCGGCCCCCTGCAAGTATTCAAGCGGCCTGCGGACGGAAGGCTGTATGTGATCGGAGCGGATCCGGCCGAGGGCATCGACGCGGGCGACGGAAAGAGCGACCCCGACTTTAGCGCAGCCTGCGTGCTCGACCAGGACACCGGGGAACAGGTTGCGGCATTCCGTGACCGGCTGGAGCCCGATCCGTTCGGCGACCTACTGGTTACGCTGGCCGAATGGTACCACTGGGCGTTCCTTGTGCCCGAGGTCAACTCCGTGGGGCTCGCGCTCATCCAGGCCATCCTCTACCGCCGCTACCCCGTCCACCTGATCTACCACCGCGACCGCGATCCCGACGACCGGCGGCCGGCGATGCTACAGGAGCTGGGCTGGAAGGAGACGGCGGTCACCCGTCAACAGCTCATTTCGAATCACGACCGCATGATTCGAGAGTTGGCGGTTTCCATCAAAGACCCGGTTGCCCTGAGCGAGCACCGCACGTTCGTCATCAAGCCAAGTGGCCGCGTAGAGCACCAGGAAGGCTCGCACGACGACGCCGTGTTTGCCGCGGCGCTGGCTTCCATCGGACTGAATGTGGCTCCCCGCATCCGCGCCATGTTCGAAAAGAAGCCCACGCCGCCCTCCCAGGATCCGGACGATGACGACGACGAAGTGAGCCGCGGCGGGCGCTCGCGGCAATATTCGGGCGTGAGGAGATACCGCTAAAGTGGCGCTCTTGAAGCTCTCCGAAGAACAACTCACCCGGCTCGGAAATCGCATCGATGACGGCTGGAGCGGTGCCAAGGGTTCGCACTCCGAGCGCATGGACCGGTGCAAGCTGGCCTACCGCCGCTTCCGCAATATGCTCGACGCACCGTCCGCTGGCGATGCGCGGAAGTCCAACGTGCGCGTCCCGCTTGTGCAGTGGCAGGTTCTCGCGGAGCTGGCGGCCGAGGCGGGCGCCCTGTTCGGTGACGACGCAGAGGTAGTCGCGCTTCCGACTGGGGCCACGGACCAGAAGCTGGTCAAGAAGGTGGCCAGGTTCGTGGACTGGCGTGTGTTTCATTCCATGCGGGCGCTGAATCCATTCCTCGAGTTCATCTTCCGCAAGATCACGTACGGTCGCTCCTTCGCGCTGTCTCCCTGGAAAGTCGAGGAATACACGGTCCTGGACGATGACGGAAACAGAAAGAAGGCCATCTGGTACGACGGGCCGGACTTCATCCCCCTGTGGCCCGACGAGTTGATCGTGCCGGCGGAGCGGGTGCGCAGCATCCACGAGTTCAGTTGGGTGATAGTGCGCAGCCGGGCCACCTGGGACGAACTGCTCCGCGGAGAGATGGCGGGCAGGTACGCCGACGTACGGAAGAACATCGCGCGGATCAAGGGCCATGCTCAATCAGGCACGGAAACTGCCGCTCAGGGCGACGAGGTGAGGCAGGAGGCCGATACCGCCAGCGGAGTGAACTGCCAGAACGCCGGCGAATCCCGCGGCTCTCTCGAAGTTTGGACGTGGTACGGACACTCCGAGCCCGACGAAGCAACCGGCGAAAAGGACGAATGGGCAGTCACCTACCTGCCTGACGTTAAGCTGGTCATCGGCGTTCAGGATCTCGCTGAAATCTACCCCCGAGCGAAGAATCGGCGCCCGATTGTGGAGTCGGCCATGCTGCCCACGGGCGACTACTGGGGCATGGGGTTCGCCGAACTGCTGGAGGTATGGGAAGACGAACTGACTGCAAACGAGAACCTGTTTACCGACGCGGCCGAGTTCAGCGTCGGGCCGGTGATCTTTGCCAAGCCAGCGCTGGCGGAACAGATTCGAAGGCAAAGGTACGAGCCTTTTACGGTCATTCCAACCGACGATCCCAATGGCGTGAAAGTGGTTCAGCCGCAAGTGAACCCTGCTGGGTATCAGATCAAGAACCAGAACACGCTCGCCATCGTGGAGCGGCTGACTGGGCGCTCCGACCAGGCTATGGGCCGCTCGATCGACCGTCCCAACGCCCCGCGCACGCTCGGCGGCCAGCAGTTACTGCTCCAGGAGGGCAATGTCCGAGTCGGCTTGAATATGACCGTGCTGCGCGAGGACATGGGGGCCATTCTCAGCCACATCTGGGAACTGGAGTGCCAGTTCGCGGGCGAGGGTGGCGTATTCTTCCGCGTAACTGAGGAAGAGGCCGGTGGGCTATTCCCGGTCGAAAACGGCGGCTCCGTGATGGAGCAGCGCGACTTCGCCGGCCGATACGACTTCGACATCCGCTTCGCCACCTCCAACTGGGACCGGATGGCGAAAAAGCAGGACGCGATGGTCCTGTTCCAGTCTGCGGTCCAGAACCCCATAATCGCCACCAACCCGAAGGCGCTGTGGGCCGTCACGAACAAGCTATACCAGGCGTTCGGGGACGATCATTTCGCGGACATCGTGCCCGAGCCTCCCGACCTAGGCACGCCGAAGAAGCCCAAGGACGAATGGGTGCTGTGCGTGCAGGGAGAGGAAATCAGCGTCAACCCGCTCGACGACGACGACGCCCACATGATGGAGCACGACCGGCAACTCGAGAAGGCGGCCAAGCAGGTTGCCGCCGTAGAGCCGATCAGCAAAGACGCGATTCGGGCGATGATAACTCACGTCGTCGATCACAAGGCCCAGAAGCGGCAGAAGATGATCCTCCAGGCCATCACCCAGAATATCCAGGGCGAGATTCAGGCTTCGGCGGGGCAGGAACTGGCCGGGATGCTGGGGGCTCCGCAGATGCCCCAGGAACAGCAGCAGGAACAGCCGGGACCGGCGGGAGTTGAGCAGTGACGGACGCTGAGTTCCGGAAGCAGAAAGCCCGCATCCTGAAAGCCTTCAATCGATGGCGCAACCCCACCGGCATGGACGAGTTTGTCATCACCCACCACTGGCACCGGGAGGGGCTACCCGATGGCAAGGAAGACGCAAAGAATGTCTCCCTGGCGAGTGCCAACGCCAAGTGGGAGTACCTGTACGTAGATTTCCACTGGAACCTGCGGGAGTTCCTCAACCTGTCCGACAACGCTCTGGACCGGGCCGTGCGCCACGAGATCGCCCACGCGCTAGTGGCGGAGATGCGCGAGTACGCCTGCGAGAGCGACGAGGGTTGCAAGGTAGCCCACGAGGAGCGGGTCGTCTCCAAACTGGCGTTCGTGCTGAACTGGTGCCGACTGGCGGGAGAGAAGGACGCACGAAAGCCAAAAAAGAAAGCCAAAAAGTCATGACCCAGTACACCGAGCAGGACATAGACGACCTCCGCGACCTCGTGCAGCACCCGGGCTGGAAGCTGTTCCAGGAGCGCCTCTCGCTGGTGGACGAGCAGACCACCGAGACGCTCAGGACGAACAAAGACTGGGCGGAAGTATGCCGGGCGCAGGGCGCCAGCAGGATTCTGGAAACGGTTTCCATCATCCCCCAGATAATCGAACGCGAGTACGAGTCCATTCCGAAAAAGGAGCGCCCGTAATGGCAAATAGGAAGCAGAAACAGCAGCGGGAGACCGCCACAATCGAGACGGCGCCAGCCATCCAGCAGCCGGCCAAGCAGGCTCGCATGACCGCTCTCGAACTGAAGGCGCACCTGCGCCAACAGCGGAGAGAACGGCGGCTCGCCGAGAAGGGGTATTGATGCCCTGGAAAGCCAAGGACGCGAAGCGCAAGACGCGCAAGGCCGACACCCCCAAGAAGCAGGAAGTCTGGAAGCAGGTTGCCAACCGGATGTTGGGATCGACCGGGGATGAAGGACGCGCGATCCGAGAAGCGAACGCCGTGGTCGCGCGATTGGCCGGAAAGTGAGCCTCGCCTGCGCCTCGCTGCAATACAGCGGGCGAGGTGTCAAATGAACTGGAAAACTTGGCTTCAAGGTCTTGCTGCTGCCGCCATAGGCGGAGCGGCTGGCGCCACCGCACAGGTGGTAAACAATCGCGTGCAGTATGGCCCCCAGGCTCCACCGATCAGCGGGAAGTCCGTTGGTGTTAGCGCCGGACTGGGCGCTCTCGTGACGGGTCTGGCGTACCTGATGCAATCTCCTCTGACGCAGGCACAGCCGCCGGTACAACCGCCCGCGCAACCCGAGGCGAAGTGATACCGATTCGGGCGCGCGTCGAATTACACTCCGGGACTATTTGGGAATCCAGAGTTCTCGCGGTTCGGCCGCACGAGAACGGCGTGGGCCTCCTCTTCGAAAAGCACTACGACCTCAGTTGCCTGTTCCCGAAAGCGGAGATCAAGCGCGTGGAGGTGTGGCCGGAATGAAACTCCTCGGGCGTCTGGTCGATTGGCTTGACGCCCGCTCCTTGACCATTGCGGCGGCTCCGGTCCTGCTCCCCGTGTTGCGTCTGCGCCAGTGGAGGGAGCGCAGGAGATTGTACCGGGCTATCGACAGAGCGATTTTGCTAATGCACCGGATAAATATGAAGCTCCAAAACAGGACGTACATCGCCCCGAGGTGACCATGAACGACCTTACTGCATACCGGGCCGCACGCGATGCCATGCGGCCCGGAGATGTTATCGCCTTCGGCGGGGAGGGCTTCGTCAGCGGAGCCATCAAGTTCCTCACGCGCTCGCAGGTTTCGCACGTAGGCGTGGTGTTCGGAAACCCCGATTCCATGGTTGTGATCGCTGAATCGACCTCGCTCAATGGGCGCTCGGGCGTGCAGTTCAACCGGCTAAGCGAGAGGATCGAAGAGTACCCGGGTCGCGCATGGTGGTTGCCGCTTTCGGATCATGCCCGTGCCGCGCTCGACGCTGACGAGATGCGACATTTCCTGCTCGCCCAGGATGGCAAGTCGTATGATTTCCGCGGGATCAACGCCTTCCTGGCGCGCCCCATTCCAGGATGGGGACAGATTCCGTTCTTCCATCACGGAGCGGAGGAAGCGTGGTTCTGCTCGGAATACGTTGCGGCTGGCTTCCAACAGGCCGGCCTGCTTCACGGACACGAACCTGACGAGGTGAGCCCGCAGAAGCTCTGCGAAATGTCGATTTACGACAAATGCGTCCAGTTGATCGGAAAGCCGCAGGAGATTGGGCGCTTCAACACGCTATGAGCCTCGCCATTCCGGTCATCCGCGTCCGCTGCCACATCTGTTCGCGGTTCCGACGCCCCAGCGAGATCCTACACCTTCCCGGCGGGGCCTTGCGCTGTCTCCAGTGCCAGGAGCGTCACGAAAAAGCACTGTTGATGCTGGCTGGCAACGCTCCGTTCTTCTGCCAGGAGTGCGGCAAAAGCCCCGAACAGTTAATGGCGGAATCGGGAGCTAGCAATACGCAAATGTGCATCCAGTGGAAAGACGGGGTGTACCAGGTGCTCTGCGTTCCGTGCAGCGATGCCTATGAGCGCAAGCGGTTGGACCTTTACGGGGACACCGTTCACGGGTTCCTGAAAAAACTCAAAGGAGCGAAATAGTGGATATCGAAACCGACGACGAGATAGTGGATCCATCCCTGGACCCATCCGGCTCCGAACCGCAGTACCACAGAGGGCAGCCGGAGAAGAAGGAAGGCCCCATCGACCCGAAAGCGTTCAAGTCCCTCCAGGACGAAGTAGCGATGCTTCGCAGGGAGCGCGACGAGGCACGGGACTCCGAGCGGTACTGGGCCGAGCGAGCCCGCGGAACCCGGCAGCCCGACGAAGAGGAGCCCGAGCGGGAAGAGGAAGACGACGACAATCCGGAAGTCACCGACGAAAAACCCGAGCAACTGGTTGACGACCTGACCTCTCGCGGGCTCGACGCACTGGTGAAACGCGGCGTCATTACGAAAAGGGATGCGCGCGGGCTGATCCGCAAGGAGGTCGAGCGCACCGGCCGGAAACTGGTGCGGGAAGCTGTGGCGCAGGAGCGCCAGAAACTCACCACCGACGCGGAGATCATGCATAAGTTTCCCGATCTGCGCGACGATAAGTCCGCGCTGTTTCTCAAGACGAGGGAAATCTACCGCGAGGTCTGCCGGCGCAATCCGGACAAGGCCCGCGACCCGGAGGCCCTACTGGACGCGGCCGAGCGGGCGCAACTGAAGCTCGAAATCGAGTCCCTCAAGTCCGAGAAGCCCGAGGAGCGACACCGGCGCGAGCGCATCGCCGCACAGGACGTGAGAGGGAGCCGCGGGAGTTCGTTCGAAGACGACAATTCGCCGTTGGGGCCGGAGGCAAAGTCGATCATCTCCCAGATGGGAATTAGCGAGGACGACTACAACGCCTCGCGCAAGCAGTTGGGCATGAGGAGGGGACGGTAATGGCGTGGACTCCCGAGCAACGAGAGAAAGCGGCCGAGGCGCGGCAGCGGAAGATCCAGGAGCGGCAAGAGCGCCAGGAGGCGGCAGGCATCCCCGATTCACGGCCGCCGATCGCTCCCGAAGGAACGTTCCCCGAGTCCTCGATCCTCGATTGTCACGTCGGAGGAGTGCTGGTGGGCGATCTTCCCTGCGAAGTTCAGGGACGTATCCTCTACCAGCAGACGGACGAAGGTATCGAGGAATTCAACGCGGGCAAGGTCGAGAGCGCGGCGCGCGTGACCCAGGATCAGTATTCGAAGACCCTGGAACATCGCCGGGACGCCGTGAAGGATCAGGGCATGGAGCCGTGGCAGGCCCCCGACCCGCTCAAGGAAGTCGCCGACGCCCACACGCCGGAGGGTATGAAGGCGAAGTTCCTCTCCCCGGCCCGCGTTGCGAAGGACGGAACCCGCGGCTATGAGGTCGTAAAGGACGGCCGCGGAGACCCGGTGCGCGTGCGAGACATGGTGCTCGGCGTCATGCCCGAGAGCAAGGTGGAGCAGCGCAACGCCTTCTACCGCTCCAAGGCCAACCAGGCCATCTCTGAGATACAGAAGCGCCACAGAGAAGAAGGCGGATCTACAGCAGTAGGGGAAATCTCCACGCGATAGCAATATAGCGGGTGTACGCGGAGCAGGTGCGCTTCAGAGTGGCCCGAAAGCCCAAGCAGGCGCATCGAGGCAGCGGCACCCGCAGCCAACAGTCCCCGCCCGAAGAGGTGCAAACCAAATCTCTTTAGGAGGAAGACTGTATGCCGAATGTGGATAATCCCCATGGCTTCCGGCCTCTTTGCCGAAACGTCTATGGGGGCGCATCGAAGACGATGCCGGCCCACAAGCTGGCTGCCAACGACGCCGCGATTTTCATTCACGATGCCGTGGCAAAGGTGACTGCGGGAATAAAGAAAACCCCCTGCGTCACCGCGAAGGCGGCGAGCGTCACTCCCGGAACGACGCCGATTGTGGGTGTAGCCCTCAACTACGGCGCCGCACTGACTGCAACCGATCACCTGTTGATCCCTGCCACTGGAGAAGTGTTCGAGTGCCAGGACAACAACGATACCGACGGGGTCTCGGCCGGGAACATCAACTGCAACGCGAATATCGAGCTGAACGCCGGTTCCGCTCTGACTCAAATCTCGGGCCACGAGCTTGACGAGAGCACGATCGCGGCGACCGCGACTCTCGACGTTCATATCCTCGGGTTGCTCGATACTCCGAACAATGACTTCGGAAGCTTTGCCCGGGTGATGATCACCTTCAGCCGCCCGGCGAACGCCGATCAATCTCTGGGGGTGGCCTAGCCATGATGATTCGTGGACTGTATTCCGACTTCTTCTTCGAGACGATGCTGCCTGCTTTGCGGGCTAAGGTCTTTGCGGAGTTCAAGGCGAAGCCTCGTCTCTACAACAAGCTGCTCAACGTGATTTCCACCCAACGGAGCATCGAGCAGTTCTCGCAGATGACCGGAGTAGGGCTGTTTGCGGAGATCGCCGAAGGCGCCGACGTGGGAACCGATTCCATGCTCCAGGGCTTCGACAAGACCTTCAAGCCGACCAAATTCGGCTTGGGGCTCGCGTGCAGTCAGGAGTTGGTCGAGGATGACAAGATCGGACTGGCTGGTCGTCGCGCAGTCGCTTTAGCTAACTCTGCCAACCAGACCATCGAGATCCAGGGCGCGAGCGTGTTCAACAACGCTTTCGCGACCGTGGGCCCGGACGGGAAAGTGCTGTGTGCCTCCGATCACCCGCTGGTAAAGGCGGGTGGCGTGCAGAGCAACATCCTGTCCGTCGCGGCCGACCTGGATGTGACTTCGCTCGAGTTGGCTCTCACCGACTGGGAGCTGATCAAGACGGCGGAAGGCTTCTATCAGACCTGCCCAACTCCAAACCTGCTGGTTGCCTCTGCGAACCGCTGGCAGGCCTTCCAGGTTGTGAAGGCGGGCCAGAAGAGCGAGACCGCCAACGGAGTGGTGAACGCCTTCGACAACGGAGGCGAGAACGGGCGCGCGGTGAATGGTCCCATCGTATGGGCGTTCCTCACCGATCCCGACGCCTGGTTCCTGACCGCTCCTCCGGAGCAAACCGGCTTGGTGTGGCTGTGGCGCAAGCAGCCGTTCACCACTTCGGATTTCATCGAGAAGAACCAGACCGGCTACATGTACATGTGGTATCGGGCGACCTGCGGATTCTACGACTGGCGCGGAGTTTACGGCACCCCTGGCGCTTAGTTCGCCTGACCTATAGTTTTTTGGGCCGTGGTTCAGCCTTGGGGGTGCTTTCGCCGGCGCCCCCTATTTCTTTGAGAAAAGGAGCGAAATATGGCTTTTCCGAGAGGGTTCACTGGGTTCACGAGGTTGATCGCGGACTGGATTCTGGCGCGCTGCATTAGCCTGTTCAAGACCACAGTCACGACCTACAACGCGGCCGGAGACATGGCCATGACGGCCGCACAGGTGCTTGGAGGTCTGATCTTGCGCGATCCGAATGGAGCGGCAAGGGCGGACGTGTTGCCGGCGGCGGCCCCGCTCGTCGCGGCGATCCGCGGCGCTTTCGTGGGACTCACGTTCGAGTTTACTATCCGCAATACCGCGGACGCGGCGGAGGCCATTACCGTAACTGCCCCAAATGCGGCCGTTACCATCAGCGGGACGGCGACGATAGCGCAGAACAACTCGAAGACGTTTCTGGTGCGGCTGACGAACGTCGATCCTGGCAGCGAGGCGTACACGGCGTACAGTCTCGGGACGTCGGTCCACTAAAAGTAGGGGCGGCGTTATGGCGACCTACGGCGAGATTCGGTTACGCCTCAAGAAGCTCTTCCCCTCTGTGGACCTGGAGCTGCTCAACGGCTGGATCCAGGACCGCTACACCGAAATCCTGGACCGGCTGCCCTGGCAGCGCCTTTCCAAGTCCGAGCCACTCCCCACGGTCAAAGACAAGAGCATCTACACGCTTTCTGGCCAGGGAATCGTGTCGGCCGTGATTCACCCGACGCTGGGACCGTTGGACAGCATGAGCCAAGCCGAGCTTAACGAGATCGACCCGGGCCGCACCAGGACCGGCACTCCGTTCGCCTGGGCGCCAGCGATGGACGACACGTCGAATCCGCCCAGTCCGCAGATAGAGTTGGTGGGCAAGCCGGATTCCGTCATCAATCTGACGATGGTCTTGGATCAGGAGGTCTCCGCGCCGGGCGCTACCTCGACCCTCATCCTGCCCTGGGTTCGGCCGGCGGCGCTGATTGAAGGCGTGACGGCTAATGCGAAGCGCCACCTCGGAGACTACGCCGGAGCGGAGCTGGCGGAGCGCGAATTCGAGAAGCTCGTCTCCCAGATGATCGAGCGCGACTGCCTTAGGCAACCGGCCGGAACCATGCAGATGGCGGACCGCTACGTGCGCCATAGGCTGAGCCGCAGGACGTCCTGAGATGTGGATCTATGAGCAGGCGACAGGGAAACTCACGCGGGAAGGGAAACTCGTTGCGACGGGATACGCCGGCCGCGGCGATGGCAAGAACAACCCGGCCATGCAGCACGTCAGGAACACCGGGCCGATCCCTCGCGGAAAGTACACCATAGGACCCCCAAGAGACACGAAGGACCACGGCCCCCATGTGCTACCGCTGACCCCTGACCAAACCAACGAGATGTTTGGGCGCTCCGCCTTCCTGATCCACGGAGACAGTGTGAAGCTTCCGGGAACGGCCTCCCAGGGCTGCATCATCCTTGCCCGCGCGATGCGCGAGAAAATCTCATCCAGTGGCGATGTGAGCCTGCGGGTGGCCTGAGCGCAATAACTGGACGTGACGGCCGCCGAACTCCAGACGCTCGTTCTCACAAGACTCGGCGAGAACCCGTATGACCCGAAATACTACACCGCAGCCGAAGTGCTGACGGCGTTGAACCAGGGCCAGCGGCTGTTCTCATTTCTTACCCTCTGCCTGGAAACGACGGCCACGTTCGCGCTCGCTGCCAACACGACCTTCTACCATCTTCTGGCGACCTATCCGGACTTCATCGTTCCGCTGCGGGTTCGAGTTGCCGGCGGCGCGAAGCTCTCGCCGGCGCGCCTGGAGGAACTGGACGCCCTTGACCCAGACTGGCAGGCCTCGACGGGCTCTCCGTTGCGCTATTGCGTCTCGGGCTGTGACCTGCTGGCCGTCTACAAGAAGCCCGCGGCGCCGGGAGCGAGCCTCGACATCACCTACGCGAAGATGGCCCCCGTCCTGCCGATTTACGGAGTCCCGGCAATGCCGGAAGAGGATCACCTCGCGCTGGCTGACTTCGCGGTCCCGATGTGCCGGGCCAAGGAGGGCGGCCAGGAGTTCGCCAAAGTGCTGCCGCAGTTCGATCGCTTCCTGGAGACTGTTCGCAACCGGGCGGACTACGTGCGGCGGCGCAACACCGCCCGCGGATATGACCGGGCACCGGTGGAACTGGAGCGGTTCGACACCAGCCAGCTTCTCAAGGGGGCCAATTGAACGAAGGAAAGACGTTTCAGATCGTGGGTAACGACATCTCGGACGGTTTTCACACGTTCGATGAACTGTACGACCACCGGATCACTCTGTTTATCGCGCTCTGCCGGGTCGTGTGGAGCTTTACTGCAGTCCCGGTGTGGCGCAGCCGATTGCACTCGGATGGCTCCAGCTTTGACGGCTGGTTCGTGCTTGGGATGAACCGCGAATCCGGGAAACAGATCACCTACCACCTTCCTGAAAGCCGTTGGGACGAATGCGACTTTGCCAAAGAGCTGGACCGTGCTCCCGAATGGGACGGCCACGCGCCCGCTGACGTGCTGGAAAGACTGAAGGCTCTATGAGCGTGAACGCGGCCACGGTGATGGCGGATCTTCTCCCGCTCCTGAACGTCTCCCAGGCGGCCGACCTGACATTCTGGACCGAGACGGAGCTTTACGGATATGCGGACGAGACAGCGCGGCGGCTGGCGCGTTCCGTGGGGCTCTGGGTGGAGAGAGACGCCTCTCGGGCAATCGTCGCCGGGACGGGCTCCTATTCGCTTCCCGCGCGGCACATCTCAACAGTCCACGTCTCCATCGGAACACACTCGCTGCAGCCGGCCTCCATCCAGGACATTGAGGCGCTTGATGACGTATGGACGCAGACCTCAGGAGAGCCGTACTGCTATATCCAGGACGGCGCCGGCTGTGAAACGCTAACGCTCTACCCGAAACCTGCCGCCGGGGCCAGCGGGAACATCGGTGTCATCCACCGCCAGTACCTCGCGGGCATCGCGATGGGCTCGCCCCTATTCTCGGCTCCTATCGCGATCAGCGAGTACCTGACGTTCTCGATGCTGGCCTCGGCGCGGGGCAAGGAATCGAAAGCCGCGATGCCTGAAGTAGCAGGATGGGCGGCCGAGATGTGTCGGATGTTCGAGCAGGCGGCCCAGGGGTATTGGGGAGAGGCGATCTAGTGGCCTACCGAAAACAGAAAATGCGCGTCCTGGCCGGCTCACTGAACCTGCTGGCACCGGTGGACCTGACGCCGGAAGGAGATTCGCTCGCTCTCGAGAACTGGCGCGTCGATTCCGTTGGCGCGCTGCGATCGCGCAAAGGTTCAACCCTTCAGGCGGCACTGGGAGGGACGATCCATACCCTCTGGATGGCGGGAGCCGACCGCTACGCCGGGGTTGGCACAGAGTTGCGCCGCGGAACAGCTTTCGAGAACACCCTGTTCTCCGACCTGGACGGAAGCCCGATCGGCCTTGCCGCCTATCTCGGATTCGTATGGGTCATGAACCAGAACCGTCGGGCGAAAGTGGCCGGCGGAGTAAGCCAGTGGGGCAACCCGGCTCCATTGACGGCGCCCACAGTGACGCCCGGATTCGAAGGTCCTCTCACGGGAGACTACACCTACCACGTCACCTTCGACGATTATCTCGGACACGAAAGCAACCCCGGGCCCGCGTCGGCCACGGTTAAGCTAACCAACCAGGTTGCCGAGCTGAGCAATATCCCGCTTCCTCCGCCGGGAATCACGGCGCGCCATATCTACCGCACCGGCGGCGGGCTGACTTCTGCCCTGCGGGTCGGGACCGTCTGGGACGCTGACACCACTTTCGTTGATATGAAGTCGGACGCGGAACTTCAGGCGGCAAACATCGAGCTGGAGTTCGATCACGATCCGCCGCCGGCCGCGATGGGCTTGGTTGGCCCATATTACGGCAAACTTATCGCCTTCCGTTCGGCCGCGCATCCGAACCGAATGTGGTGGACGCCCACGGCGCGGCCGTGGTACTTCCCCGGGTCAGACGACGACTTCGAAGGAAACTGGATGGACGTTGGCGACGACAACGAGGCAATCGTCGCCATCACCTTCCACAAACGCCTACTGGTGATCTACAAGGAGCGGTCGATTTGGCGGCTCCAGGGCGACCCAGACAGCAACGATCCGGAGCTGGCTAACTCGAATGTCGCCATCTTTGGCGGTATGCGGGCGGTCGTGTCGGCGGGAGCGCACGATTACTACCTCGGAGCCGACGGGGTATATCGGTTCAACGGAGATTTCGAGGAGCGGGTGTCGCGGAAGCTCGACCCCATATTTCAGGGCAACTACACGGAAATCGGACATACGACGGCAGGGGCGCGGGTTAACGTTCCGCCGATGGATCACAGCTGGAACCAGCACTCCGCGCTCGGCTTCGAGCCGGGCCGCTTGTACCTGAGCTATCCACGAGACGGCTCGAGCACCTGGACAGAGTGCGTGGCGTACGAGGTCGATAGCGGGAACTGGGCTAATTACTCGCTCGGAAGCGGTGCCGGATTCTCAGCATTCGGCAAGCAGGGCGGAAACTTCCCCCTGCTGATGGCAGCCGGAGGCAACGTATTCGAGAATAACCAGCGAGAGACGGACGCCGGCGCGGCCATTCCTCTCACCTGGCAGAGCGCGTTTCTTGACCAGGGGCTTCCCGACAACCCGAAGATGTACGCCGATCTGGTGATCGACTACCGCACGGCGGAAGCCAACCAGACGACTTCGACGCTTGCCGCATCCGTGATGTACGACTACGGCGTTGCGGTGGCGCTCGGAAACTTGTCTTCAAATGTGCGCACTAAAGCTCGATTCCCACTCGGCACGGGCGGAAAGGGCCGGCAGGCGACCAACATCTCGGTACGGATCGCTGGCAGCGCCAGCAGCACGGTGACGATCTTCGGCGTCTACATTCACTACTACGTGCTGCCGCGTCAAGGGTTGACTTTCGATTCCGGCGTCTTCGATCTCGGAACCGATCAGGCTAAGCTGATGGACCGCTTCGAACTCGAATTCGAGTGCGCCGGCGCGGTCAACTGGACGTTCTATTCCGATCTGCCCGGCGGGGTGCTTACCCAGCGCGACACCGGAACGATATCGGCGACCGCCGGACAAAGAAACATCACGGTTCCCATCGGGGCCGCGGGATATTACGGCCGCCGCGGCCGGCTCGTGCTGACCTCTACCCAGACGCTCGTGGTGCATGGGCTCAGGATTCGCACTCTGCCGATCGGCGTGTACCTGGACGGCTCGCTTTCCGAGTTCTGGCAGACGCAGCCGATTACCCTGACCGGAAGCCCGGATTCGCTGAACCTGTACCGGGAGATTGAACTGCTGGCGGAATCGACCGGCGCCGCCACGCTCGAAGTCTGGACCGAACTGCCGGGCCGTGCTCTCACCAAGCGCAAGGAGTTTTCCCTTGCCGAGACCGCCGGCCGTAGGCCGTTCAACTTCCGGCTGCCGGGAGATTGCCAGGGCCAGACGATTCAATTCAAGCTCACGCCCGCTGACGGAGTGACCACGATGCTGCTCAAGGGCGCAATCTTCGCCAAGCCCCTGGGGGTCGAGTCAGCCTGGGCGTGGTATCCGATTCAGATGCTTGGAACTCCTCCCGAATGGGCCTGGGTCGATCTGCCCGTGGATGCTGCCGAATGAGAACCGCAAAAGCCAATACCGGAGCGCCGCAGGACATCCCGGATGACGTGCGGGACGTTGCCACCCTGCTGCCGATCCTCAACGAGCGGCTCCGCAGGCTGACCGGCGGGCAGACTACGGTGAACCGCACCACGGTCATCAAGCCGGGCGAGGGAGGAGGCGGGGGCGTCTCGATCACCTACCGCAAGATCAACGCCGATTCGGAGCAACTGGGAAGCGAGCTATCAGGCATCGTGATCGTCCTGGTTGACACGAGCGGCGGACCGGTGGTCTTCCGTTTGCGCGACTGCGTGGAGGTCAGGACGGCGGTGATCATCGCGGTAAAGAAGACCACCGCCGACGGGAATGCGGCCACGGTTAAGGCCGCGGAGGGCCAGAACATCGACGGATCTACCGAGGTGGTTCTCTCGCAGCCGAAAGCTTGCTGGGTAGGGGGTGCGTGTGCCGTTTCCTAGCCTCTCCGGGTACGCATCCGGAACCACCAACACCCAGTCGTACACCGTTCCCGGCGCCGCGAGCCTCACTGTCACATTTGGGCAGGTCTGGCTCGGGATCGGTACTGGAGACAAGCTATACGTCTACGACGGGACTGGCAAGCTCATCCAGACGCTGAGCGGTCTGTACAACGCAGGATGGAGCGCCGTGGTGCCGGGCGAGACGGTTACCTTCAGGCTCGTCGCCGCAACCGGCGGAGGGTGGGACAGGTCGCAGCTTGGATACGCCGTCACGGACATCAGCGCCAGTTCCACCATGCTCGTGTTTCAGACGGCCAGTCCCTTACCTGCCGCTACGCTAGGCTGGGTCTACCGGCAACCTCTAACCGTCAGCGGGGGGATAGGGCCGTACAGCTTTACGCTCACCGTGGGAAGCCTCCCTGCCGGCCTTCGAATCGACGGCAACATGCTCGGCGGGACTCCCGAGCAGGCCGGGACGTTCAGCTTTACGATTCAGGCGACAGACCAAACTACGGGCGTTGGTATCGCCAAGAATTTCGAGCTGCTGGTCACAGCGCCCGACGCGCTCACGATCACCACTGAGGCGCTTCCCAATGCCCAGATCAACCGGCCCTACCAGGCTCAAGTCTGGCTGAACGCCTCTGGCGGCGTAATGCCGTACAAATGGGCAACCGTATCCGGGGCGCTTCCTCCAGGACTCAGCCTGCGTATCGACGGGCTCGTATCCGGAACGCCGGTGCAGTCGGGGGCGTTCACATTCACTGCGCAGTGCGCCGACGCTCGCGGCGCCGTGGCTACGAAGTACCTGACCATTTCCGTGCTCACCGGAGCGGAAGTGCTGGTCACAACGCCTTATCTGCCCTCCGGATACGTGGGCGTGCAGTACTCGCAAGCCGTGTCGGCCACCGGGGGAACAAAGCCGTACTCATGGACGGCTGTCTCGGGCTCGCTTCCGCCCGGACTGGCGCTGTCGTCCGGCGGAGCGGTCGCGGGCACCCCGAGCCTGAAAGGGACATTCAGCTTCACGGTGCGTGCCACCGATTCGCTGGGAGCCTCCGGCGACAGGGCGCTCTCTATCGAGATCCTCGATGCCGGAGACCCCGGAGTAGGTCCGAACGGACTCCGCATCAGCACCGAAAGCCTACCGGGTGCGCAGCTCGGCAAGCTCTACAGCACGGCCATTGTAGCGAGCGGAGGGACGAAGCCCTACACCTTCAGTTTGTCTAGCGGTTCGCTTCCAGCGGGTCTCGCGCTCAGCGCGCAGGGGACGCTCTCGGGCACTCCGCTCGGAGCCGCAGGGGCATTCACGTTCACGGTGCAAGTTGCCGACTCGGCAACTCCTTCCGGAACGGCGACTCGGACCTACGCCCTAGTTGTTTCGCAGACCGAAGCTCTCGGAGGAGCCACGCAATGGTTCACGCTCGCGCTGTACGGAGGAGAGCAGAGCGCAGGAGGCGCGGCGCCTCGGTTCTACGATGAAACTCCCCAAGGCGTGATCGACGGGGCGAACAGGACTTTCACCATTAGGTACACCCCCAACCCTCAGACGTGGTGCCAACTCAGCTTGAACGGAAGCAAGCAGCATCCCGGGGAGCAGATCGACATCGTTGGCAACGCGATCACATACGCCGTAGCTCCTCGACCTGGGGACCGGCACTACTGCTGGTACGTTGTCGCTCAGGGAGAAAGCTCTGCGTCCGGAAATGCCCGCCGGTTCGCGGGCGGCACGGACATTCTGAACTGGGGCCACCACGACGCCCTTAACATTCAGGGAGATCTATCGATAGGTATCGGCTTCATGATTGCTCCCGATGCCGACACGTCCAAGGTGATGCCGCTGATTATGTACGGCTACGACGGCAGCCTAAACAATGGAAACAAAGGGGCCTCGTACCAGCTGCTGCTCAGGCATCGCGCAGGGTCGTGGCGACTGGTTTACTGCAACCATTACGTCAAATCCGGAATCCAGACGGCGTTCGTGTACGAATTCGCCTCGCCTTCCTTTCCTTCCGGGGTGTGGCGTTATGCGGGTATCTCTCGCGATATGGTGGCCAAAACTGTCGTGGCCTGCATTGGCGACTACTCCGGGATCGCAGCCACAGAGACAGTGGATGACGCAACCGTAACGAACGTCACGGACATGCCAGGCGAGAACAACTGGGCTGACTACGAGAATCCAACGCCGCTGATCGCCACCGACCCCGCCTGCGCGCTGTTTGTCGGAAACGCTCCCAGTGTCCCTGAGTACACGGGTGGCAAGATCACGATTGAGGAGCAGTACATCTGGAACCGTGCGGTCACCCAGGGAGAGCATACGGAAGCAATGAGGGGAAACCCGTCACGGGCGAACCTAGTGCTCGCCTGCGCCCCCGGATCGTCTCCCGAGCAGGACACGGCCAGCGGGTATACCGGAACGGTCACGGGAACCGCCTTGGTGGAGGGGCACATCTGATGGCACGAGGAAATCTTGATTACGATCAAGTGCGCGACTTCTGCCGACTTGGGGCTGGAACTAAATACCAGATGTCTAACGGCATCTACACTCCCGGCAACGTGCCGAAGTGGGGAGTGGACGGGACACTGGAGGACAGCGGTAAAGCAGCGAGTGGGATCGGCACCGGGGGCGGAGCCGAGGTGTCAGGATTCTATTTTGGCGCTCCTACGCCACCCGCGTTGGGGGATTTCACATGGGTTAACCAGGGCGCGGCTACCGTGACCGATCGAGTCAGAGGCTTGTATGTTTCAGTGCCTGCCAGCGGGGCAAATTTCCGCATTCTAAAGAAATTCGCTCCGACCCCACCATACACGATCCGAGCCTGCGCCTTGACCAACTTGTTCGCCTCGGGATCACAGGGGGCCGTCATCGGATGGAGGAACGGAGCGACTGGGCAGATACAGATATACGGCTTGACTAACGACCGCTTGGCGGTCGCCAACTGGAACAGTCCAACTTCGTGGAATTCTACCCTCGTTAATCCTGTGCACAACATCATTGGGTTGCACTACCTAGAGATCTCAGATGACGCGACCAACAGGAAGTGCGGAGTCTCCGCAGACGGCGTAAACTTTGAGGCGGTCTATTCGATGTCGCGGACCACCTTTATCACGCCCGACGAGGTGTTCTTCGCGGTCTACAACGAGTCCACCACATACCGATGCGGGGCCACGTTATTCGGGTGGGACCAGTCATAACGGAACTTGTGGCCGATCTGGATCAGTGGGTATTCCAGATATAGCCACGACAAGCGGGCAAGGGAAAAAGTGGTTAGCGCCGCAAAAATGACGAGCGCCGGTCCGGCCGCAATCGCGCCGATAAGGATGAACGTAGGCTGGTGAAACAGGTATATCGAGTAGGAGTACTTACCGACGTGCTGCATTGGAGTAGAGTTCAGAAGCCGCGAAAACCGCTTACCCGTATGCGTGAGCGCGAAGGCGACAACCGCACTCCAGAACAGGCAGACCCACAGCGGGTCCATCACCTGTTCATTGGGGGTTCGCACGAGCAGATAGCGGAATCCGAATACGACGCACGCCGGTAGGCTCCACTCAGCGAGGAATGCGCGAGCCGCGTTGTGGCGCATGGCAAACATCAGCAGAACGCCCATTCCAAGGCAGTCGAGGCGGCAGGGCATCAGGGTATACGATGCCATGTGCGACGAACACGCGGCTCGGAGGATGGGCGCCGCGATTACTCCCGCGCCGGCCAGCCACGGCAACGCACGAACCGGAGCGAAGCGGACGATTAGCGGCAGGGTCAGATAGAACTGTTCCTCCACGGCCAGCGACCAAGTTGGGTTGAGCCAATGCGAACCCCAGTTCCCCGTGATCGCATTAAAGACGTTCTGGCCGAACACGGCGTAACTCCAGGCCGGCAGGGGAGAGGTATCGACGCGGAAAACCAACAAGCAGCCTGCTACCGTGAGGCCATAGAGCGGCAGGATGCGGAAGGCGCGGCGACCGTAGAACACACGGAAGTAGTTCGCTGACTCTCGTGCGTCCAACAGAATCCCGCCTATCAGATATCCGGAGATGACGAAAAACAGATCCACTCCGGACCAGCCTAGCCGGAACGCTTGACCGATTGGGGTGGCGGTCAAGCCGAGTCCGGACACGTAATGCCATCCGATTACCAGAATGATAGCGATGGCCCGCAAGCCGTCGAGTTCCGGTATGCGCTTCATGTCGATTTACGAGCGCTGCGCCTTCTTCCAAGTGTCGTTAAGCACGTTCCACCTTCTTCCCGCGCACCTTTGGCAGTACACCCAACCGTCATTGAAGCGGGTTCGCTGCGAAGCATGAAACAGCCAGCACCATAAGCGACTCATCCAGAAATCCTCTCGTGAACCTTTGTTCAGGAAGCCTATCACAGATCCTCCACCCTGGTAAACCTCCCGCCTCCGTTTCGGCAATTAAGAGGGCGTGAGCGAGATCACCGTCCAAAGCCAGTTCCCTTTCTCCGCAGTGCCGCGGGTATGGTCGTGGATCTCCGAATTTAAGGACCGGGTGTCCGACGACTTCGGAGCCAAGACGCTCGATGAGTTCGTGGCGCTCTGGGAATCGCGAGCGCAGCGCAGTTGGGCCGTCTACCGAGACGGGGAGCTTGGTGGGGTGGTGACGTTCGAGAACTGGACGCCGAAAACCGGCGCGGCGCACTGCATCTTCAAGCGCTCGTTCTGGGGGTGGGAAACGACGCTGCCGGCGCTCAAGGAGATCGCCCGCCAGGGCTTCGATAGCGGGATTCACAAGGTTCTGTTCTTCGTCTTCAGCGACAACAACGCAATCATTTCCCTGCTCAAGCGGCTGGGGGCGCGGCGCGAGGGGCTGTTACGCCAGCAGACCTTCCGGAACGGAAAGCCGGTAGATATGGCGCTTTTCGGACTTTTAAAGGAGGACTTCGATGGGCTTCAACGTGGGCGGATCGAGCCAGAGCAGCACCAGCCAGCAGTCCCAGTACGGGACCAGGACAAAGACCCTGCTGCCGGAGCAGTCGAGCGTCCTGGGGCTTCTGAGCGACACGATACAGGGCAAGTTGACGCAACCGCAGGCCGGCCTAGAACCGCTCAAGACGCAGGCGCGGCAGCAGGTCAATGACATCTACTCCGGCGGCTGGCAGGGCCTGAGAGACAAGATGCTCGGCTCCGGCGGCGGGCGCTCGGGAAAGTTCGGCATGGCCGCCCGCAACATGGAGCAGGCGCGCCTTGGCCAACTGAGCGCACTTGAACCGCAGTTCGCCAACCTCGCGCTCCAGCAGGAGCAACTGGGCTCGAGCCTAGCCGCGGCGCTGCTCGGCATGGACTTCGGAGGCTCCTTCAGCCAGCAGGGCTCGGGCAGCGGAACACAGAAGGGCTCCAACTGGGGCTTCGGCGCAAGCCTGATCGGCTAAGGAGGGGCGCATGGGAGTAATCGACACCATCATTGGAATCCGCCAGCGCAACCGGGCGCTCGACCAGGAGCAGCGCCGCATCGACATCGCGCAGCAAGATCACGACTTCCAGCGGAAGATCGAGACGGCCAAGATGTCGATGGCCCTTCTCGGAAACCCCGACATCAAGCCGGTGGAGGGTGGCACCTACGCCGGCACAATGCCGACTCAGCAGTTCAACCCCATGAAGGCCGTTGCGGGGATTCCGGGGGCCGCGGGCTATACGGGCGGAATCCCCGACGTCACGGACACAGTACAGAGCCCCACGCGCGTTCCGGTGGACCCTGGGCGCACGGTCGATTGGGGCGGCAAGAAGTACGCCGTCGCGACCCCCGACGAATCGTTCAACCGGGAGGTTGCAGAGAAGAAGCGGTTGCAATCAGCGGGCATCGAAGCGGCGGTCGAGGGCGAGCAGTTGCGGCGCCGGATGGTCCCCGAGGATTACGTCACCATTAACGACCCGAACCAGCCCGGAAGGCAGATCACGGTGCGCGCAGATCGGGCTGGCGAGACGGCCGGAGGGTTCGCACGGCTCTACGATGTGACGCACCCGGCGGCGAAGACGGAACGGCGGACGCCGCTGCACTTCAACACCTCGACGAACGACGCCGGCGACGTGACAACCGTTGCCCGAGACCCGTTCACCGGGCAGGCAATCAGCACGGAAACGCGCCGCGGCGCAGGCAAGCGAACGCGCGATCCAGCAGGCCAGCAGATGACGCCGGGGCAGTCCGCGGTACAGAACCGCTTCGACGAGCGCCAGTTCGAAGCGGCGATGGCGAAACACGACAAGCTCCAGGACCAGGAGCAGGAGCAGCACGGGTTTAGGCAAGCCTACGGCGAAGCCCTGAACACACAGGACGGGCAGAGCTTCATCGATCCCGACGACGGCAAGCAGAAGGATATGAACTCCCTCTGGCGCTCCTCGCTGAAGCGCCGTTTCGATCAGTCCAGCCAGAAGGCCAAGGCTCTCGCGGATCAGCAGATGAAGATCCGCAAACAGTACGGGACCGGGGAGTTTGCTCCGGGTGCCGAGCGGCCGGCCGAGGCTCCACAGGCGAAGCAGGCAGAGCGGCCGAAGGGAGGGACGAAGATCAACGAAGCGGAGTTGAGGCAGCGAGCCCAGGCGGCCGGCAAAGACCCCGACGAGGCCGTGAAGATCGCGAAAGCTCGGAAGCTACTCTGATGCCGGACGCTTACGACGACATCCTGAGCGCGACCCCCGGCGCGGCCGATCCCATCGCGGATGTCCTGTCCGCCACGCCAGCGAAAGCCGGCGGTCCCCAACTGCTCACCGAGGAACCGGCCGGGCCGGTCCAGGCCAAGTTCCCCAAGGGAGAACGCGGGGCCATTGTCTCGGCGCAGACGGTTCGCAACCCACTGCGCGAAGTCACTGCGGCGCCAGCACCGGGAGAGCAGCGCATCGGCCGGATGCCCGATCAGGATGTGATCGACCGTGTAGGCCAGGCGATGAAGCAGTTCTGGTACGGCTCCGTGGGTACGGGAGAGACGCTACTTTCAAAGGCCACCACCCCGGCGCCGTCCGACCCCGCGCTGGCGGCGATCGACAAGAACCGCACCCCGGTCATGCAGACTCCACTCGTGCGCCCCGAAGTGTTCGCGGGAGACACGCGGGGTCCGCACCGGGCCATCCTCGAGGCCGCCGGCGGATTGACCACACCAGAGAACGCGTCCCTGTTGGTCGGCATGAAGGTAGCGGGAGCAATCCCCGGAGTCGCACAGGCTCTCTCCGGTGGGTTCGCCACCCAGATGCTTACCGACGCCCTGAAGTCGGACCCCGAGTGGAGCGAAGCGAGCGCCCGCGGCGACAACGCGGTCATGTCCGAGATCGCCACACGGAAGGGTATTCAGCTTCTCATGGGGCTGGCGGCAGGGGCGCATGCGGTAAGCGGTGAGACGGCAGGTGTACGGGAAAATCGTACAACTGACACGGCGGCGCGCACCCCAGAGATGCGCACCGAGACCGCCGGGCCTCGACCCAATGAACCCGGGGCTTTACCTGAAACTCCACGTCCAGAAGCCGCCGGCGCGCAGGCTCCCGTACGCACCAACCCGCCCGACATCTTTGATGCAGTCGCACCGAAGCCGGAAGCTCCACCGCGCGCTGTTCCGCAGCCGGCTCCAGAGACGACGCAGAGCGCCATTGAATCGGTGATCGCGGAGGCGCCACCAGCGAAGACGCAACTTCAGCAGGTAGCGGAACAGGCCGCACGCCGGGCAGACGCCGCGACAGAACGGCGTTCCGTCGAGACCCCGAAACCTGACGAGTTCACCCAGGAATCCGGTCCGACCCAGGAAGAGGTGGCCGCACCCGTTGAGCCGCCTATTCCCCCAACCGCAAAGGAATCCTTGGAAGTTGAGCCCGCAGTCGCGGAGGGAGGGGAGCAGGAGAGGCGTAATCCGTTCAGAGAGAAGGCCGAGCGCGCACGGAAGCAGTATGAGCAGTTGAGCCGCCCGACCGCACGAGACGAGGCGATGGCCGAAGCCTTCCCGCTGGGAACCGGGTACGGAAGGTCCGGAGGCGAGAAGCGGATCGAGCGTAGCGTTAGCCGTGCAGCAAAAGCGGAAGAGTTCCGGAAGGAAGCAGAGTGGCGCGAAGCGCAGGCGGCAGCCTTTGATGAGGGCAAGATCAACGCGCAGGGCAGACGACCAGCGGCGAACGCGGAAGCCGCAGCAGAGCGGCGTAAGCAACTGAACGAGCGCACCGAATCGGCGAAAGCGGAGCGCTCAGGCAAAGAGAACTGGCAGGTTCGCGGTACCGTCTACGCTGATTCGGCGCGGCAGTATGGCGGAAACGGCCGAAAGCTCGTCCTGTCGGAGCACCGGGAAGTCGTCGAGCAGGCGTTGAAGGACGGAAAGCCCGTGCCGCCCGAAGTGCTGGCAGAGTATCCCGACCTGAAGTCCACCGAGCCCCCCGCCCCCGTCGAAGCTCCGAGGCCCACCGAAGCGCAGCGCGAGCCGTGGCAGATGACGGAGAGTGAGTACGCCTCCGACGCGCAGCGCAGGTACATCCAGAAGCGCGGCGGCCAGGTTCCGGCAAATGCTGCTGACAACGTGGGCATGGCAGCATCCAAGCAGCACGAGCGGCTGGTGCGCGAAGCTCTGGAGCAAGGCAAGCCCGTCCCGCCCGAAGTCCTGAAGGAATACCCGGAGCTACAGGGTAAAGCCAAAGCGCCGAAAGTCTCCGACGTCCTCAAAGCCAAGGCCCGCCTCAAGGCTCGCGCAAAGCAGTTCGTCACGGAAGAACTGGGCGAGCAGAGCTTCGAGCTCAGCACCCAGGACTTCCAGGATCTTGCCACAGTAGGCCGGGACCTCATCCAGCGCGGCACCCATCGCGTCAACGAGTGGAAAGAGCAAATGGCCGATACGTTCGGCCCCTGGGTGCAGGAGTACCTGGACCGGGTCTGGGACGAGGTTCAGAAGGTGAAGCGCGCGGCCTCGCCGGCCTACACGCGCAAGGGAGATAGCGGGCCAGGGTTCATGATCCGGGTCAACGGAGACTTCCTGGACCTCGAGGAAAACGCTCGGCACTACAACATGGTGCGCGACCTCGAAGGAGAACTGAGAAAGGGAGGCATCAGAGGCCGCGGAAACGGCATCGAGTACCGCTCCGAGGAAGTGGACCCGGAGGCGCTCCGCAATGCAGTGAAGCGCGTGGCAGGGCGATACCCGGAAGTGTTCGTGGACGGGCCCAATGGATCGCTGGTCTACGACTCCGCCGAGCTGGCGGCCAACCGCTTCAGCCTGGCGCTCACGAAGGGGCGGCGGGTGTCGCAGGGCTGGTTCGGGGACGAGCGGGGATCGCTCTCGCTGCGCAAGAGTAACGAGAAGCCCCTGTCTATCGTCGAGCAGGGGGCTGAGTACGCCGCCAACCCGTCCGCGTTCCGCGCAGCGCTCGATTTCCTGCGACCGGCCGAGTCCCGCATCGCGGACCAGGGCGAGGCCGGCGCGAAGCTATCCAAGCTCTTGGGCAAGGCCCAGGACGAAGGCGAGGTTGCCGCCGGCAAGCGCATCGTAGCGCTCAGGGACTCCGGTCTGCTGGAGCTGAGCAAGCAGGACCAAGCCAACCTCGTGGACGTCCTGGAGGGCCGCGCGGACCCGGCGAGCGACGCCGTGAAGAAAGCCTTCGAAGGCATTCGGGGTGTTACCGACGAGATCGCGGGCGAGGCGGAAAAGTCCCACGTCAGGGTGAAGGAGAAGCGCACCGCGATGCCCGGCGAGGATCTTCCGGAGGGTGCCAAACTGACCGGAAAGCAGCAGGACATGCTCGCCGCCGGCAAGAAGGTTCCCTACGCCTACATTCGCCCGTTCCGGCGCCGTGATAACTTCTACCCGCATGTGATCCCGAGCACGGAGGCGCTGAAGTCGGGAGCGATACGCCAGGACGTGATCGACAACCTGGTGCGGCTCGACGTGCGGCCCGGTGCCGAATCGGCCGCGCGCTTCCTCGAGGAGTACCGCGCATTCGTAGACAAGGGCGGGCGCTCGGAATCGCTCGAGAAGTTCCTGGTGGATTCCGGCCAGGCCAAGAGCCGCGGCGAAGCCTTCATGCTGCTGACGCGATTCCGAAAGCGCCACATCCGCCGGCAGGGTTCGCTCGAATACTCCCGCCAGGTGGATCTTCCGTTCTACGACCCGAACCCCGGCCGCGTGCTTCCTCCGTTCGTTCACAGCGCCTCGCTGCGCCTCGCGCAAATCCAGGAGTTCGGCCAGGCCAACGAGATGGTGAATCACCTCGTCCGGCAAATCAGTGAGGCTGGAGCGCATCCGAAGAAGGTAGCAAAGGTGCGCCTGATGGTTGATCGCGCCCTGAGAATGGTCGAGGAACCAGACGCGGACAGCGCTAAGCTCTCTCGGACGCTGCGCATGCTCCAGGGCTTCAAGCTGGGCCTGTCGGCGATCCCGAACGTCTCGCAGGGCGCGCTCAACTCCCTACTGGCGTCCGATCTGCGCTCCACGCTCGCCGGCGCGAAGGGGCTAATGAGCAAGGAGGGGCGCCGGTTCGCCATGCAGTCGGGAGCCTCGCTTGAAGGCGTCGTCAACGAGATGGTGAACTACGCCGGCGGCGAGAACGCGGCACTATCGAAGTTCCTCAAGGGAGTCGGCTTCACGGCGACCGAACAGGCGAACCGCATCTTCGCTGCGAACGCCGGCGTCACCTATGCCCGCCGGATGCTTGATCGGCTGAAGGCGAACCCGCAGGACGGCCGCGCGCTGAAGGTGCTCGACGAACTGGGGCTCGACACCGAAACGCTGCTGAAGAAAGGCAAGATTGGGGGCGACGACGCACTCATGGCGGCGAAGAAGTTTTCCGACCTTACCCAGTTCCGCGCCGACGCAAAAGACCTGCCGCTGTTCGCCTCGACGCCCACAGGCAAAGTGTTCTTCCAGTTCAAACAGTACATCTACGGACAGACCCGGCTGCTGCACCGCGAGGTGGTGGAGGAGTTCTCCGCTGGCAGGTTCGGCCGCGGCACGCGCGCGCTGCTGGTGCTGGGCGTGGTGTTCCCGATGGCGGGCGAGGTGATCCAGGATCTGCGCTCGATGATTACCGGCAAGAAGCGCGATTCCGACGCGCTCAAGCGCTACTTTGACGACATGGCCGCTACCGGAGCATTAGGGGTGCTTCAGGACGCTGTGAGCGCCGCGGCGTACGGTCGCCTCGCGGAATGGATTGTTGGTCCGACCGGCGGCGAGGCAATTGAGACGTTCGAGAATGCAGTCAGGGACGCGAAGGCTGACCGACCGCTGAGTGAATGGCGAAAGTTGGCGCTTGCGAAGCAGGCGTTCCGCCGGATTCCGCTGCTGGGTCCGGTCATGGTCAACCGAATCTTCGGGAAGCAGAAGAAAGAGCCGGTCGTGCGCGAACCCCTCCGCAGAAGGATCGGCAGGCGGCAAGTGGTGTACTAAGTGCCCATTCCGCAATTTACTGGCTTCAGGGAGGAGTGATGCAGAGAAGCGAAACGGGCGTGACGCTGAGTTCCGGTACAGCCTACATGATCCTGGTCGGAGTCCTGGGAGGCGGGCTGTGGCTCGGCGTGCTCCAGGCGCAAGTGATCGGGCTACAGAAGGACGTCAGCGACACGCGCACGGCCCACGCCCAAATCATGGCGAAGCTCAACGAGATCGACGGCCGTATCGTAGCGGTGCAGCTGCAGCTCGGCGAGGAGCGCACCCAACAGCGCATGCTCCACAGGGGCCAGCTGCCAGTGGAGAGGTAACCGGAAGCGAATTGGTTGGTATAGGATGGGGCTTACGCTATGAGCGCAGAGGAAAAGTACCGGATCGTCGGGAAGCTCGTTATCGAGCATCAGGAAGCCAAGCGAGAAGCCGAATTACTGAGGGTACGACTGTGTAATGTCGGGCGCTCCCTCCTGACGGTTTGCCAGCAGCTTTCGCAGGACCAGTTCGACCTTGCCGCCGAGAACCTGGCTCGCGTCCGAGACGAGAAGGTGGAGTTTTCCACACTCCAGGAACTCATCGGAGAGTACAAAAGAGCACGCCGCCTGGTTGAGAATCTGGCCGGAGAGATAGCCGGGCTTGATATCAAGGTTTAGGTCTCCAGCGAATGCTTCACAAGGGCCAGTTGCCCGAAGGGAAGTAGCCAGTGGAAAATTGTCTGGTGCGGGACGTAGTTGGTTTCATTGTTGCCGGCCCATGGAAATTTCCTCAGTCAGGCGAACGTGAGTGTAGCGCTTGCCCTTACTGATGCTCTCCCCAGAGGTGATCGCCACCGTCCGATCCTGGAAGTGAAGGTATACTAGCCGTGCTGATATGTCCCTGTCTTCCATTCGGGAGAGCTGGATCACAGCGTTGGTAGACCCTTCCGCGCCGATTATGGTGCTGAGTAGGCGATAGAGCTGTTCAGCGGACTCGTGAACTTCCACTGGTTGGATCGGCTGAGACCACGGTTTGGAAGCGCTAAACAGGGTTCCTCCCGCCGTAAACATCAAGGTCCCGAGCAGTTCTCCGCTGCGACCCGCCGCCCTGACTTCATAGAGTGGACCGGGGGCCTTTTCGACTTTGTATCCATCTCCGAGTTGTGAGAAGATTTCCGACTGCTTCTGTCCTATGTACACATCAACGTTCGCAATTCGAAGCGTTGACCTCGGCTTTTGAGCGGTGTTCTGGGCCTGGAGTGTAGAGAGGAGCAGCAGAAACAAACTGGCGAGCTTCATAGCGGATTAAGCCTATCTCATCCCGCGTCCGGAACTCAAGTCACAAAGTGGTGGTAGGTACCATCCCACATCTGGCGCCAGCGACTTCCCAATGAGAACCCCCAAGGTGCTCCCAATTGTGGTCTACCCCAAAAACGTACTACCTGATATATGTTCTGATGCCGGATCGTGCGATCACGCGCCACGCTGTTTCCTCTGGGCCGGGCGCATGCGGTCATGGAAAATTTCGATATTTGGAACTACCGCCCCAATGATGCCCTGATCCCCGCTGTTAAGGATAGCCTCCAGCTTCTCGTGAAGCTCACGGTTCTCGGCCCGCACGGCCAACGAGCAAGTCTCAGATGGATGGCCTAAAGGTGGGGAGAACGCCAACGCCAGAGAAGACTCGCCAGCTTCTTCGGCTATTCTGCTGAGCAACTTTCGCATCGTTCCGGGAGGGGCGTCCTTAGTCTCGTAGCGATGGACCGTTGAGGGAGAGACATGGATGAACGCGGCGAATTCGACCTGAGTCATGCCCAGTTTCTCGCGCAGCTTCACCACGGCTTCCATTAAAATTCGTTCACTAGTCATTTTGCCTATTGACTAGTCAGCGTGACTAGCCACATACTACCTATGCATGGTTACTAACACCCGACAGCATACCGCAATCGGTAGGCGGGCGTTGAAAAAGAAGGCGGAAATCATCCGCGGCCACCGGGGGGCGGTCGCGGAGATCTGCCGGGAGATCGGCAAGAGTCACACGCTGGTCTCGCTCGCCCTGGACCAAAAGCTGCCGGACATGGGAGCGGCCTGGCTGAAACCGGTGCTGGAGGCCATCGACCGAAAGGTGGCCGAGATCCTGGCCGCCGGTAGCTCCGGGAACCGAACCCCACGCAAAGGGCATTCCATCAAACCCCGCACTCATAAGAGGGAGAACTAACGTGCCCAAGAGTATTGTCAACGCCAAACCAGTACAGCGGGAAAACTTTTCTCATCCCACTGAAACCACAACACATAAACGCACTGTCGCCAGCCGCATGGCCCTCGACCGCGAAACAAAAAGGGCCATCGTCCGCTGCATTCTGGGGCTGGGAAAGGGGCTGGAATATACGCAATCGGCGACGCGGGTAAACGGCCGGGTGATCCATCAGGACGCGATCCTCCAGACGGTAATCGAGCATATCGCCGACCAGCAGCAGGCGGAAATGGAGCGGGTGCGGATCGAGGCCGACCGGCGGGTGCAGACGTACCGGCGGGCGATGCTCGAAGTCAGGGGGGCGGCGTAGGCCATGAACTGGGACGAACAGTGGCTCCAGAGCGTGATCGAAGACGCGCACCGGGATGCGCCGGCCGCGGATCGGCAACTGAAAGAGGTGGTGCTCGACGTGGATGTGGTCACGGCCGCGGACGGTTCGAAGTGGGTTCCGTTCGATGCCATGTTGCAGGCTGAGAAGGCCAACCAGACACTATCCGCGCGGATCGAGCAGTTAGTTCCCGGGTCATGGTGGTTCGCGGCCGGCCTGATCTTTGGCGCCGGCGCTTCCAGGCTCATCGCGGCGGTGCTCCGATGAAACGCTCTCCCCTCCAGCGCAGAACCCCGCTCCATGCCTACACGCGCATCCGGCACCGAGCCCGGCGCCCGCGGCGCGGCGTGGTTCGTGACCTAGCGTACCTGGCGTTCGTCCACACCCAGCCCTGCATGGCCCACGGCGCAAACTGCCCGCGGTTCGTGGGTGCCATATCCAACCGGCCGGAGGCCCACCACATCGACAACAACCACCGGAATGATCGGCGCGCAGTGCCACTGTGCCGACTGGCCCACCAGTACAGCACGAAGCCGAGCCGGGAGGCGATGGAAGCCGAGGTTCTCAGGCTCAATGCTCTCTACGAGCAGGAGAAAGGAGCGGCGGCGTGAAAGAGCATTCAATCCTGTTCTCCGGCCCGATGGTACGAGCCATTCGGGAGGGACGGAAGACCCAGACGCGGCGGCCAATCAAGCACCCGGAGTACTTCGGATGCCTCACGGGCGACTGCCCGCACATGTTCCAAGCGGAGTGCGATGCGGCCATCGCTGTCTGGGCGAAGGAATCCTGCCCTTACGGCGTCCCCGGAGACCGGCTGTGGGTGCGGGAGACGTTCGCCGTTTTCTGTGTGACCGACTACAGCCGAGGAGACATTCTGAATTCGAGTGCTCAGGTCGGCATCGGATATCGAGCGGACCACAAGACCGGAAACCTTGCGGATGGAGACGGCGGGTACAACTTTCGTCCCGTGGAGGGTGACGACCGGATCGCGCAAGCCCGACTGATCGCGGAGGACCACTATCACGAGTGGCGCCCCTCCATCCACATGCCCCGTTGGGCGTCCCGCCTCACCCTGGAGATCACCGACGTTCGCGTGCAGCGGGTGCAGGAGATCACGGAAGAGGACTCGCGGGCGGAGGGCGCGTATCTGAACGGCATCGTGGCTGGCGACGCGCGCTGCGGAACTCGTGATTACTGGCACTTCTCCGAGAAGATCGGGGGTAATACAGCCAAGGATGGATTCGAGCACCTTTGGGAATCCATCAACGCCAAGCGCGGATTCGGATGGGACAGCAACCCGTGGGCGTGGGCGCTGACATTCAAGTGCGTGGAGGTCTCCCGGTGAGCGCAACCGCCATCCTTCAACAGCAGTGGATGACGGCCGCAGAACTGGCGGCCCGGCTCAACCTGGACGTTCAGACTCTCGCAAAGTGGCGCGTGATCGGCAAGGGTCCGCGCTGGATAAAACCAGGTCGGGAGGTCTTCTACCTTCCCGCGGACGTTGAGGAATGGTTAAACTCGCTCCGTAAGGAGCAGGACAATCATGTCCGACAAATTGCACAATCTCAGAAATCGCGACGGCCAGTGGCACTATCGGTTCAAGTTCCGTGGCCGGGAGTACAGCGGTCCAACAGGTTTGGACGCCGTAGACTCAAATCTGAACGCTGCGGAGGAGATTGCCGCAGCGAAACTGGCGCAAATTCGCGGTGATATGGAACGTAGCGACGCGCCCTTTGATCTAGCCGCCGGCCGCTTCGTGGCCTGGTGCGAAACGGTGGAGTACCGCCAGAAGTCCAGGACGGCGATGAGGATCAAGACTAGTTTCGCCTCGCTGGTCGAGTATTTCCGGAGCACCCCGGTGGCCCGGATCGCGGCCAACCCTGGCCTGATTGACGATTACAAGGCCTGGAGAATCACCCAGCACGGCGTCCGTGACGTGACGCTCCGCAAGGATCTGCACAACCTCTCGCTGTTCTTCGGAAAGTGGGCCGTGAAGCGCGGGCTGGCGGAAGCAAACCCGCTCTCGAGGGCGGCGCGCGAGCAGGGGCGCGGAGTGACAATCCCGAGCGAGGCCGATTCGGTACGCATTCACCCGCTCTCGGCCGACGAAGAGGAGAAGTACTTCACCGCAGCCGCAACTATCGTGGACAAGCGCGGAATGCCAAAGGGACACACGGGCCTGCGGAACCTCTACGACGTGGCGAAGATCATGCTGCTTCAGGGCGCCCGTCCGGAGGAGGTTGTCAGCCGGCGCAAGGAAGATTACCACCCGGCGACCGGCGAGCTGAAGATCACGTTCGGGAAGTCTCGAGCGGCGCGGCGAATCCTCCATCTGTGCGAGGAGGCCCAGCAGATCGTCGAGGAACGGATGAAGCTCCCCGGCCCGTGGCTGTTCCCGAGCCCGCGGTATCCCGGCCGGCACATCGTAAAGCTGAACAAGGCGCACGACACGGTATGCGAGGAAACCGGCCTGGCCTTCGTGCTCTACGACCTCAGGCATACATTCGGCACGCGGATGGCCCAGCACACCGACGCATTCACCCTGGCCTCGCTCATGGGGCACGCAAACCTGCGAACAATCCAGCGGTACGTGCATCCCCAGGACGAGGCAAAGAAGGCCGCAATGTCCCGGTACGAAGCCGAGCGCATGCGGGCAAAGCTCAAGGTGGTGGGCAAATGAGCGAGAAGCGGCAATTGATGGCTTTGGCCCGGTCGATCAAGAAACGTCTTCACGAGCTGCAGAAAGACGTTGACATGCTAATCTCCTTGGCATATGCTAAGGACATGACGCGGCAGGAAAGCGGACACCGGGGCGGAAAGAGGCGCATGGAAACAATGACCCCCGAGGAGCGCCGGGAGGCCGCAAAGAAGGCAGCGGCGGTGCGGTGGCAGAATGCCAAGGGGGACGCAAAGGGGACGGAGCGATAACGCTATGGTGGAGATAACGCGAGCGGAATCAACCGAATACAGTGAAGTTCAGAACTCAGGAGAAAGGGTCTGCAAAGCCTTTATTCGGGAGTTCGATTCTCTCCCGCGCCTCCAGTAAGACCGATTCAACCAAACCACGGCCGCAGGACGATTATGGCTGCGGTGCCGGCCGGTAGGCCCTACGTGTTCATCTCTTCAGGAGTTGCTGCACCTCTTCGATCGAGAATGGCGGCTCACGCCGGTGGATTACAACGTGGCAATTGGGGCATACCGGTCGTAGATCCTCGATCGGATTGACTTCGTATTCTGAGCCAATGCTGGCGACGGGGCGGATGTGATGCACATGAATGATGCCGTCAGCTACGGGGCCATATTGCTCAGCGAAACTGAGGCTGCACACAGAACAAACAGTCCCGTAGTGCTCCAAACATCGCCTCCGGGCCACCCGGTTCCGCTCGTAAGCGTTTACGACGATGGTGGTGGTACTGCCCTCTCTGAGTGATCCGGTCACGACGTCGGGATATAGTCTCCCGGAACTGTTGTCGAGTAATCCATACTCTACGGCTGCATCTCGAAGTTCCGGCCGGAGTCGCCACAGAAAGCCACGACCTTCGCGAGAATTCCTCCCGGTGAATAGTACGTGCCACCATCTCGTGCTTCCGTCAGGTCTCTTTGGCGGCTGTACTTCACTCAATTCAGTCAAGCGCTTAGCCAGGTTCGCAGCTTCCAGATTTATGGGGCCGTGATGGGGAAGGCCCATGCAATGTGCAATCTCACCACACGAGAGCTCGTTCTGAGGAGCCTCGCAGAGGAGAGTCAGCATCTCTCGCTGGCGCGCGGTCAGGCTGCCCGCGATTCTTATCAATGCTTCTGCGAGTAGGGAGGCATCCTCCGACATGTTTTCACCATAGCGCTGAAAGAGCGATATCCGGGATCAGAATGTCAGAATAGAGGTACTAGTACCGCTCCCCCTTTTCGCGAACATTTGACACTTCCAAACAGACTGAGCCTATTACTTTTGTGAGCATCATTCTGTACACTGGCGGTGTGAATGAAACGAAGCCGTTCACATATAACATCGTTGAATTCATCACCAGGGACGTCGAGATAGATACGGACCGCATCCCCCAGTACGACGACGAAGCCGGGGCGCGCGCCGCGGGTCACGATCACGGCGATATTTTCAAGACGCCGGACGGGCGACTGGGCATGGTCGGCGTGATACCTTCAGACGGGCGCGAGTAGCAACTCGCGCCCGCTCTTGTGCGCTACTCGTACGGAAGATTGAGGGCTTCCATGATGCCCCTCATATAGCCGAAGGCGAGCACCTTGCCTCCCATGGCGTAACCGGGGCGGTCGTTTGCCTCCCCCTCGATGGTGGGGGCGTGGTCCGGGCGGATAGGGCCGGTAAAGCCGCCCTTGCTGTAAATCTTGAGCATCCGGACCATATCAGTCGGGCCGTTGTCGTGGAAGGTCTCGTGGAACTTCTCTTTCGTGCCTTCCACATCCCGGAAATGCACGAAGAAGATCTTTTTCTTGCCGCACCATTCCTTCGCGAGCGAATAGATGTCCTCGCCCATGAGGCGGAAGTTGGCCTGGCAGAAGGTGACCCCGTTGATCGGGCTCGGAACCATATCCATCACGCGACGATAGTTCCGCGCGCTGGTAACGATGCGCGCGACTCCGCGCAGGGGCGAAATCGGTGGATCGTCGGGGTGCAGCGCCATCTGCACGCCGAATTTGTCCGCCACCGGCATCACCGCCTTGACGAAGTACGTCATGTTATCCCACATCTTCTCTTCGCTGACTTCGCCCCAGCGGGTGTTTCCTAAAGCCTTTGCCGCGGCGAGGTCGAACTCGCTCGTGAGGGCGCCGCCGCGTTCCGGCAGGTTCGTGCGGGTACGGGACCATCCCAGCCCGGCCATGAAGTTGTAGCAGATCATCTTGATGCCGGCCTTGCTGAGCGCTTCAATGGCCCACTTGTAGTTTTCGATCTCCTCGTCGCGGCCCTCAACCCCGAGCTTGATTCTCTCCGCGGCCACGGGGTGGCTTTCGACGCCGGCGATCGTGATGCCGGACTCCGCGAACCCATCCTTGAGTTTCTGGACGACTTCGACGTACTCCTCGCGGCGGTACCGGCTCAGACCGACACCCGCAATGGCATAGTTCACGCCGATTTGTCTCGATAGCCTGACATCGCGGCTGCGAGGCGACGAGTACAACTCGGCAAATTTTATTCCCGGTTTCCCGGGTTTCTGTTTTTCGGGCGCTGCGAACGCGGGCAGGGCAGAGCTGGCACCTGCCAAAGTGGCCAACGTGCCCTGAAGGGCGCCGCGGCGTGTAAGACGGTTCATTAATCCTCCTTAATGAGAGTGTGCAGGCTACCCAGTGAAGGCGACAGAAAAGTTAAATAGGTTTCAGCTCGCCGAAAGCAGAGTTCTGCAGCGCCGTCAGGCGTATGATAAACTCACACGTCGAGGTTTTTTGAGTGACACTCGCATCGGTTGACTACCTGGTCCTAGTCCTCTATTTCGCATTTGTCATCGGGATTGGCTGGCTGCTCAAGAAGAAGGTCTCCACCAGTGAAGACTTCTTGACTTCGGGCCGGTCCTTGCCTGTCTGGATCACCAGCCTGGCCTTCATTGCCACCAACCTGGGTGCGCAGGAAGTGATCGGCATGTGCGCGTCGGGCGCCAAGTACGGAATCATGACGGCCCACTTCTATTGGGTGGGCGCGATCCCGGCCATGCTGTTCGTGGGCGTGTTCATGATGCCGTTTTACTACGGCAGCCGCGCGCGATCCGTGCCGGAGTACCTCAAGCTGCGGTTCGACGAGAAGACGCGCACCTTCAACGCGGTGACGTTCGCGGTGATGACGATCTTCTCATCCGGCATTTCGATGTACGCGCTCGGGCTGCTGTTCCAGTTGGTGCTGGGATGGAGCTTCACGGCGTCCGTGCTGCTGTCGGCGGCGATCGTCCTTGTATATACGTACCTGGGCGGGCTGACAAGCGCGATATACAACGAGGTGCTGCAATTCTTCCTGATCGTGCTGGGGTTCGCGCCGCTGGCAGCGCTGGCGGTGTACCGTGCGGGCGGTTGGGAGGGTATTCAGCAGCGTCTGCCGGGCGTGATGACGCATGCGTGGCAACCCATGACCAGCGCGGAGAATCCGATGGGAGTGGGGATCTTCGTGATGGTCGCCGGGTTAGGCTTCGTGCTTTCGTTCGGATACTGGTGCACGAACTTCCTGGTGGTGCAGCGGGCCATGGCGGCGAACTCCATGGCGTCGGCCCGCAACACGCCGCTGATCGCCGCGTTCCCGAAGATGCTGATGCCAGCGATCGTCATTCTGCCGGGGATTGCGGCAGTCGCGCTCCAGATGATGGGCACCGGGTACAAGCTCCCGCTGAAGGAGGACGGCGGGCCGAACTACGACCTCGTGCTGACGACCTTGATGGCCCAGTTCTATCCGTCGGGCATGCTCGGCGTGGGCATCACGGCGCTGATGGCGTCTTTCATGTCCGGCATGGCCGGCAACGTGACGGCGTTCAACACGGTGTGGACGTACGACATCTACCAGGGCCACATCCGCAAGGGCGCGCCCGATTCGCACTACCTGATGATGGGGCGCGTCGCCACGGTGTTCGGGACGCTGCTTTCGGTGGGGACGGCCTACCTGGCGCAGTACTTCAACAACATCATGGATTTCCTCCAGCTCGTGTTCGGCGTGGTGAATGCGCCTCTGTTCGCGACGTTCCTGCTGGGCATGTTCTGGAAGCGGACGACGAGCGCCGGGGCGTTCATCGGGCTGATGACGGGCACGTTCTCGGCGCTTGCGACCCTCGGGCTCACCGTAGCCGAGAACAAGGGCGGCTGGCTCGGCGTGGTGCACGAGTTCCCCTCGAGCATGGCGCAGAATTTCTGGATTGCAATCATCGCCTGGACTACCTGCTTCGTAGTGACCCTCGCCGTGAGTCTGGTGACCAAGCCCAAGCCTGTCGCCGAGCTGAAGGACCTGGTCTGGGGCGCCACCAAGATGCCGGAAACGGGGCACGAACCTTGGTACAAGCGGCCTGCGGTGCTGGCGATGGTGGTGGCGGTATTCTGCATTCTGTTCAACATTTGGTTCCGGTAAAGGCATATGTGGGATCTTAGGTTGCCTGCGGGCATGTTCTTTTTCGGGCTGGGACTGATTCTGTGCGGTTACGGCTTGTTCGTACCCGCGCGTGCGGCGATGGCTCCGGACATCAACGTGAATCTCTATAGCGGCCTCGCGATGGGCGTTTTCGGGGCGATCATGCTGCTGCTCGCGTGGCGGAGGCCCTCGTGAAGGACGCCTTCGCGCGCGTTTTCGGGCCTGCGGACGGAGTGCGTGTGTTCCGCGGTCCGGGGCGGGTGAACCTGATCGGCGAGCACACGGACTACAACCTCGGGTTCGTGCTGCCGATGGCACTCGACATGGCGTGCTTCGTTGCCGCCGCGCCGAACGGCGGGGACACCCTGCGCGTGTACTCGGAGGACATGAAGCAGTCGCGCGAGTGGCCGGTAGCGGCGCTGCCGACGCTCGAGCCCGCGCACGATTGGGGCGATTACGTGGCCGGCGTGGCCCAGCAACTCGTGCGTGCGGGTTACGCCGTGGCTCCCTCGAACCTGCTGATCCACAGCACCGTGCCGGTCGGATCGGGGTTGAGCTCATCTGCGGCGCTTGAGACTTCGACGGCGCTGGCGCTGCTCGCCGGCCGCCCGATGGACAAGCTCGAACTCGTGAAGCTGTGCCGGCGGGCGGAGAACGAGTTCGTCGGCATGCCGTGCGGCATCATGGACCAGTACATCTCCGTGTTCGGCAGAGAAGGCGCGGCGGTGAAGATCGATTGCCGCAGCCTGGAGCACGGCGTCGCGCAACTGCCGCCGGAGATCGCCATCGTGGCGGTGAACACGATGGTGAAGCACGAACTCGGGCAATCGGCATACCGCGACCGCGTGCGTGAGTGCAAGGAAGCGGTCGAGGTGATCCGCCGCATGCGCCCGGATGTGGCAAGCTTGCGCGACGTGGACGTGGCCATGTTCGAGATTGCAGCCGACGACATTCCTCCGGTGCCGCGCAAGCGCGCGCGCCACGTGGTGACCGAGGACGCACGCGTGGAAGCGTTCATGGAGGCATCCAACCGAGGCGACCTCGAAGACATGGGTGCGCTGTTCGTGGCATCACACCGCAGCCTGCAATACGACTACGAAGTGAGCTGCGAGGAACTGGACTTCCTCGTGGATACGGCCCTCGGCCTCTCCGGCGTGATGGGCGCCCGCATGACGGGCGGCGGCTTCGGCGGCTGCACGGTGAACCTGGTGCGGCCGGAAGAGGTAGCTAAGTTCTCCGAGCGGATTACCGAGGCGTATCGGCAGAAGTTCGGGATTACGCCGAGTATTTATCCGTGCCGGCCCTCGGCGGGCGCAGACGAGGTTTGCTGAAGCTTCCGCATCTTGCTGTTGTGGTCCCGTTGTGACTACAATTGGGCATGGCGAGGGCTGATACCTATGTCCGTGCCCGCATCGACACGGTGACGAAGGACCGGGCAGCCGATGCGCTCGAAGCGATGGGGCTATCCATCTCGGATGCTATTCGCCTGCTGATGCTGCGCGTAGCGGACGAACGCCGGCTACCCTTCGATGTCCGGGTGCCAAATGCTACGACTCGCAGGGCCATAGCCGAGCTTGAGAGGGGCGAAGGCAAGCGCGTCCGCGGCATCAGAGCGCTGCTGGCGGATCTGAATGCGGACCATTGAGTATTCCGCAGCGTTCAAACCTGACTAATACAGAGCCACAAAAAATGAGTTGGCCGCAGATGAACACGGATCAAAGCTGATCGAAAGTGCAGGTTTATCTGCGTTGATCCGTGTTCATCTGCGGCCCGATTGAGGGTTTTGGGCCGGATGAGAACCATTTTCCACCTCGACATGGATGCGTTCTTCGTCTCGGTCGAAGAGCTGTTCGACCCGTCGTTGAAGGGCAAGGCGGTGGTGGTGGGCGGACAGGCGCACGAGCGCGGCGTGGTGTCCGCCGCGTCCTATGAGGCCCGGAAGTTCGGGGTGCATTCGGCCCTGCCGTTGCGTACCGCGTACCAGCGCTGCCCCCACGCGATTTTCATCGACGGCCATCCAGGCCGATACCGCGAGTACTCCGAGAAGGTCTTCGAGATCCTCCGCAGCTTTACACCCGTGGTCGAGATGGCATCCATCGATGAGGCGTACCTCGATATGACGGGCACGGAGCGCCTCCACGGTCCGCCGCTGCGAGCTGCGCACCTGCTCCATCAGAAGGTGAAAGAGCGGACCGAACTCAACTGCTCGATCGGCATCTCCGCCGCGCGCATGGTTGCCAAAGTCGCCTCGGACCAGGCGAAGCCTAACGGCATACTCTGGGTGATCCCGGGCCAGGAGGCGAGCTTCCTTGCGCCGCTGGACGTGCGCAGAATTCCGGGCGTCGGCAAGGTCACCGAAAAACACCTGAACGCGTACGGCATTCACCGTGTAGGCGACATGATGCGGCTGGACGAGTCTTTTCTGGAGGAGAAGTTCGGGAAGTGGGGGCTCGCGCTGGCCGGAAAAGCGCGCGGCCTGGACGCCGGAGGCTGGTTCGACGTGGAACTCGGCGATCGGGAAGACCCGAAATCCATCAGCCACGAGCACACGTTCACGGAGGATACGGCGGACCAGCAATTAATCGAATCCACGCTGGCCCAGCTCTGCGTCATGGTGGGCCGCCGCCTGCGCGAGCACGCGCTCCACACACGCACCGTGCAACTCAAGCTGCGCTACAAGGACTTCACCACGATCACTCGAGCCCACACCCTCGATCACG
Organism: Acidobacteriota bacterium; assembly: GCA_023436715.1. Taxonomy (GTDB): domain Bacteria; phylum Acidobacteriota; class Terriglobia; order Bryobacterales; family Bryobacteraceae; genus Fen-330. The sequence goes on from JAEZIJ010000015.1 coordinate 49,326, forward strand.
CGACCCAACTCGATACCGAGCTCATCCAGGAAACCCGCGTTCTGTTCCGGACCAACTGGAAGCCGGGAGCGCTCGTCCGGCTCGTGGGTGTACACGCCGGATCGCTCGCCGCCGCGGAAGGCCAGATGAACCTGCTCGAGCACGAGCAGAGCGACCGTTGGAGAAAAGCGCTGGGCGCGGTGGACCGGCTGCGAGATAAGTTCGGCGAATCCGCCGTCTCACTCGGCACCGCGGTTAAGGGTACCTATCGCGAGAAGACGCATGAGAACCCGGCCGGCCTGCCGGGAAAGCGCAAGCCGGACGGGGAGGGGAAGTAAGGCGTCAGAAGTTCGCCGTCGTCGGCTGCGACACACCCACTGAATTCGAGAGCGTCACCGTTACCGAGCGAAGGCCGCTCACACCACCCTGCACGGTGAACGGCTGCACGTAGCTGAACATGCTCCCGAACTGTCTTGATGCCGGGTCGTTGTACCACGTAGTGAAGTCTGAACCGACCGGCAACGTGAGGTCCGAGTTCTGAACGCTCGATCCGGCTGCCGCGGCGAATGTGAATCTCGCCTGGGTCACCTCGCGAGACGTCGAGTAGCCGCTGATCCGCACCTCGAAACCTGTGCCGGTCCGGGCGACAGCCACGCTCGTGATCGCAGGCGCTCGCCGGTTCACCACGATCGTGCGCATAAGCGCGGGCGACGGCGTGATATCAAGCCCACCCGCCTCCAGGTGCGCCAGGGTGATTACGATCGTTCCGGCCACCGTACCGGTTTGCAGACCGGCATCCGGAAACTGCGGCGAGTTGGGCTCCACCGTGAAGTTGAAGGTCCGGCCGCCTGTCGCAAACTGGATGGCCGGGTCGTCAGCCGAAGCCCCGTCCGGCGTGAACGCGAGCGTCAGTTGACCGCTCAGCCTGATCGGGTATCCGCTCCCGAGGGTCCCTGTGGCCTTCACCTGCTGCGCGGGATTGGCCGAATCCGGGGCGACGAGATCGATTTGCGGCAGCGGCGGTGTGCGCACCGTGAGGGCAAGCGCTTTCGTCGCGGACCCGCCCGTGCTGTCCGTGACCTTAGCCACGATTGCGAAGCTGCCCGCAGCTCCCGGAGTCCCGCCGAGCATTCCTGTTCCCGAGTCGATGCCGACCCCTGCCGGCAGCGACCCTGTCACCGACCACGAATACGGCGGAGTTCCACCGGCCGCGGCAAGAGCTTGGGAATAGGCTGTCCCGGCCGTGCCTGCGGCCAGCGACGATGTTGTGACCTCGAGCAGCCTGGGGTTAATCGTGAGCGTGAATTGGCGAGTGGCGCTTTTCTTCGCGCTGTCCGTCACTTGAATCGAGACAATTGCGGAGCCCGCGCTTGCAGGCGTCCCGCTAATGGCGCCCGTTGCCGCATCGATCGCCAGGCCCGAAGGCAGCTCGCTTGCCGACCACGTGTATGGAGGCACGCCGCCGTTCGCTTCGACCTGCTGCGAATACGGAGCCGCGACATTTCCGGATGCGAGTGAGCCGGTGACGATCGCCAGCGGCGGTGCGGTGACCACCAGCACGAAATCGCGCTTCGCGCTGGTGCGCGCGCTGTCCGTAACCTGGACTGTGAACCCGAACGTTCCCGACGCGGTCGGTGTTCCGCTGATTGCGCCGGTGGCGCCGTCGAGTTTCAGGCCGGCCGGCAGAGTAGTGGCCGTCCACGCGAGCGGCGCCTGGCCGCCCCTGGCAACCAGCGGCTGCGAATAGGCTGTCCCGACTGTGGCGCCGGGCAGCGGCGATGTGGTTGCGATCTCCAGCGCCGGACCTGCGATCTTGACGGTATAGGTCTTCGAAACGGAATCTCCGGCTTCATCTTTCACCGTGACGGTCATCGTAAAGGCGCCCGCCTGCGTAGGCGTGCCGGCCACAGCACCGCTGGAGGCCACAATCAGACCGGGCGGCACTCCGCTGCCGGTCCAGCTATACGTTCCGTCACCGCCGCTCGCGTAAAGGTTCTCCCAGTAGCTTTTGCCGACCGCGCCATCGGGCAGGGTGTCCGGAAACCAGATCTGGAGCGGGGTCTGAGGCGCGTTGACTGTCAGAGTAAAGGACTGGTCGCCCCAGTATGCGTAGTCGGAGTAGGGCGCCGATCCGTCTGTGACCTTCAGCGTAAAACCGAGCGTCCCCGCCGAGGCCGGAGTGCCGCTGAGCACGCCGGTGCCGGAATTCAACGACAATCCCGGAGGCAAGGCCCCGCCGGTGACCTCCCAGGTGTAAGGCGGCATCGTTCCCTCGGGGTTGATCGTAATCGGCTGCACATAGGGTGCTCCAACCGTCCCCGAAGGCAGGGTGGGAGGAGTGATGAACGGAATTGTGATCGTGAACGGCAGCCACTCTGAGTACCCTCCATTCCCTCCCATAACAGATAGGGGCCCGACACGCGGTGACATGAGAAGACTGCCCGGCATCGTGAACGTAATGTGGGTGGGATCCACGTAAGTCGCCGGAAACCACGAATCCTCGTACAAAACCTGGTCCTGCGTTGTGAAATTCGATCCGGTGATTGTGATTACCGTGTCCGGGCTGCCGGCCACAGCCCTGTCGGGGCTCAGAGCAGTGATGACAGGGGCCGTCTGCGGCGTCGCAGTTGCGGCTGCGATCAGGGCAATCAAAGCTGCGCAAGCAATCCGGTTCATCGCACACCTCCTTGAGGAAGTGGCGCGGTCGGGCGTGGCAGAGGCCGCTCCGTGGGAATCGCCCGGGGAGACTCGTCTACCGCCCGTGGAACAAACAGGAATCTCGGTTCCGAGGTGCCCGCGTCGAACAGCCAGGAGGGGGCCGCCGATACTTCGGTCACGCGAAAGACCGAGTTGCCTCGCAGGCGATCCAGCCCGGAAATTACGCAATCGCATCTTGTGACTGTGGGGGCGCTACCCTGGAGATCGAGTGACGCAACCGCTCCGGCGCCGGCAACCAGGATCCGCCGGTCGTCCGAAGTTACTTGAAGAGCCACGGGCTTTGCTATTTCGCCGCCCGGCAGCGCGACGAATTCGGCCGCTCCTCGCACGTTGCGTATCCAGTAGACCGAACCTGCCGCGCTATCGGCAAAAACCGCATCGGGCTTGCCGGCAAAAAATGCCGTCGCCGCGATTCGGCCCGCGGAGCCCAGCACACGGGGATCCGCTCCGGGGCTTAGCAGCATCACCGACTCTCTTCCGTCTCCGTTCCGCGCACCCGCAAGAATCGCCTCGCCGTCGTCGCTGATCGCGAGGGCCGACACCGGTCCGGGCAGCCCAAACAGGCTTACTTCGCCCCGGAACTGAGGCGACGAGGGGAGGTTGGCGAATACCTGGATCGCGTTCCTGTCCCCGTAAAACAAGGCTGCCGCGCTTCCGTTCGTGCTCAGCACGATGCGGTCCGGAGCAGGATCTGCGTTCCCGATCGCGATGCCCGGGGCGCCATATACGAAGTCGCGGAACAGCGTGACGCGGCCGGTATCCGCCGCCGTCCCGAGCACGTAGCCGCCTACGCTTGATATCGCAGCCCGGTTCGCGTCGATGCCGAGGACAACCGGCTCGCCGAAAAGCGAGGCGCCGGCCATACCCAGAATCGGACGCACGCCGCCCGATGCACGATCGAACACGAATCCGAGAACCGGGCCCTCGACGCGTACAGGTTCCGACGCGCGAGCCGTCACGGCAAGCCAAGTCAGCAGAATGGGCAAAACGAGGAGTGATCGTCTCATGTCTGAGTCCCCTATTTCGGCGCGCCCACGGTGGGAGCGCCGGGAGTGACCACAACGGGCGCCGGATTTCCGTTGCCGCGGGTGGCCGCGACGACTCCGCCCGCGACGGCCGCGCCTCCCGCAACCGCAATGATAGCGATCAGCTTTGCCGATAGTCCGGCGGCAACCGCCGCTTCGATCACGGCGTTCGTCTGCGTGAGAACCGCGGTGGCCATTCTGCCCTGGGAGGAAGCCGTTATGCGGATCTGATACTGTCCGGTTGCGTTATTCGGGCGCAAACCGCGTGCCGCGGCGCGGCCCTGATTGTCGGTGGTGACTGTCAGGTTATGAGTGCCGTCCGTAAAAGTCGCGCTGGGTCCACGGTCCGGCAACATGAAGACAACTGCCGCGCCGGCTACCGGGCGGTGGTTCTCGTCCTCCACCTGCACGATGGGCTCGCGCGCCGTGCGCTGCCGGATATTGTTAATCGCACCGTCGCCTTCGACAATCACGATATTTAACTTTTGTTCCGTAGCTTCCTGCGCCCGCAACGGAGCGCTCTGCTCCACCACAAAGCAGCAGAGAATCACTGCCAGCAGGCGGAACGCCACTTTGTCTTTGCCGATAAGCAGCATGAGGCTTCATTCTCCCTCGGGAGTAGCCTAAGTCGGTAGCGCTTAAAACACAAGTTTAGGTTTGTTAATACAATAAGTTGCGCTGGTCTGATGGTTGGAGGGTTATTATGAGCAAGCGACATATGATTTTCCGGTACGCCGTAGTTACCCTTCCGCTCTGCCTGACGATCGCCTGGTGCCTGCAGGCCCCCAAGCTGACGCCTCGCGAGTTGTTCTATTCCGCGCCGTCAGCGCCGGCACCGGCGGCCGCACAAACCAAGAAGCCTGCCGTTCAGCGGGCGGCAAAAAGCAAGCCCGCTCCGGCTCCCATCGAGCGGCTCGCGGCGGAGTCGCGCACGCCTGCGCCGGCAAGGAGGGTAGAGGGGGCCGAGATCGTTCCGGTCTCATCAAAGACCTACGCTCCGCTGGGCCTGCGTTACAGCCTGCTCAAGATCGACCGCGGAGCCGCTGTCGAAGTTGCGACCGACGACGTTTTCCGCGCCGGCGACCGGATCCGCCTGAGCGTCGAGGCGAACGACAACTGCTATCTCTACATCGTGAATCGCGGATCGAGCGGCATTTGGAAAGTGCTCTTCCCGTCACAGGAAATCGAAGGTGGAAGCAACGCGGTCGAAAGGGGCAGACGCTATGAAATCCCGTCCGGCTACACATTCACCTTCGATGAGCAGCCCGGAGCTGAGAAACTGTTTATTGTTCTCTCGCGGCGGCCCGAGCCCGACCTGGAAAAGCTGATTTACTCACTGGGACAGCGGTCTCCCGGCGAAGAAACGCGTCCGGAACCGGCGGCGAAAATGCTGCTCGTCGCAAACGTGGCCCCCATAGACGATGCGCTCATAGGAAAGTTCCGCACTTATTCCCGCGACCTCATCATCGAGAAAGTGAATGCGGCCACGCCCGGACCGCGCGCGGAAAAAGCTGTCTATGCAGTGAACACGAGTGGCGCGGCGGATTCACGCGTCGTCGCCGACGTTACCCTGCAACACAAATAAATTTATGATCAGACCGGCTCTGTTCCTGCTGGCTGCGGTCCTCCCAGCGTTCGCCCAACCGCCGTCGCGCGGAACCGAGCGCATCGAGATCACCCTGGAGCGGCTTGAGGGCTCCGAGTGGCGCACCGTCGATCCCGGCCTTGTCCTCGATTCCGGCGATCGCGTACGTTTCCGGTTCCGCAGCAATTTCGACGGTTTCCTCTATGCGATGAACTACGGCACCAGCGGCAGTTATACGCTGCTCTTTCCGCGGGAAGAGACGGGTCGCGAAAACAACGTAAAGGCGGGGCGGCAGTACATTGTGCCGGCTACCGACACAGCTTTCCGCATTGCCGGCAAGCCCGGCCACGACATTGTGTACTGGATGGTCAGCCCGGTTGCGCTCGGCGACACCAAAGCCTACGTTCCCCTGCCGCCGCCCCCGAAGCCCACGCCTGCGCCTCCGAACCTGATGCCGCGCTGCGATGATTCGATCTTCCGCGCGCGCGGGCTCTGCATCGATTCATCGGCCGGCCCGAGAACGATCAAGAGCCCCGATAGCCTGCCGGAAAACCTGGCCGGCGTGCCCGGAGCCACATCGCGCGAGCTGATCATCATGCGCCAGCAGAACCAGTCCTTGCTCTCGGCCACGGCGCCATTGAACGGGCCCGTGATCTACGAATTCCGGCTGGCGCACAGATGAATCCGATGACCGCCTTCAAGCTCTTCGCCTCGCTTGCCCTGCTTGCACCGGCCGCCTGGTCGCAGGCCCCGGCCGGGCAGACCCAGCGAGACCTGCGCATCGAAAAGGAATCGCCTCTCGCGCCGCCCGCTGCCGCGCCCGCGACGGCGCCAGGCATTCCCCGCGGCTATGCGCTGGTTGTGGGTGTGGCCAACTACAAGAACCTGCCTGCCAACTTCCAGCTCCATTACCCCGAACGCGACGCCGAAGCGATGTACTCCATCCTGATCAGCCCGGAGGGGGGCAACTTCCCGCCGGAGAACGTTCACAAGCTGGTCGGGGCCGGAGCGACACTCGAGGCCCTGCGCCGCGAACTCGAGGTGTGGCTGCCTTCGGTCGCCCAAGAGCCGGACCGGGTTGTAATTTACTTCGCCGGGCACGGGTTCGTCTTCGAAGGAAAGCCGTACCTCGCGCCCGCCGACTTCCGGGCGGACAACGTCGCCGGCACCGGCTACCCGATGCAGACGCTGGCCGAGGTGATCAGCTCGAAAATCAAAGCGAAGTGGAAGGTGCTGCTCACGGATTCCTGCCACAGCGGCGCTATCACGCCCGAGGACAACCAGCAGATCAATCGCAGCCTGCTGGATTTGACCCGCTCGCTGTTTTCGCTTACCGCAAGCCGCGATCGGGAACAATCCTTCGAGAGTCCCGACTGGGGCGGCGGGCACGGCATCTTCACTTACTATGTGGTGCGCGGCCTCGAAGGCAGCGCCGACGAGAATCGCGACGGGATGGTCACCGCCGACGAGCTCGCCGAATACGTTCGCCGCAACGTGCGCGAGGCCACCGGAGGGCGCCAGAATCCCACCTCGGACCGCAGCAGCTTCGATCCCAGTATGCTCCTGGCCTACATACCGGGCAACGCGGCCGCGGGTACGCCTCCTCCGCCGAAAGGCGGCGGGCTGATCGTCGAAACGAATATGAACGGAGTGGAGGTCTTTCTGGACGGCCGTTCGGTCGGCGTCGTCGACAAGGAAAAGGCCCTTCGACTGCCGGGCCTCGTTCCGGGCGTCCACACGATCAAAGCCGTCAAGATGGGCTACGAACCCGATGGACCGCGCGAGGAGATGGTCTACCCCGGACAGGAACGGACTATCACCGTGCGCATCCTGATCCCGCGCCGGCGGAACAAGGCCGCAGTAGACCTGTTCGACGAGGCGGTCGAAGCATACAACAAGGGGAACGCGAACAGCTATCGCAAAGCGGCTGACCTGCTCACGAAGGCTCTCGCCATCGACGCGGATTACAGTCAGGCCGCGCTCTACCTCGCCCGCGTCGAGAACGCGCTGTTTGAGGAAGACAAGGCGGAAAAGGCCTTTCGCCGCGCCATTGAGATCGACCCCGATTACCTCGAAGCCCGCGCCAGCTTCGCGGGCATGCTGCTCGATCGGGGCGATTCCGACGAGGCGATCCGCCAGCTTACGGTCGTGGTGCAGCGGGATAGCAAGAACGCGATGGCTTTCTACCTTCTCGCGCAGGCGTTCCGCATGAAGGGAGCCTATACGCAGTCGATCGAAGCCGCCCGGACCTCCGTTCGCCTGCTCCCGACAAACGCCGAAGCGCACTTCTGGCTGGCCGAAAGCCTGCGGCTCAACGAAAGCTATGACGAGTCCAGGCGGGAGTATCTCGAGTATCTCCGCCTGAGCGACTTCGATAGTAAGCTGGCGGGCAAACTGAACTATTATGCGGTCGGATTCCTGATCGGCCTGGGTAAGAAGAAGCGCGCATCGCAGACCGACATCTGGAAGGACCTGCGCAGCCTGGCGTACTTCGGGTTGTGCGATTCCGAGCGCAAACTGAACAATTTCGATGCCGCGATCGGGTATTGCCAGAGGTCGCTCGGCTACGACCCGAGCGACCCGTACGTGCACTACGCGCTCGGACTGTGTTTCATGCGAAAAGCGCAGTCGACAGGCAGCGTGGCGATGCTCCCCGCCGCATGCAGCCATTTCCGGACGATGCTCGGAATCAACTCCGACCTCGCCGAATCCGAGTACGCCAAAAAGAACCTCGCCGGAATCAGAAAGCTGATTGCCTGCCCGTAGCGCGTCACAGACCGCTCCCTGACGGTCGCGGCTCTGAAGCCCGGTACTGAGCCGCGAGCGTAAGCGAGCGGTTCCGCGGCCTCTGTAAAGCCGATGCTCACCCGGGCGAAATGCTCCGTGAGGAGTTCATGAAGCCGTTGGGAATCTCAATCAACGGCCTCGCTCTGGAACTGCACGTGCCGGTTACCCGTATCAGCGAGATTGTCAACGAACGCCGCGGAATCACCGCCGATACTGCATTGCGTCTGGCGCGGCACTTCGGCACGAGCGCCGATTTCTGGATGAATCTCCAGAAGGACTACGAATTGACTCTGACCCGGCAGAAGTCGTTGAAGACCATCGAGTTGAAGACCATCGAGAGGCAGGTCCGGCCGCGTACGGTTGCGGCATGACGGGACTTCACTTCGCGTCTTTCGCGCACCGGAACCCGATGTTCGCCGCGTGGAATCGCGCAGGGACGGTGCCTGAGTCCCATAGAATGTTGTCCGCCAGGCTGGTGTTGTACGCGCCGCCGCGGATTGTATACCAGGGCTCGTTCGCTGCCGGCGGCGGTTTCAATAGCTGGCTGAAGGCCTTGAGCGCTCCTGCGCTCGGCGTCTGTAACCAGTCGACGAACTCCCATGCGTTGCCCACCATGTTCAGCGGGTGAAAAGGGCTCTTGCCGCCGGCGAGCGAATTCACCGGCATCAGATCCGGCGCGCTGCGGCCCGGATAGTCCGCGGTATTCGCAAGCTGTGTGTTCCGTTCGTTCCCCCACGGATAGAGCCGGCCATCCGCGCCGCGTGCCGCCTTCTCCCATTCGGCGAAAGTGGGCAGCCGTTTGCCCGCCCATTTCGCGAATTCCTGAGCATCCGTGCATGTAATGTTGACAACCGGGTAATCGGGCCGATCTTTCGGAAATCCCTCGGGCAGCGGGCGGTTCTTCTCCGCGCAGTAGAGAGCATACGCGGCGTTGGTGACTTCCGTGCGGTCGATGTAAAACGCCGGAAGGGTGGCTGTCTCTTTGTGCTCGCCCGAAAGGTACGGTCCCGCCGGCACCAGCACCATTTCTCCGGTCGCTGTGCCGAGGACGGCTTCCAATTGCTCCTTCTGCGTCTTGCCGCCCGAACCGAGATACAGGTAAGCGGCTACCGCGACCAGCGCGATGAGGCCGGCCGCCGCAACTCCGATGCTCATCGTTCGCGCCCGGCTCTTTTGCGAACCGGCTTGCGGCTCGCGCGTCTCCTGGGCAGCCGGCTGGACGGCCGTGCTCGCGTAAACCGGCACGAGCCGCTCGATCTCGGCACAGACCGAGGCGAAGCTCGCCGGTCTCGCCGTGCGGTCTTTTGCCGTACACCGTGCCACGAGGTCGCACAGTTGCGGTGGGGCTCCGGTTGCCTGAAGCGGAGCCAAATCAAGCGGCTCGCTCAGGACTTTGTAGAACACCTGTTCGATGGTCTCGCCCTCGCAGGGCCTCACGCCCGTGAACAGCTCGAACAGGAGAATCCCGAACGCGTAGATGTCCACCTGCGGCGTCGGGGGCTCGCCGCGCACCTGCTCGGGCGCCATGTAGTACGGGGTCCCCATCGTGTAGCCGGGACGGGTCAAAGAGGCGTCCTCGGATTTGGCGATGCCGAAATCCATCAGCTTCGCGACCCCGTTCGGCGTCACGTGAACGTTGTCCGGCTTGATATCCCTGTGGATGATCTTGTGGTTGTGTATATGGTCGAGAGCGCTTGCGATCTGAACAGCGGTCGTGAGCTTCCGGTGCAAGTCCCCGGTGCGGCCGCTTTTGATCAGGTCACCGAGGTTCTCGCCCTGCAGAAACTCCATGACCATGAAGGTCTGGCCGTCCTGCTCGCCGAAGTCGTAAACCCGGACGATGTTATCGTGCGCGATCTTTCCAGCGACCCTGGCCTCCTGAAGGAACCGCGCTTTCGCCTCGGTGTCCTTGGCTGACTGCTCTGTCAGGATCTTCACCACCACAGTGCGGTCGATGACGGTGTCGCGCGCCTTGTACACGCGCGACATACCCCCACCAAGAAACTGTTGCAATTCGTATTTGCCGATCGATGCCGGGAGTTGCATGACTCACTCCGCCCGCGGAACAGTCGGGTGCGAGCAGTTTTGTGATGGTATCAGGTCCGGTTCAGGGATTCAAATAAGGCTGCACTCGACGGCGTTGATTTTACCGGCGAGTTCGACGAGGAGATCTTCCGCGGGCCCCAGCCTCGCACTTGCCTCCTGCGGCAGCATCCTGAGCACCTGCTCCGGATCGACCGGCTGGGAAGAGGCGATTACCTGAAAACCCAGCGCGTCAGCCAGCCGGCAGGCCGCACGAATGGTCTGCGCGATATCGAACCGTTCCGCGTGGATCTCGGCATGGTGCGTACCGACGATGTCAAGGAAATCCTCGGGCAGCTTCCAATCGTCTACCAGCCAGCATCCGATGGCGCAGTGATCGATCTCGAACCGGCGGCGCTCTGCGGCCAACTGGCCGCTCCCGGCTTCCTCGGCGTTCTCCAGCAGCTCCGAATATTCGGAAGGGAATGTAGCCAGCAGGGCGAGGCGGCCCAGGTCGTGCATCAGCCCGGCCGTGTAGCATTGGTCCTTGTCCAGCCAGCATGCGGAGCCGATATCCTGCGCCAGGAAGGCCGCCGCCAGGCTGTGCCGCCAGCACCGTACCAGGCTCGGATCGTGCAACGCTCCCCCGAGGAACTTCCGCAGCGCCACCATCATTACCAGCCCCTTCAGGCGTTCCATGCCGAGGATCGCCACCGCGTGCAGAATGCTCAGTATTGTGCGCCGGCAACCGAGCAGGGGGGAGTTGGCCAGCCGCAGAATCTCGGCCGAAAACGTCGCGTCCGCGCGGATCAGGTCGGCCATGCCACCGAAATCCGCGTCCTCAGTGGTGACCATCCGCGCGAGCCGCGCCGCGACCGGAGGAAAGGGACGGAGTTCCGCCACCACCCACGGCCTGCCGGTATGTGCCAAAGGCCCTTCCTGCGTCACCATAGCGCTAAGTATCTTCGTTATCGGCCAAGAGACGGGTGGGCTTTAATGAAAATGCGACTAAATAGCCTCGAAATAAGGGAAAAGCGGGCGAAATCAACCCGCAGCTGCGCGCGCCAGCCGGTCTCTGATGCCCGCCCACTCCGGCCCGGACGGCGGCTGCTCTACCGCGATCCAGTCCAGGCCTTCGGTGTCGAGTGCGTGCAGGGTCTCGTACAGCACTGCGGCATACGCTGCCGGTCCGGGAGGCATGGGGACATCCCGCACCCCCGCCGGGCAACCGCCGCTGTGGTGCAGATAGGCTCCCCGGCCGCAATTCGGAACCGCGCCGCCGGCCACGACCGCCAATTGCGTTCTCGGGCTGTAATGCCGCCGGTGAAGCCCCGGCGATGGGTGAGCACCTTCCGCGGAAACCTCCAGTCCTTCATCAATCGGCCCGATCACTTCCTCGATGTCGCTCCGGGACACCATGCCCGGCCGCAGCAGGCGCGGCGCTGGCCCGGCGAGCGAGAGCACAGTCGATTCAATACCGACGGTGGTCGGGCCGCCGTCCAGGATCATGTCGATTGCCTCGCCGAGGCTGCGCCGAACGTGATCGGCGGAGGTCGGGGAAAGCTCGGAAAACCGGTTCGCGCTGGGTGCGGCAATGGGCCTCCCGGATGCGCGGATGAGGTCCAATGCCAGAGGATGCGCCGGCACGCGCAGACCCACCGTGTCGAGCCCCGCCGTGACCACGTCGGGTATCCGCGGGTGTTTCGGGACCACCAAGGTGAGTGGTCCCGGCCAGTACCGGCCTGCCAGTGCCTCGGCCGCCGCCGGCCAGTCGCGGGCCAGCCCGCGCGCCATCTCGACGGAATCCACGTGTACGATCAGCGGGCTCGTCACCGGCCGTCCTTTCGCCTCGTAAATCCGGATAACCGCGCCGCTGTCAAGCGCATTCGCGCCGAGCCCGTACACGGTTTCCGTCGGGAAAGCGACCAGCCGCCCCGCGCGGATCAACTCCGCGGCACGCTCAATTTCCGCTTTATTCAGGGAGGTCTTCCTTGCCGTCGCCGGCGGTCTTGCCGGTGCGCTGATAGACAAGCCAGGCGTGCATGAACTGTTCGAGATCGCCGTCGAGCACGCGGTCCACGTCGCCGGCGCCGAACTTCGTGCGGTGATCCTTGATGAGGCGGTACGGCGCCAGCACGTAACTGCGAATCTGGCTCCCGAAGTTAATGTCCGCCTTGCTCGCCTCCACCTTTCGCTCCTCGGCTCGCTTCTTGTCCATTTCGAACTCGTACAGGCGCGCGCGAAGCTGCTTCATCGCCATGTCGCGGTTCTTGTGCTGGGACCGCTCGTTCTGGCACTGCACGACGATGTTGGTGGGCAGGTGGACCATCCGCACCGCCGAATCCGTCCGGTTGACGTGCTGGCCTCCGCGGCCGCCCGCCCGGAATGTGTCCACGCGCAGGTCTTCCGGCCGGATCTCGATCTTGATCTCGTCGTCCACTTGCGGATACACGAACACCGAGGCAAACGATGTGTGCCTCCGGGCATTGGCGTCGAACGGAGAGATCCGCACCAGCCGGTGTACGCCGACCTCCGAGCGGAGCAGCCCGTAGGCGTTTTCGCCGTTCACTTCGAAGGTGGCCGACTTGATGCCCGCGCCCTCGCCTTCCTGCCGGTCCGTAACGACGGTGCTGAATCCCATTCGTTCGGCCCACCGCAGGTACATGCGGAGCAGCATCTCGGCCCAATCCTGGCTTTCCGTGCCGCCCGCGCCGGGGTGTATGATGACGATGGCGCTGCGGAAATCGTTCTCGCCGGAGAGAAGCATCTCGGTTTCGAGCTTCTCGAGGTCGGCCGAGAACTTCTTCATTTCCTGCCGGATCTCGCTCGCGACGTCCTCTCCCTCGCGGGACAGCTCAAACAGCGTATCGATGTCGGACATCGCCGAAGCCACGCGCGCTTCGTCGGCTAGCGTCTCCTCGATCCGCTTGCGTTCCTGCAAGAGGCGCTGGTTGGGCTGATTCCAGAAATCCGGGGCCGATACTGTTTCTTCGATTTTGGCTAACTGAGACTTTTTTTGAGGGGCGTCAAAGATAGCTCCGCACAGCTTCAGCCTGCTGGCGGAGCGCAAAGTACTCCCTTTCGAGGTCCTCGTTCATATTTCTATAGTAGCAAGGTCAAGCAGATAACCTCGCGTGCCGGCATTGACGCAGTGCGTGCTCCCGAGCCGCACCTCGGCTCCGGCGGCCTCGTGGATGTGGCCGCAGAAGAAATACTCCGGCTGGTTCTCGTCGATGAAGGTCTTTACGGACCGGCTGCCTGCGTGCAGACCTTCCCGCACGCGGTCGAGCGCAGTTCCGAACGGGGGACAGTGGCAGATCAGGACCAGCGGCTTGAGTCCGGCAAACGGCGCCAGGCGGCGGGCCAGCTCCTCCTCGGTGTACTCGCCCGGAGTGTGAAAGGGCGTGGGGCTGGAATAGCCGAGACCGGCCACGTGCCGTCCGGCGGCTTCGAACGTCTTCCCGTGAAAATCGTTGAATCCGAACTTACGGCAGAATTCGGTCGTCTGTTCGGCCGACTCGTGATTGCCGGGGAGCACCCAAACCTTGTCCGCCCGCCGGCGCATCAGCTCTCCACAGCGGTCGAGCCCGCGTCCCCAGGTGGCGAGGTCGCCGGCGGCAATGTAGTAGTCCGCCTCGCTGGCCATCAGGCGCTCGAGCGCCGCCAGGTCACCGTGTATATCGGAGAAGATGAGCAGTTTCATGGGCTCGACCCTGAATATATCGCACTCGCGGCTGTGAGGCCGGCTGTTATGCTACATTGTCGCCCATGGCTGCTGAGCGGTTCCGCCTGTGGATGGGCTGGATAGCGATCGCGCTGTCGACCCTGGTCATGTGCTTCTGGGCGTTTTGGGGAGCCGCCGAAGCATTTCACGAGGGCTGGTATGATCGCAGCCTTTGGCGGAATCTCGGCCTCACCTTCATTCAGTATCTGAGTCCTTCGCTCGTAATCCTTCTCCCCGTCGCGATCGCGCTGCGCTGGCGCCGGGTGGCGCTGCCTCTGTTCCTCGCACTCGGTATTGCAGTGGGGCTCTTCTTTGGAAAAGGCGTAGGCGTCTGGCAACTCGCCGTTCCGCTCGGGTTGTTCGGCGCGCTCTTCCACTTCGGACGGCCCGAGCCGCGCAAATGGGCATGGCGAGCCATCTTGATATTGCCGGGGCTGACGGCTATAGTGACCGGGGCGGTTCCCGGGTACCGTGCCATTACGCGGCTCGATGACGGCAACTACGCCGCCCGGCTGGTGGAAGGCAACGGCGTGCAATTGGTCTGGGCGCCTGAAGGTCCGGGCTGGGGGGAACGGCACGCAACGTGGGAGGAGGCTGCGGATCGTTGCGCTCACCTCGCGCCCGACGGCCGCGCGCTCAGCCCCACACCAGTTGGCATCTGGCGGCTTCCGACAGTGGACGAGGCGGTCCGATCCATGGTTCGTCGCGGCCGCAATGCCGGCGGCACATGGGATCCCAAACGCCGCAAGGCTACCTATCGGGTCTGGCCGGAAAAGGAGTCGCCGCTGTGGAGGCGCTACTCTCCCGTAATCTACTGGTGGACGGCAACCGAGGACGGCCCCGAGCGCAGTTATCGAATTGCGTTTAACGGTTACGTTATATCGGCGCTGAGAAGGGGGTGGGGCGCCTACTGGGCCTACCGGTGCGTATGCCGGCCGGAGCAGTTCCCCGGCCAACCTGTACGCTGAGGGGGCGCGGGCACAAAAAAAGCCGGACGTTGGCGAAACGCCCGGCTGGAGGAGTCCTCGCGGACCGCCCGGAAGCGGCTCGCGAGTGTGGAGGAGACCGTTAGGCCAGAAGACCTCCGTGCCCCAAACACGCCACTTCCCAACCGGAGACGCGGTATCGCGCCAGCATGGGCGGCAGAATCAGATCCACCACGTTGGGTTTGGCGGAGCGGAAGCACCCGGGGGCGGAGACAATCGGCACCTCGTCCTTGTAGGCGAGCAGCAGCAGGTTGCCAGGCTCCACCGGGGCCAGAAAACGTTCCATATGGGAGCCGATCTGGGCGATCGCTCTACCCACTACATCCTCGGGACCCGCCGGCGCCGTCGTCGAAGCCACCAGGATGGTAGTCGGCTTGGGCCGCAGCAGATGTTGAAGCGCGCGCGCAACGGTAGCCTCATCTTCAACCGTAGCAAGCACATAGTTGGCAGTAGCGCCAAACCGTTCCAGTCGCTGTCGCATGATATTTTCGAACAGTTGACGCGCGCGCTCTCCGCTGAGCGGATCCGTGTACAGCACCCCGACGGCCGGGGTCCGTATGGGGCGAGCCTGAAGAATCGGCCCGCGCTCCCTCAAAATCATCAGCACCGCTTCCAGTTGCGCCTGGGCGATCGCGAACGGGGCGCTCTTCACTGTTGCAATGCGTTGTCCGGCTTTCGCGTACCCGAAGTTGGGAAGAGTCGCTATGACGATGCTGGCCGTGCAGTTGATCTGCTTCAGCAGCTCGTCGTCAACGAGTACGCAACAATCCTCGGTGGCAACCAGATTGGCTCGGCCGCCGGCTGCAAGCCGGATCTCCAGGGCGCCGCAGCCCATCTCCGATGCCACCGCCATTACCGCCTGGTCTTCGCCAACCTCACCCTCTTCGAGTTCGGTGACCCAGACCTGGCCCATTCCTTCTGTCTCAAGCAGACGGACGTCTTCCTCGCTCAGCACGTGCCCTTTGGCTAAAAGCTTCTTGCCTCCCGGCCGGAAAATCGTGCAGCAAAGAATCCTCCCTGTGGAGTTTTTGACGTCTACCGTTTGTGCCCTCATCGCCTCCTCTTTCCTACTCCGGCCCGTGCCGGTCCTGACTCTAAATTATACAAACAAAAGCGAGAAATTCAGCGTATTTTCCTGAAATTCGAGGGCATGTTTTTTGCGGGCATGGTTCGGCTCCGCCTGAGGGGGAAAGTAGAACCAGGAACTCTCAAAGATTCAGTGGGATTTGCGGATCGAGGGCAGGAGGGCGGCGTGGTCCGGCAGTACCGGGGGCAAGGTTGGTACCCCACGAGTGTAGGTATTATCTACCCTAGTTTGACCTGTTGTGACGTGCTTTATTACAGAAATTTCATCACAACACTGGAATTTCGGGCACCGGAGGCAGTCTTTCCACGCTTTCAGAGGCAATTCGCCTCGTTCGATTTCCTCGTATCCGTGCTTCCGAAAGAAGTCCGGGATATACGTGAATGCGAAAACCGATTGTAAACCAAAGACTTGCGCTTCCTTCTCGAGTGCCTCCATCAGCAGTCGGCCGGCGCCGCTGCCCCGGAAGGCCGGGTCCACGGCCAGGGAACGTATCTCGCCGGTCGTGGGTGTGTAAAAATGCAGGGCGGCGCAGCCCACGAGCGCCTGATCCTGGCGTATCACACTGAAATCACGGAGGTTTTCAGAAATTTCGAACTCCGTGCGGGACAGCATGATGCCTTTGCCGGCGTAGCCGTTGATGAGCCGGAGCAAGTCCGGAATATCGGCCATGGCGGCCTTTCGGACGTCCAGCGAAGGCAGACCAGGGGCGGGGATGGGTAGTACGGTACTAGGACGCCCGTCAGACAAGAGCTGCGCCCTCCTCCACGAGGCGGCTCCCCACCGCTTCGCCGTTCAGAATACGGGAAACAATTCCCAACTCTCCGCCCGGAGCAATAGTAATTTCCCGCACTCCTTTTCTTAGCGCATCGATCGCGGCATTGAGCTTGGCTTGCATGCCTCCGGTCGCCACGCCGGTACGGATCAGGCGCTCGCCGTCGCCGGCCGTCAGTACCGGAAGCGGCTCGCGGTCTGCGCCGAGAACGCCGTTCACGTCCGTGAGGAAGATAAGGCGGTCGGCGCCGAACGCGGAGGCGCAGGCGGAAGCCATCTGGTCGGCGTTCACGTTGAAAATCCGGCCGTCCCGGTCGCCCGCAACGCAGGCCACCACGGGAACGTACCCCTTGGCGGTCAGCAGATGCAGCAGTTCGGCATTCGACCGGACGACGCGGCCCACAGCGCCCAGTTCGGGATCCATGGTTTCGGCTTCCGTCAGGCAGGCGTCAACGCCGGAAAGGCCTACCGCGCGCGCTCCCGCGGCGATGAAAGCCGCGACGAGTTCCTGGTTGACGCTTCCGGCCAGAACCTTCACCACAGCGTCGAGCGTTTCCGGCGTCGTGACACGCAGACCGTTGACGAACCGGCTCTCGACGCCGCGTTCGGCCAGGAAACGCGTCATCTGCTTCCCTCCGCCGTGGACCACAACGAGTTCCACGCCGTCACAGGCCGCCGCGGCCAGTTCCGCCGCAAGGCGGCGCCGCGAGGTTTCCCCATCGAGCAGGGTGCCGCCGAGCTTGACGAGAAGCCTCACAGCAGGCCCTCCGTTTCCGGGTAGCCGAGCACCAGGTTCATGTTCTGAAGAGCCTGGCCCGCCGCGCCCTTGACGAGATTGTCGATGGCACTGACCACTACCGCGCGCCCCGTGGCGGGATCGAGCTTCACTCCGATGTCGCAGAAATTCGTCCGCTGGACAGCGCGCAGGTCGGGCACGCGGCCCGGGTCGTAAACGCGGATGAACGGCTCGCCGCAATATCGCTTGGCGTAGATGGCGGCGAGTTCGGCCGCGCTGGATGCCGTCGAGCGGAAGTAAATGGTTTCCAGGATGCCGCGGTCGAGCGGCAGCAGTTGAGCGGTAAAGCTGAACTCGCTTTCTTCGAGGCCGCTGGTCAGCAGCACTTCAGGTACGTGCCGGTGGTCGAGGATCGAGTAGGCGGAAAAGTTCTCCGTCACCTCGCAGAAGCTGGTCTTCAGGCTGGGTTTTCTGCCCGCGCCGCTGACGCCCGACTTGGCGTCGCAAACGACTCCTGCCCTCCGATCGATCACGCCGGCTTCGACCAGAGGCTTGATCGCGAGGTTGGCAGCGGTGGGATAGCACCCGGGGTTGGCCACCAGCCGCGCGGTCTTGACGCGCTCGCGGCAGAATTCGGGAAGCCCGTAGGTCGCTTCGGCGAGCAAAGCGGGCTGCGTCTGGTCTTCCTTGTACCACCGGCGATGGTTTTCGGGTGTCCGGAGGCGAAATGCGCCGCTCAGGTCGACCACCTTCGCGCCCGCGTCAAGCAACCAGGGCGCGAGTTCCATAGAGACATCCGAAGGCGTGGCCAGGAAAGCGCCGGCCAGTCCCTCCGCCCGCACAGCCTCCGGGGTGCAGGGGACGCACTGGTGTGCGCCGCGCCGCGCGGCAGGGTCCTCGATGTCCTTCCGGTGTTCGAGCAGCACCGGCTGGAGGTGAGGGTGACGATCAAGAATCCGAACCAGCTCCGCGCCGCTATAGCCGCGGAACCCGACAATACCGACCTTCTGCTTCATTGTTTAAATATGCACTCGCATGAATAAATATAACACACGTCCGGCGGTGGACGGATGGGGGCGGCCTAAGTCCTACTCGGAAAGAGACTTTTCCGCCAGTTCCCCGATGATCGGAAGGGAGTATACCTGCTCCTGGCTTGTCTTAACCATCATAAACACCCAGACTGCCAGGATGGCCATTTGCATGAGACCGGCGATGGGGATGTGCGGGCCGGGCGTGAAGAAGGAGAGGGGCTTGAAGACCCACTGTACCAGCAGCCAGGCCACGAAGAGATACAGGCCCTGGAAGGCGTGGAAGCGCACAGTGCGATTGGTGCGGAACGAATTCGAGGCAAGCACGATAATGGCGGCGAGCCAGCCGACCCAGGGGATGTAGCAAAGAATGGAAGCGGTCCGAGGGCTGAAGCCGGCGGCGAAGTCCACCGTGGTCTTCGCGCCTGCCTGGCGCGCGCCGCACTTGGCGCAGAACTGGTCGGTGTCCGCCACCTGGTTTCCGCACTGGCAACAATAAGCCATTTTCGACCTTCAGTAACTTTTACGGTAAACGGAATCAATCCGTTCCACAAGCGCCGCAATCCGGGCGGGCGTTGCATGATAGAAGAGATGGTGGACGCGGCGGTAGCAATATTGCATGCACAGGGGGCGGAGGAATCGGTCCTGCTGATCCGGAGGGCGGAGCGGGATGGGGACCCATGGTCGGGGCAGTGGTCCTTCCCCGGGGGGCGCAGTGATTCCAGCGACGCCGACGCGCTGGATACGGCTCTGCGGGAACTCGCGGAGGAGTGCGGCATCCGGTTAGGGCGGGAGTGTTTGGCGAAGGCTCTGCGGCCCGCGAAAGCAAGGCGAAGGGCAGGCCGGTACCTCCATGTCGCCCCGTTCGTCTTTCGAGTGGACGCCGAGCTCCCTACGGTGCTCGAGCCGCGGGAGGCCGTGGAGGCGCTTTGGCTGCCCCTGCGCACGCTGCTCGATCCCATGCGGCACCGGTTGCGCCCCGTCCCCGGGCTGCCCGACGAGATGCACTTTCCGGCCATCGAGCTGAACGTCGCGCCGCTGTGGGGATTCACCTACCGCCTGATCTCGGAATGGCTCGAGCTGGGACCGAAGCACAACCCCATAGAGCAGGCCGGATTCGAAGTCGCCGAACTGCTGCTTCAGTTTCTGCTCTCGGAAGGGTTGAAACTCAGAAGCGGATGGGAAGACCGCGTGGCCGAAGTGACCGGCCGGATTCCGGTGGACGCGGTGCTGGAGCGGTTCACGTCGCCGGGCTGCTATTTTGCGGCGGTGAACTGTTTGGAGGTGCGTCCTGAATCGATCCGGCTTGCGGGTCCCGCCTTCGAGGAGTACGTGATCCATGCGGCTGAGTGACCTGGGCCGCCGTCCTGGTAAAATTCCGGGCTGGGAGGGAAGCTTCAAAACCGGCCGCCGCTGCCGATAAGAGTCATGATGCCGGAACGCCGCTCTGAACAACGTCTAATGTGCGCGCAACTGGTACGGCTGCGGCCGTCCGGGAAAGGTGCTCCCCCGAAGGGCATAACGGCCATACTGGAGGACATCTCCTCAGGGGGAGCCTGCGTCCAGGTGGAGGAGCGGGTCTCCGTCGGCGCGAAGGTGATGCTCGTGATCGGCAGGCACCGCTTCCCGGCGGTGGTCCGCTACTGTGCGTTTCGCGACACGGGGTACTTCCTGGGGCTCCAATTCGATTCGGGGAGTCGCTGGTCGCTTGAAACCGTGGTGCCGGAACACCTGCTGGATCCTCGCGAAGTGAAACGCAAGCCTCGCTCCCCGTCGCGCCCCCTGGTCCAGTAGCTCCTTCCGGGAGTAGAATCGAGAGCGGGAACGTACAAGGGGGAGGTCATGTACCACAAGATTCACCGCTGGATCGACGAGGACCAGGAGATCTCCAACGAAGTAGACGACACGCCGCAAGAGCCTCGGGACCGCTACGATTTCGAGCTCGAAGAACTCCGGGGCCACCGGATTCGCGATATCGAGAGCGACGACGATTAACGCCCACACATGGCAAGCCAAGTATATCCGCAGATCAAGAGTGCGCTGCGGCACCTCGATCCACAGCAGGTCAGCGATCTCGCCGGACGGCCGGTTTCTGTAGGCCTGATTTCGTCCGGCAGTGAAGGCTTTGCGCAAATGGAGGATGCCCTGATCCCGCCGGG
>JAEZIJ010000049.1 GCA_023436715.1 Acidobacteriota bacterium
TTGACTGGCTGCCCGGCGTGTTTTTCCTGGCTGCGTGCGTGCAGATGGATGTGCATCAGCAGCGACAGGCGCAGCCGGGAGCCCAATGGCAGCAGTTTCGCGGCGAGATCGAGCGGCACGCCGTCGATATAAACCCGCAGCAGTTGGCTCAGCCGGATATCGGTATAAGCCATCAACGCCAGGGGAGCCAGGAAGTGCTGGCAAAACTGCCGGTAGGCGGTCCACACGCTTCCTTCCCGGTACTGTTCGAAGGACAGTGTATCGATCAATACCGCCCTGTCATCCACAAACTGGATGTTGTAGGCGCTGGCGTCCTTCAGGGTCATGCCATGCTCGAAGGCGATTTTCTGCGCGGCCAGGGTCGCCAATGCCGCCGCCTTCAACTGGCCGAAGCTCCACTCGTAGGGATACGAGATGAACTGGAGCGCCTCAGGCTGAAGGACTTTATAGGCTCCGTCCGTAGAGGCCAGCTCCAGCGCGACTTCCTGATGGGGAATCAACAGGCCGCCGGCCACTAATTCCTGATAGAGGCCGGACGCCATGAGCCGATCGTAATCGGCCTGATACGAAGGATTGACCTGCCGATACCAGACGCCTTCACGCTGAAACATGAAGCCGCTGGGATCGCGGAAAGATCCCCGCTCGCGGGCCGGTATGCCCATTTAGTCTAGTCCTCTGCTGGTTCTTCCACCGGGCGCGGCTGTCGCCCAAAGAGCTGCCGGAAAAACGAAGTAACACGGTCTCTGAACAGGCGCAGCATGAAGAGGAAACCCACAAAGCCTGCTACGAGGATCTGGAACAGGAAGCTGCCCGACCCAGGATCCAGGTAGGCATGGGCATAACTGCCAGGCAGCAGGATCAGGCCAATAACAGCTATCAGCATCCACAGGTATCCGCTCCACCGCGTTTTCATTTTCATCATCTGACTCCTGGCTCACTGCTAACGATCCATCTCATTCTGTTCACGCCAGCGGTTTTAGATTATGGCGGGAGCACGTGCTCCGCTCAAAAATTATGACCATAGATAACATGATCTGCAAAGAAACCGGCCAAAATTTACCACGTGATGGCGAAAATGGTAGACCTGTCAGCGAACCGTAGGGTAATCACACCCAAGCTGGGAGCAGCCGTAGAGCCAGCATCGACCGGGCAGAGCAGCGAGGGGATCAGCACCGGCATGCCGCGCCGGGTGATTCACCGGCTGTGGCGAAACCCGGCAAAAAACCGAGAAGCCCAGATCACCCATTGAGTTGCCCCCTGACAGACACCGGGTTATACTGCTGGACATGTTGAATCTGTAGGCGCTTCGCCGCGCGCGAAGACACACCCCGGCAAGAATTCCTATCCATAGCACAAGCTGGTGTTTGGATGGGTGCCGGTATGCGCCTGCATGCTCCAACTCAAATTGCTATACCCATCATTGTTCGACGCGGTTCAGCCGCAGGCGCCTGGCCTGCGGTTTTTTATTGGCATAGGGCAATAAGAAAGGACCTACCGTGTTCGAACAACTCATCAATCGCAAGCGTATTCCAACTGAATGGCAGAAAATACCCTGGCACGATCCGGAATTCAGCCGGCGAATGCTGCGCGAGCACCTGGCGCAAGATCATGATGCGGCCAGCCGCCGTGCCGCCATCATCGATCTGCATGTAGACTGGATTCATCGTGGGGTGTTGAACGAAAAGCCATCAGCGATCCTGGATCTGGGCTGCGGTCCCGGTTTCTACGCCGGCCGTCTAAGCCAACTGGGCCACACCGTGACCGGGATCGATTTCTCCCCCGCATCGATCGACTACGCGCGCCAGCATTCCAGCGGGACGTTCATTCTCGGCGATATCCTTACCTGCGATCTGGGAGCCAGCTATGATCTGGTGATGATGGTCTACGGCGAATTCAACGCCTTTGCGCCCGACGCTGCCGCTTCCATTCTCGACCGGGCTTATGATGCGCTCAAGCCGGGGGGTCAACTGCTGATGGAAGTCCACACCTATGACATGGTGAAACACATCGGCGAAGAACCGTCGTCCTGGCACCTAGCGTCGAGCGGCGTGTTTTCCGATCAGCCGTACCTCTGCCTGACCGAATCGCTGTTCGAGGAAGGCTGCTCGCTGTCACACCACTACGTGTTCACCGAAGAATCGAGTTCGATGGCACACTACCTGGCGATGCACCAGGCTTATACCGACGACGAGTACCGGCATCTGCTGCGGTGGTTCGAACGCGTGGAATTCTACCCATCGCTCGAAGGTAAAGTGAGTGAAACCGGTCAGGATCACCTGTTCGCGATTGTGGCCTGGCGCTAGGTCTACTGCCAGAGCAGAGATGACTTCAACTCAATAAATTCAAGCTAACACAGCTCCAGTAACTCAGCCGGATGTAACAGCTCCCTCTGGCAGATCACAGCAGGTTACGTCGTCGCCAGAGGGAGTATCGTTCAGTGCATCCACACGTTCGCCCTGGTCGATGATGCAGACCTTGACCGCCTCAAGCCGCACAACTGGTTCTTGTCCGGCACCGGCTATCTGCGCCGTTGCGATTGGCGTCGCAATTGGACTGATAGTGCTTTTCAGTTTGAGGTTGAGTCATTCGTGCGCAGGGCAAACTGGCTGAGCGTTATCCGGGGATAACTTGAGAAAAACACAGATCTAGTCGCCACTCTGGGCCCATTCGCGCAAGTCTAGATTAGCGTCGTACCGGCATTCCTCGCGCATCCACTCCGGCACAGCCTGGATTGACTCCAGCGCCTTTACATAACGCTCTCGACACTCAGAGCATGGACCGTAGTTGTAGAGATTGAGTAGAGCCCGAGCCGCCGCTGGATCGGGATGCGTTTCGAAAAGATCGTGAATCCGCATACCCAATCCATGATAATCATAAGGCTCGAACGTTTCCCTCGTCAGCGCTTCGAGCACAGACCAATCGCTGTGCTGCCAGTTCGATTTGAGCAGGATTCCAGCGTGAGCGATCCATTGTCGACTTTCAAGCAGGTCAAAAGCAAGTTGGCGTACTTCAGGGTGACTTACATTTCCGAGCGCATTCAGTGCTGTTAGAATCAGGCGTGACTGCGGGGTAAATCTGTCATCCTCATCATAGACCGGGCCGCTGCGCGCCTGCGAGGCCAGATCGATTAGTTTTTGTGGATCAAGTGGGAAACGCCGTTTACGAAAGATGCAAACATATTTCCGCAAAAGTACGA
>JAEZIJ010000053.1 GCA_023436715.1 Acidobacteriota bacterium
CGCCTGCGGCGGCGCAGGGCTCCGCTACGACGGAAGCCCCAAGAACAGAAAAGCAAGGAACTGGAAAAGGGACAGTTCTAACGAGTTAAGAATGGGGACATTTCTAACGAGGCTTGACAGGCGCAGGTCTGGAGACCTGCCCACGCAGCATCCGGTGCTACACTCTTCTGCATGTTCATAGGACTGGAACACACCGCCATTGCCTCTCCCGATCCGGAGCGCCTCGCGCAGTGGTACGTCGATTATCTGGATTTCGTGATCTGTTACCGTTACGCCGGCAACGTATTCGTGAAAGCTGCAAATGGTTCGATGCTCGAAATCATCCCTTCCGAGGGTGAGCGCGACCCGCAAAATCCGAAAAAGCCCGGACTGCGCCACCTCGCGATCGAAGTGGCGGACTTCGACGCCGCGTGCGGCCAGCTCGAATCGCGAGGCATTACCTTCTTCGATCCCCCGCGGGAGGTGGAGGGAGCGCGTCTGGTCTTCTTTGACGACGCCGACGGCAACATCGTTCACCTGGTATATCGCGAGCAGCCCATTTAGAATAGAACTTGCTCTCGCGCGTTTTCAGGGCGTTCCGGCATCGCGACTTCCGGCTGATGTGGTGCGGCGCCTGCACCTCGAGCATCGGCACATGGATGCAGAAGCTGGCGCAGGGATGGCTGGTGCTGCAACTGTCGAACTCACCCTTCCTTCTGGGCCTGGATGCGTTTCTCGGTGAGGCGCCCGTCGTCCTGCTTTCGCTGGTCGGGGGCGCGGTGGCGGACCGGCGCGACCGGCGCCATTTGCTGCTCCTGTCCCAAATCGTCCAGATGAGCTGCGCGATACTCCTCGCCCTGCTCTTTGCGTTTCGCCTGATCGAGGTGTGGCACATCCTCTGCCTCTCGTTTATTGCAGGACTCGGTCAGGCGTTCGGCGCGCCCGCTTACCAGGCGCTACTTCCCAGTCTGGTGAAGATGGAGGACCTCTCCAACGCCATCGCGATGAACTCCATTCAGTTCAATCTGGCGCGCGTCATCGGGCCGGTGCTGGGCGGAGTGGCGCTGGTAAAGCTCGGCCCTTCGTGGTGCTTCGGACTCAACGCGGCGTCGTTCCTGGCGGTGATCGTCGCGCTGCTCGCGGTCAAGGTTGCGTACATCCCCGCCCCAACCAAGGATACGTTGATGACGAGCATGAAACAGGGCCTGAAGTTTGTACGGGAGCACCCGGCCATGCCGTCTCTCGTGGCGCTCGCCTTCGCGATGACCATGCTCGGAGTGCCGCTCGTCATCTTCCTGCCGGTGATCGCAAAGGACGTTTTCCGCCAGGGCTCGGGCACCTACACTCTGCTGCTATCGACCTACGGCGCGGGTTCAATCGCCGGTGCTCTCACCGTGGCGTCGCTGGGCTACGTGAAGGCGAAGGGGCGCATTGCGCTGGTCTTTCTCGTGTGCCTCGGAGGCGCGATGAGCGCGTTCGCGCTGTCACGGGAATTGTGGCTGAGCTGCCTTTTTCTGTTCGCCGCCGGAGCGTGCCTCGTGGCGGTGCTTTCGCTCGTCAGTTCGCTGGTGCAGGAGATTACGGACGACTACATTCGAGGGCGCGTGATGAGCGTGTACAACGTCGCCTTCCGCGGCGGTATGCCGGTGGGCAGCCTCGTGACCGGGGCGCTCGTGCCTCACATCACGGCCCCCGTGGCGCTGGCTCTCAATGGCGTGCTGCTATCCGGACTGGCAGTTTATTTCATCGCCGTGCACAAGCGTGTGGCGAAGCTATAAGCGGAATTCCCGGCCCGGCGAGGTAAAATGTCAGCAATGCGTGTTCCGATCATCAGCCTGGCGCTGGCCTTTGTTTCGCTCGCTTCCCAGACCGGCGATCTAGTCGTTGCGCGCGACCGGCAGGATCGCGCCGCGCTCGAAAAGATCGCGCAAGATGCAACCGCCGCCGCGGAGAAACAGACCAAGGAGGCGGAGGCGCAGTTCCGCGCGGCCGAGGCGCAATCCTACCTCGCCGAAGTTGCGCTGGAGTTGCGTGACAAGAACGCCGCAAGGTCCGCGGCCGAGGCGGGTATCCGCGCGGCCGAGCGGGCCGTGGCTCTCAAACCCGGGGTCGCCGAGTATCACCGCGTGCTTGGCACGCTGTGCGGCCAGGTGATTCCCGCCAACGTGCTGCTCGGCCTCAAGTACGGGAAATGCGCCCGCGGGTCGATCGAGCGCGCGATCGAACTCGATCCGGCGTCGTCGAAGGCGTGGCTCAGCCGCGGCGTAGGCAACTACTATCTTCCGGAGTCGTTCGGAGGAGGGGTCGAGCTGTCGATGCGCGACTTCCAAAAAGCGATCGAACTCGATCCGAAATCCGCGGAGGCGCATCTGTGGCTGGGAATGGCGCTGCGCAAAGCACAGCGTAATATTGATGCCCGCAAGGAGTTCGCAAAATCACTGGAGCTGAATCCGAATCGAATTTGGGCCAAGCAGCAATTGGACAAGACTCCGGCGCGGTAACGGCGGGCGCCCCGGCCGTGAGTGCGGCTGCGCGCTACGTGTCGGTAGGCGCGGCCATCGCCGTCCTCACGCTGCTGACATTCTTTCAGTTCCCCGGCCGTACATTCCTTGAATCCGATACGCAGATCTACATGCCCATCCTGGAGCACTTCCAGGATCCATCCCTATTCACGCGCGAACTGCTGGCGCGCCATCCGCACACCTCGTTCACCATCTACGATGAATCCGCACTGATCCTGAGCCGCGTCACCGGGCTGGACCTCAAGAGCGTGCTCACCGCCGAACAGTTCGTGTTCAGGGCGCTGGGCATTTTCGGGATCTTCCTTCTGGCGCGCTCGCTGCGGCTCTCGCGACGCATGGCGCTGCTGGCCGCGGCCGCGTTTTCGCTCGGGGCCACCATCGCGGGGCCGACCGTGCTCTCGATCGAGTACGAACCCGTGCCGCGCGGATTTGCCGTGCCGCTCCTGCTGCTTGCCGTCGGGTTGGCCGCGAATGGACGCGATCTCGCCGCCGGCATTTCGGCTTCCGTAGCCTTTGTTTACCATCCACCATCGGTGATTCCGTTCTGGATCGTCTACTTCTGCCTGACGCTTTGGCCCTCAAAGCCGGACGTGATGCGTCGCCGCATCCTAGGACTGGTTCCGATTCTGGCAGGCGTGCTCGCGTTGTTCGCTCTTTCGCGGCTGCAAACCGGGGCAACCGATCCGCTGAACCTCTTCAGCCGCGTCGATCCGGAACTGGAACGGCTCCAGCGGCTGCGGGCGTCGTACAACTGGCCGTCGATGTGGGAACCGAAATGGTTTCTCCACTATGCCTTCCTCTGGGTGGCGTCGCTGGTGGCGTTCCGCCGCGCGGGAAAATCGGCGCTCCAGGATATCCGTTTTTTCCTGATCGGACTCCCGCTGATCGGCGTTCTCTCGGTGCCGCTCACGTGGCTGTTGCTCGAGAAGTGGAAGTGGATTGTCGCGCCGCAGATACAGCCGGCGCGGACGCTACTGTTCGTCACGGTGCTGGCCGGCCTCCTGGCCGCGGTCGCCGCGGTGCGGGCGTGCGAGGAACGGCGCTGGTGGGAATGCGTGGCCTGGTTCGCCCTGGTTTTTGCGATCCCGGTGAACACTTGCGTTCCGGGCTTGATCACAGATGTGGGTACGCCCCTCGGAGCGCGGCGCGCGCTGCTCGTGCTCGGGTTGGCGCTGGTCGCGGCGGCAGCGGTCCGGGCTGAGTTGCATAAACGCAGGTGGGCGCCGGCATCGTGGGGTGCGGCGGCGCTCCTGCCGTTTTTCCTGATTCCCTCGATTGGGAAGGTCGTCAATTACCCGCACCGCGACACGACGGAAATCGACGCGCTCGCATCCTGGGCGCGGACGAATACGCTCAAAGATGCCGTGTTTCTCTTCCCGGATTCCGGGCGCGAACTCTATCCCGGAGTTTTCAGAACCAACGCTCAGCGCGCCGTTTATGTGGACTGGAAAGCGGGCGGGCAAGTGAATTTCATGCGCGAGTTTGGGATCGAGTGGTGGAACCGCTGGCAGAGCACAGGGGCGGCCAGACTGTCAAAAAAACCTCTACCATCGCACGCGGACGTCGATTACCTCGTCCTCAAGTCCGCGCACCGGTTGGCTAGCCCGGCGCCCGTCTTCGAGAACTCCGGGTTCGTCGTCTACCGGCGGTAAGGCCTCAGGGCTCGAAAAAGCTCAGCACATTGTCGCCCTGCTTCACGAGACGCACACGGCGGAGCTTCCCGTATTCCTCCTTCAAAGCAAGGCGGGTGGAGTGCTGCGCGATGACGAGCGGCGGCGGCGCTTCGCCCAGAGCGCGCAGAACCGCGTCGTACTCGGATTCCAAGTCGTAGGGCGGATCGAGAAACACGATGTCGGCCTTGAGACGGCCGAGCGGCGTGGTCGCCTTTCCCGCGATCACCTGGGCGCGCCCTTCGATTCCGAGAGCTGTCAGATTCTGCCGGATCACATCCACCGCCGGGCGGTGCTTTTCGACAAAGACGGCGCCGGCGGCCCCGCGGCTGAGCGCCTCGATGCCGACCGCGCCCGACCCCGCGTACAGATCCGCAAACACGGCGCCTTCGATGCGGGGCGCGAGAATATCGAAAAGGGTTTCACGCAGCCGGTCCGGCGTCGGCCGCAGATGCAGGCCGGGTAAGGATTTCAACCTCCGGCTCCGAAATTCACCGCCAATTACACGCATACGATGGGATAGTCCTCCTGGCCGCTTCTACATACTCGGCCGCGAGAAAGGCGACGGGGGCTAAAGCCCTGTGCCGGTATCGCCTTACGGCACGGCTGAAGCCGTGCCCTGATACGAGTCGTTCGCGGCGCTTCCATAGCGCATGCTTTCGCCGGCTTTGTTTCAGGCCGCACGCAGGGGCTAAAGCCCTGTGCTGGTATCGCCATACGGCACGGCTGAAGCCGTGCCCTGATACGAGTCGCTCGCGGCGCTTCAATAGCGCATGCTTCCGCGGGCTTTGTTTCAGGCCGCACGCAGGGGCTAAAGCCCTGTGCTGGCATCGCCATACGGCACGGCTGAAGCCGTGCCCTGATACGAGTCGCTCGCGGCGCTTCCACAGCGCATGCTTCCGCCGGCTTTGTATCAGGGCACGGCTTTAGCCGTGCCGCAACGCCATGGGAAGGCCCGGGCTTTAGCCCCTGCGGCATTTCACCCGACCTCAACCAGACCGTACCGCCGCTGCCAGTGCGTCTTGAGATAGTGCATCGCCTGCCGCAACTCCGGGTCGCTATCCGGCCTGCCCACGAAATCCGAAGCCTCACGCCGCGCGATATCCAGAATTTCGGAGTCACGCAGGATATTCGCAATCCGCAACGCCGGCAACCCCGACTGCTTGGTCCCGAAAAACTCTCCCGGCCCGCGCAGTTTCAGGTCCATCTCGGCGATGTAAAAGCCGTCGCTCGATTCCGCCATGGTCCGTACCCGCTCCCGGCCGGTGTCGTTCAGCTTGCCCGTCACCAAAATGCAGTAGCTCTGTTCCCCGCCCCGTCCCACGCGGCCCCGCAACTGGTGCAATTGCGAAAGCCCGAACCGTTCCGCCTGCTCGATCACCATCACCGTCGCGTTCGGCACGTCTATGCCCACCTCGATCACGGTCGTGGAAACGAGAATGCTACTCTCCCCCTTCTTGAACCGCTCCATAACGGCGTCCTTGTCCGCCGCGGGAAGCCGGCCATGGAGAAGCCCTATCGAGAACTGCGGGAAGACTTCGGCGGAAAGGTGACCGTACATTTTCTCAGCCGCCTTCGTGGCCTGGGTCTCCGATTCCTCGATGACCGGGTAGACGACGTAGACCTGCCGTCCCGCGTCCACCTGCTTCTTTACGAAGCTCCAGACCTGCTCAATGCGCTCTTCCGTCACGTGCTTCGTCACAATGGGCTTCCGGCCCGGGGGAAGCTCGTCGATGGTCGAGACGTCGAGATCGCCGTAGAGCGTCAGGGCCAGGGTTCGCGGGATGGGCGTCGCGGTCATCACCAGGGTATCCGGGCGCAGGCCTTTGCGGATCAGCTTGAGCCGCTGCATCACGCCGAACCGGTGCTGTTCATCGACGATCGCAAGCCCGAGCTTCTGGAACTCGACATCCTCCTCGATGAGCGCGTGCGTACCTACTGCGATGTGAATCAGCCCGTCCGCGAGCGCCCGTTTGAATTGCGCTTTTTCGCCCTTGCGCGCCGAACCGGTGAGCAACGCGACGTTGTATCCGAGCTTCGCGAACAGATTTCTCAGATAGAAGAAGTGCTGCGTCGCAAGAATTTCCGTCGGCGCCAGCACGGCCACCTGGTAACCGCTCTCGACCGCAATGATCGCCGCTTCCGCCGCCACCAGCGTTTTCCCGCTGCCGACATCGCCCTGCAAAAGCCGGTGCATCGGCGCGGGCGACTCCATATCCCGCGCGATTTCACCCAGCACGCGTTTCTGCGCCGCTGTCGGTTTGAACGGAAGCATCTGCTTGATGCGCTCTCGCGCGCGGGCGCCCAGCTCGAAAGCGATTCCGTGTTCGATGCGCGCGTGCTTGTGTTTCAGCGCCAGGCCGCACTGAAGCCAGAAGAATTCTTCTAGAATCAGCCGGAATTGCGCGGGCGCGCGGAACGCATTAAGCTGCCGAAGGTCCTCCTGCGGTTCGGGAAAGTGAATGCCCTTAATTGCGCTCGACAGCTCGGGCAGCTTCAACTTTGAGCGAATCCCGGCAGGGAGCGTGTCCGGAACCGGCGGAAGCATTTCCAGCACCCGCCAGATCAGGCGCCGGAAAATGCGCGTGGTAATTTTGCCGGCCGCTTCGTAAATCGGAACGATGCGGCCGGCGTGCAGGCCCGCCTCGCCCTCCTCGTCCTCGGAAAGGACCTCGAATTCCGGGTGCAGCATCGAGAGTTCGCCGGTATAGCTGTCGAACTCGACCTTTCCGTACAGGGCGATTTTCTGGCCCGGTGCGATCACACCGGCCAAATACGCCCCGTGAAACCACTTGGCCATGAGGATGGCGCGCGAGGCGTCGGTGAAACTGGCTTCAAACAACCCGAGGTCGCGGCGGCGGAACCCGGCCAGGCGCGTAGTACGGACCTCGGCAATTACGGTTGCCATTTCACCGGGCGCGAGACTATCGATCGTCTTGACGTTGGTGCGGTCCTCGTAACGGAACGGCGCATAGGCAAGCAGGTCCTCGACCGTGACCAGGCCCTTGGTCTCGAGCATAGCCGCACGGGCAGGCCCGACGCCTTTCACATACATCACCGGGGTTGAGAGGGAAATTTCCGCCAAAAGAGTTATCTTAACTTGGCTATGCGCCGGAGTGCCCACGGTGTGCCCAAATGATTGGCAAACCGCTCCTCGCGATCGCGGCTTGGAAACGGCACGAAACCGGGCCGCGACCGCAACGGAGCGGTTTGGTCCTCACGACCCTAAGCGGACTTCCTCAAGAGCGGCGGACGAATGCGGGATGAAGATACCGGCCCGACAGCGTTAGCGGTCACCGCCCGGGCCTGGCCATGAAAATACTCGTCGAGTGGGAACAGGCTGTAGGGCTCCAGTTCCCGGAAAACGCGGCCAAGTTCCTGCTGAACCCGGTATACCGCGTGGAAAAAAGCGCCACGGTCGATTCTCATTCTGCGGCAGCATAGCTTCCAATCCGCTCCCAACAGGAAATGAAAATTGAAAACCTGGTAATCGAACTCGGACAAGGTGCGCCGGCTCACCAGGATGAAATCCGCCATGTATTCCTCATCCTTGCGTCCCCAGTTCGAGTTTCGCTCCCGCCCGGGGACAAGCTCCAGCGAAACACGGCTCATGTATTTTTCTTTTCTCACGCAATGCCGGAACCGGGCGTAGCAGGCCCGGAAGATGGCACGCAATACGCAGTTGCACGGCGTCATTTTGCCGTTTCGGCCAAGGCGCAGTCCGACGCCGTGGCACCGCGTGCAGGTGCGGTTGGCGAGGGCGATTGTGTCTGATCGGGTCCAATCCATAATTCGATGTCCTCATGAAAAAAGCCTCCCGACTCCACTGGGGGAGGCGTATCAAACCTGCCTTTAAGCGTATCGGCACACAGAAAAGGGTCAACCGCGGACACAAGTACACCAGCCGAAATGGAATCCCGTATTGTTATTAATACTGGCTAAGAGTACTCGTCCGGAGACTTAGGGGGAAATACCTAGATCAAATGCTCATTATTAAAAAACGCAAAGATTGCGAAATTATCCGCTTTTCAGACCTACCTATTTCACAGGGGAATAGGGACGGCCAAACGCGGGTATGTACTTTGAAACTTTGCAGGTCCGCCTGCTCGATTGCGTCCGGAGGCGGGTCCAGAACGGGGAGGTGACCGAGCGGCGGCTCGCCGGCATGAGCGGTATTTCCCAGCCCCACATCCACAATTTGCTGAAGGGCGCCCGGGGGCTCTCGCCGGCCATCGCGGATCGAATCCTGCGCACACTCGAGATGTCGGTGTTTGACCTGCTGACGCCGGAGGAGGGCGGGCCCTGGGGCCATGCGGCGCAGCACCCGTGCTGGCTCAACCGCGGCGCGAGGGGGCCTGCCCCGCCTCACGGTAGATCTCTAGAACCTGCCTGGCCGTCTGAGACCAACTGAACCGGCGCGCCTGCTGGTAGCCCTTCCGGATCATCTCCTCCCGGAGACTCTCGTCCGTGAGCACCTCGCGCAGACCGCGGGCGATGTCGAAGACATTCTCCGGATTCACCATGAGGGCCGCGTTGCCCACCACCTCGGGCAGAGAACTGACGTTCGAAGTGACCACCGGAGTGCCGGAGGCCATCGCTTCAAGCGGCGGCAGCCCGAATCCTTCGTACAGCGACGGGAACGCGAACGCCGAGGCGGATTCAAAGAATACCCGGAGCGCGTCGAGAGGAACGAAACCGAGAAACCGCACCACATCCTCAACGCGGGTCTTGATGACGGCGCGCCGCACGGAGGGGTACTTTGAGATCTCGTCACCGATGATAAGGAGGTGCAGGTCCTTGTAAACCGGATGGTTTTCCAGGTCCCCGCGCAGCACCGCGAATGCCTCCACGAGGCGCGGAATGTTCTTCTGCGGCCGGACCGCGCCGGCGTAAAGGACGAAAGGATAGTTGATCTGGTACCGCTCCAGAATCCGTTCCCGCTCCGAAGATTCCACGTCCGGGGAGAGGCCGCCTTCGTCGCCGGCTCCCGCCCTGCGAAAGCGCGGGTCGGGCGCTTCGTAGATCTGGCGGATGCGCTCCGGCGGGATACTCAGGATATTCTCGACGTCGCGGCGCGTGGCCGCTGAAACGGCAATCACGCGCTCCGCCCGCAGCAGTCCCCTGCGAAACAGGTGGAGCCGGATGCTCTTGCGCAACTGCCAGCGTTCGGTGAACAGCAGGCTGCTCATGTCGTGAACGGTCACGACATAGGGCCTCGGCATCAGCAGCGGCACGACGTTCAGGGGGATGTGGATCAGATCGGCGGCGAGTTCCTTCAGGAAGAAATAGAAGGAGTACTGGTTCACCCAGTCCGTGTCCGACCGCCTGTACGGAGCGACGACGAAGTTCGGCGGCAGCCCCGCGAGTTCCGGCTCATCGGGCCGGAGCGTCACCAGAACGTAAGTATTCTCCGTATCCTGACCGGCGAGGCCGCGCACCAGGTTTCGTATGTAGGTTCCGACACCAAAATCGCCGATCCGCCGTGCGTCGATGATGATTCGAAGAGGCATGTGGGAACCGCGCCGGTCCTCGCCGGCCTGCCGCTCAGCCGCGCCCTCCGGCGGGCACCGGCTGCATCTTCCAAGCGTAGAGCGGGAACCTCTCGGCGAGTGCCTCGACCCGGCGCCGGACGGCCGCCCTCGTTTCCTCGGAAGCGATGTTGTTCAGCACTTCGGCAATGAGCGCCGCCACTTCCCGCATCTCGGGCTCGTTGAAGCCGCGAGTCGTAACGGCGGGGCTGCCCAGCCGGATGCCGCTGGGGTTCAGCGGCGGGTTCACATCGAAGGGGATGGTGTTCTTGTTTGCCGTGATGTAGGCGTCGTCGAGAGCCTTCTCCGCCTCTTTGCCGCGCAGGCCCTTCGAGAAGATGTCCACCAGCATGAGGTGCGTGTCGGTCCCGCCCGAGACGATACGGAAGCCGGCATCCGCGAGACCGGACGCAAGCGTCTTCGCGTTGGCAACAACCCGGCGCTGGTATTCGGCGAACTCGGGTTGCATCGCCTCGAGGAAGCAGACCGCCTTGGCCGCGACCACGTGAACCAGCGGCCCGCCCTGAATGCCGGGGAACACGGTCTTGTCGATGGCGGCGCCGTACTTTTCACGGCAGAGAATCATGCCGGAGCGCGGCCCGCGCAGCGTCTTGTGCGTGGTGGAGGTGACGATATCGGCGTACTCGCAGGGGTTCGGATGCACTCCGGCGGCCACGAGCCCGGAGAAGTGCGCCATGTCAACCATCAGGAGCGCACCCACGGAATCGGCGACTTCGCGGAAGCGGCGGAAGTCGATAATGCGCGGGTAGGCTGAGCCGCCGGCCACGATCAGCTTGGGCTTATGTTCATCGGCCAGGCGTGCCAGTTCGTCGTAATCGATCACCTCGTCCTCGCGGCGCACGCCGTACGGGACCACTTTGTAGGTCTTTCCCGAGAAGTTGAGGTGATGGCCGTGCGTGAGGTGTCCGCCGTGGGACAGGTTCATGCCCAGAATGGTGTCCCCGTGTTGCAGGACGGCGGCGTAGGCGGACATGTTGGCCTGTGCGCCCGAATGAGGCTGCACGTTGGCGTACTCGGCCTTGAAAAGCTTCCTGGCGCGCTCGCGGGCCAGGTTCTCCACGACGTCCGCGTAGTCGCACCCGCCGTAGTAGCGCTTCCCGGGGTAGCCTTCCGCGTACTTATTCGTGAAAACACTGCCTGTGGCTTCCAGCACAGCCTCGGACGTAAAATTCTCGCTGGCGATGAGTTCCAGCCGGCAGTTCTGCCGTTTGAGCTCGTTCCGGATCGCTTCATGGACGTCGGGATCGACGTCGGCGAGCGGGCGGGCCATTCGGTCCTGATCTGTCATCGTTTATTCCTCCAGCGTCCCGGAGCCGTTCCGTTCCAGGGCGGAAATCTTGGCGAGGCGCCGTTGATGGCGTCCCTGTTCGAACTCGGTGCTCAGGAAGGCATCAACCAGTTCGCCGGCGGCGGACGCATCGAGGTACTTCGCTCCCAGCGTGAGCACGTTGGCATCGTTGTGCGACCGCGTGAGCCGGACCTCGTCCACCGAGGTGCCGAGCGCCGCGCGGACCCCTTGCACCTTGTTGGCGGCAATGGACATTCCCACACCGGTCGAGCACACCAGAATTCCCCGTTCAGCCCTGCCGCATGCCACGTCCGCCGCCACCGGGAACGCGTAATCGGGGTAGTCGCAGGACTCCGTGGAGTGCGTTCCTTTGTCGATGACGCGGTAGCCCTTGGCCTCCAGCATCTCACGAACGCGCTCTTTCAAGACGAATCCGGCGTGGTCGGCGCCGATGGCAATTGTCATAACGGGGAATAGCCATTCTAACATGCTAAGATTTAAGTCTATTCGCGGGCTCTCAGGGCCTCTTCGGAAGGAATCGCCTTCCCTCCTTGGACACACAATGCGTTGGAGTCAACTTTTCATCCCCACACTGCGGGAAGACCCCGCCGAGGCTGAGGTCATCAGCCATAAATTGCTGCTGCGGGCGGGGTACATCCGCCAGCTTTCGGCCGGCATTTACAGTTATCTTTTCCTGGCGCAGCGGTCGCTGAACCGGATTATCCGGATCGTGCGCGAGGAAATGGACGGGATCGGCGGGCAGGAAATGCTGTTGCCCGCTCTGAACCCGGCCGAAGTCTGGCAGGAATCCGGCCGCTGGGACATGATTGGCAATGACATGTTCCGGCTCAAGGACCGCAACGGGCACGACCTCTGCCTCGGGATGACCCACGAAGAGGTCATGACCGTGATCGCCCGCGGCGAACTGCGCAGCTACAAACAGCTTCCGCAGATCTGGTACCAGATCCAGACCAAGTTCCGCGACGAGCCGCGCCCGCGCTCCGGCCTGATGCGCGTACGGCAGTTCATCATGAAGGACGCCTACTCGTTCGATATGGATGCCGCCGGCCTCGATGTAGCCTACAAGAAGCACTACAGCGCATATTGCCGCATTTTCGCGCGCTGCGGCCTCGAATTCCTGGCCGCTGAGGCGCATTCGGGCGCGATGGGCGGAAGCCAGTCGCATGAATTCATGGTTAAGTCGCCGGCCGGCGAGGACTGGGTGGTTGAGTGCCCGAAGTGCAAATACGCCGCGAACCTGGAAAAGGCCATCGCGCACCCCACTCCGCCGCAGGCCGCTGACCCCGAGGGCGACTTCGCTCCCGAAGAGTTCCACACACCCGGGCGGAAGACCATTGCCGACGTCTCGGAGTTCACAAAGCTGCCCGAGACCTCGCAGATGAAGAGCCTTGTGATGGTGGCCGACGGCAAGCCGGTTCTGGTGATGCTGCGGGGCGATCATCAGTTGAGTGAGACGAAATTCGCGGGTGCGGTGGGCGCGAAAGAGTTCCGTTCCGCGCACCCAGAAGAGATCGTGAGCTGGTTCGGGGCGGAGGCCGGTTCGCTCGGCCCGGTCGGCGTGAAGAACATGCCGATCCTGGCAGATTTGGCGCTGAAGGGCCGCCGGAACATGATCGCAGGCGCGAACAAGAACGACTACCACCTGCGCCACGTCACGCCGGACGAGGATTTCAAGGCCGAGTACAAGGACCTCCGGCAGGTCGCGGAAGGCGATGCGTGCACGGAGTGCGGCGGGCCGCTCACGCTGAGCAAGACTATCGAGATCGGCCACGTCTTCAAGCTTGGCTATCGTTATTCGGAACCGATGGGATTGCGCGTGCTGAACGCCGAGGGCCAGGAAGTCACGCCGATTATGGGCTGCTACGGCATCGGTATGGAGCGCATCCTGAGTTCGGCCGTCGAGCTGTACGGCGATGCGGATGGGATCGCCCTGCCGGCCGCAATCGCGCCATTCCACGTCGTGATCACGCCGGTGAACATCGCGGACGCGGCGCAGCGTACCGCGGCCGAGCAGTTGTATGAGAACTGCCGCGAAGCGGGCCTGGACGCCCTGCTCGACGACCGCGACGAGCGGCCGGGCGTGAAGTTCAAGGATGCCGACCTGATCGGCATCCCGTACCGCATCACCGTGGGCAAGAAGCTCGCCAACGGGTTCGTGGAAGTGGTGGAGCGCCGCGGGAAGAAGACGGCCGAGGTTGCCGTTGGAAACGCGGTGAAGTGCGTCGCCGAGAGAGTACAGAGTGACCTGCGCAACTAACGCAGACTGGTGCGCGGTACGCGCCGAGTTCCCTTCCCTGGCGCGGTGGACGTTCCTCAACACGGCGACCTGCGGGCAGCTTCCGATGCGGGCCGCGGAGGCGGCGGCGAGGCACTTCGCGCGCCGCGACGAACTTGCTTGCAGCGACTTATTCTCC
Source organism: Acidobacteriota bacterium (assembly GCA_023436715.1). Classification (GTDB taxonomy): domain Bacteria; phylum Acidobacteriota; class Terriglobia; order Bryobacterales; family Bryobacteraceae; genus Fen-330. The sequence goes on from JAEZIJ010000053.1 coordinate 13,444, forward strand.
TGGTTCGACGACGCGGATCGCCTGCGCGGGTCGCTGGCGCGGTTGATCCACGCCGAGGCAAGCGACATTGCGTTCATTCCGAACGTGGCGACCGCGCTCGGGCTCCTGACCAAAGGACTGGACCTGCGGCCCGGCGACCGCATCGTCACGCTTGAAAACGAGTTCCCCGACAGCATCTATTCCCCGGCGCTTGCCCGCCGCCGCGGCGTGGAGTTTATCGAAGCCCCCTGGGAGCGTTTCCTGGACGCCATCGACGCCCGGACGCGGCTCGTCGTTCTCAGTGAGGTCAATTACACGAGCGGGCTTCGTCCGCCTCTGGTTGAGATCTCACGGCGCGCGCACGAGCAAGGGGCGGTGCTGTTCGTCGATGGAACGCAAAGCCTGGGCGCGCTGGAGTTCGACGTCCGCGCCGTGAAACCGGATATGTACGCGGTCCACGGCTACAAGTGGCTGCTTTCGCCGAACGGCGGAGCGTTCATGTACGTTGCTCCGTCATTGCGCGAAAGGCTCGAGCCGGACGCGGTGGGCTGGCGCAGCGACCGGTCGTGGCGCGATGTGGATCATCTGAACCATGGCGCTCCGGAATTCGCCCCCAAGGCGGAGAAGTACGAAGGCGGCATGCTGCCTTTCGCTATCCTTTACGCAATGGAAGCGTCGGTCGGCCTGATCCTGGAGACCGGGCCGGAGGCGATTGAGCACCGCGTGATGGAACTCGCGGGCTGCCTGCGCGAGCGGCTGCGCGGGCTCGGCGCCCGGCTGCCGGGTGATGAATCGCCTCACTATGGGTCGCCGATCGTGGCCGCCCGGTTCCGCAAGCCCGCCTCGGACCTCGTGAAACAGCTCAAGGACCGCGGCGTACTGGTATCCGCGCGCCACGACAATCTTCGCGTCTCGACGCATTTCTACAACAGCGAGGAAGACATCGAGCGCCTGGCCGAGGAACTCGAGCGGCTCCTGTAAGGCGACCGGCCGGCATACCCGGCCCGCCGCACGTGAGACTACTTGTAAGCCACCACCTTAATCGTCGTGAACGCGCCCATGAGGTCGGCTGCGTTCAGCCCATCGGCCGTGAACTTCACCGGCTCGGTGTGGTTTACGACAACGAGCGCGCCGATCGGCACCGCGTTCGCGATCCCCGATGCCGGCAGCGCCTGGAGCACCGCGGCGGGGACGGTGAACGAACCCGCCGACGCCGGCGCAATGCACTGAAATTGCGCGCCCGCGTCCTGCGGAACAGAAACTCCCGAGTAGCCGAGAATCATCACATAACCCGCGGCGCCGGACCACGTGACCTTGAGCCCCGCGGAGCGCGTCACGTCATTGATCTGAGCCTCGTTGGTCCAGGTCATCGGAGTGGGCAGTGTGATGGATGTAGTGAAAGCTTTTACGTCGGCGCCGCCCGCCCCGGTGATTGTGTACTTGCCCGCGACAAAATAGTCGGGCAACGTGTCTGGCATTCCCGGCATGCCGCCGCCGAGTTGCGCCGAGTACGATCCCTTGCCCGTGCGTGTGATCTGCCTGGCAACATTATCCGGGCCGGTGATGGTGATCGGAGTGCCCGCCTCGAGGTAGTCGGGCACGACGGGGCCTGCAGGCGCTTGTCCGCGGTAAGTGACGACGCTGCACGCGCCCATGCTGGAGACACCGAAGGGCGCCTGGACTTGCATCAGGCGGGCCCAGTCGTACTTGTAAAAGCTGGCCGACGCTAAATCCGTCTTCATGCTCATGCCCATGATGTTTGCAGTCGTCCGGCCCAGCGTGACGTAACCGTGCCTCAAGCCGTCGCGTTGCAGCACGGCGGGGTCGACGTCCGGGGTGAAGGCATCGGAGCATACCTTCCCGGTCTTGGAGATCGACATAGTTATGGTGTTGCTGACGACATTGCCGACCTTGACGAAGACAGGCACGTAACACGCCTCGATGTTCGTGGGCACCACGAAGTTGATCTGGTCCTGTCCGGCGGATGTAGAGCGGCCCGCGTAGTCCACGGTAGCGCGCTGCCCTGCCACCCAGACTTCGGCGCCGCTGCTAAGGTCGCCCTGCTTCGGGGGCTGCTTCTCGTCGAAGGTGACCGGACCGAGGCCCGTACCCCAAAGGACGGCCACACCGCCCGGAATGGCCGATTCGGCAACGGAATTAAAGGCCGGAGTGCCGGTGTGATAGTTCTGAACCACGCCCGGTCCGTTGCCGCGCATGTTCCGGGCAAGGAGCCCGACGCTGCTCTTCACGACCGTAAAACCTTGAGGGGCGCTCGTCGCTCCGTTGTAAGTGACTTTCAGAGTGGCCTGGCCTTCCGAGACGGTGGAAGGCAGGATCGCGTTGATCTGCCCCGGACTGACATATAGCAGGATCGCGCGTTGCGCCTGGCCGGAACTCGGCTGGATGTTTACGACCACGCCGCCCAGGTCGTCTTTCAACGGCCATGTGAGTGCGGGGCTGGTCGAGGGCCCCATGTTCTGGCCATAAATCGAGAACATCGAGCCACGGGCAATGGCCGAATTCGGCATCGGAATCGGCGATGAGCTTGCCGCGTTGACGATACCATTGGGAGTAACGACAGGTTGAGCAGCGGCTGCGCAGGTAAAGAGCAAACACGCCACGTATATGCCAGCGAATATTCTCATCTTCTCTCCAAGTTAAGAATCTGCAACCTTAATACCTTACATGAAAACCTGGAGCAGTACAGTACCACCCGACACGGCGGCCGGGACTTACTCGTGCCGCAACGTGTCCGCCGGATTCAGGCGAGTTACTCGCCACGCGGGCAGCAGGCTCGCTACTCCCGCTACCGCGACTAACAGAATTGCCGCCGATACGACCGTGACCGGATCGCCGGCCGTAACGCCGTACAGAAGATGCCTCAGCAACTTAGTTGTGCCCGCGGCCAGCCCGCATCCCACCGCGGCTCCGGCGACCGCGAGAACCACGCCGGGAAGCGCCGCAGCGCCGACCGCCTGCCACACCGTCGCGCCAATCGCCATGCGTATGCCGAGCTCTCGCGTGCGCACCGAAACCAGGTTCGCGACGAGGCCGTAGATTCCGACCGCGGCCAGCACCAGCGCAAGAGCGGCCAGCATCCCCACGAGCATGGCCTGCACGCGGTGCCCCCGGATCGCGTCCGAGCGCACCTGCTCCATCGGCTCGACCGCCGTAACGGGTAGCTGCCAGTCCGTATCGGAGATTGCCCGCGCTATTCCCTCCGCCAGACCTTGGGCCGGCCCCCCGGCGCGGACGGCCCAGCTCACGGGGAACCACGTATGCACCAGTTGCAGGAAGTCATCAGGCGCCTGTGTGGCGGGCGTGTAAATCGCCGGGGCGGGCTCGATCATGCCGGCATCGCCGAAATCGGGTTTTTGCTGGACGTCTCCAACCACCCCAACGATTTCCCAAGCGGTCTTTCCGCTCGCAAGGTGGATCCCCACCGGCTCCATACCCCGGAGATGCGTTTTTGCGAACGCCTGGTTTACGACAACAACCTGCGCGGACTTCGGGCCGTCCGTCGATCGGAAACCCCGCCCTTGAAGAAGCGGTATACCGAGCGCCTGAAAGTACTCCGGAGTGACGTAGATGCAGTTAGCGCTGTGCCAGTCATTGGCGCCGTCCGGGTGCGGGCCGTCTACCCTCTGAAAGCCCATGTTCAGCGGACGCTCGTAGGGCAGGCTAAGGCCGGCTGCGGCATACTGAACGCCCGGCAGCCGCCGGATGCGTGCGAGCGCGTCGCCGAACAGGCGGTTGGCCGAAGACGAGGTGCGGTAGCGCGCGTCGTTCAGAGATACCTTTGCCGTGTAGACTCCGCTCGGGTTGAATCCCGGGGACAGGTGATTCAGGTACGAGAAACTCCTCAGCAGTAAGCCTGCCGAGATGAGCAGTTCCGCTCCGAGCGCCACTTCTCCCGCGACAAGCAACCGGCGCGGCCACAGTCCGCTCCCAGCCACGCTGCGCCCTCCCGCCTCGTTCAGGACGGAACGGACGTCGGTGCGGCTGCTCTCAAATGCCGGCACAATGCCGAAAATGGCACTCGTCAACAGCGCCATCGCGCCCGTCGCCGCCAGAACGCGCGCGTTCAATTCGATGGTTTGCCAGATGCCCGCGCTTTCGGCCACATAGCTCCGAAGCGCCTCGATGCCCGCATACCCAAGAAGAACGCCGAGCGCGCTTCCTATTGTGGCGAGCACCAGGCTCTCGGTGAGGAGTTGCCGCACGACGGCGGCCCGTCCGCCTCCAAGCGCGATGCGCGTGGCCATCTCGCGGCGGCGCTCGGCTCCATGCGCGAGCAGGAGTCCGGCGACATTCATGCACCCGATGAGCAGAACGAGACCCACCGCGCCCCACAACACCAGGACCCGCGTGCGGGCCTGCTGGCCCTGTGCGCGCTGAAGCGGAATCAGGCGCAGGCGGGCCTTCGCCTCCTTCGGAATGGCTTTCCCCTCTCGAAGTTGGCTGATGATCGACTCGCCGGTGGCGGCTGTTCGGGCCTGTGCCTGTTCCCAGGTGATACCCGGGCGGACGCGCGCGATCACACCGTAGTTCAAACCGTTGCCCTCGCCGCCGGCCCAGGCGCGGAGAGGCGTCCACACATCGACCGCGCTCTCGGTGTAGAAACCAGGTGGCATCACGCCGGTCACAGTGTAGGGACTTCCGCGCAGTTTCACGGCGCGCCCGACGATGCCCGGATCGCCGCCGAGCACCTTTTTCCAGAAGCCGTAGCTGAGGACAGCCACGTCCGGGCCGCCGGGCTTGTCCTCGTCTTCGGTGAACGTCCGCCCAATGAGCGGTGGTACGCCGAAGACAGGCAAAAACTGGGCCGAAACGCGCTGCGCACGAACATATTCGGCCCGGGTGCCCGAGACGAAGTTCAGTCCTCCAGGCATGAAAAAAGCCGCGGGGTGAATTGCTGTGGTCTGGTCGCGAAGCGTCAACCAGCCGCGCCCGTCGAAGCTGTCGAGGTCGCCCTCTCTCTCCCCGCGCTGGATCACGATCCCTACCAGAGCCAGGCGGTCCGCCTCGGGGTACGGAAGCGGGCGGAAGAGAATTGCATCCACTACGCTGAAGATTGCAGTGTTGGCCCCGATGCACAGCGCCAGCGTGGCAACTGCCGCAGCCGTGAATGCGGGCTTCTTCCGGAACACGCGGAATGCGAAGCGGACGTTGCGCGCGAGTTCGTCCGGCCAGCGCAGTCCCACCGCTTCGCGGCACTCGTCCTTCATTAAGTCGATGCCCCCGAACTCGATCCGGGCGCGCCGCGCGGCCTCCTCTCGGGAAACACCTTGCGCGATGAGGTCCTCCGTATACGCTTCGATGTGCGATTGCATTTCGGCGTCCATGTCGGATTCCATGCGCGCCCGCCGGGCGAGCGCCGCAACAAGCGACCGTGCGCGTGCGAGCATGGCTACACCTCCTCCGGGCGTGCGTTGAGAATCGCTGCGATGGCGGCCGAAAGCCGGTTCCACTGCTGGGTTTCACGCTCGAGTTGGCGGCGGCCCGCGGCTGTGAGCTGGTAGTACTTGGCCTTGCGCTTGTTCTCGGACTCCCCCCACTCCGACCGAATCCAGCCTTTGCTTTCAAGGCGGTAGAGCGCCGGGTAGAGAGAGCCTTGGGGTACGCGAAGCGTCTCCCGCGAGATCTGCGCGATGCGGAGCAGAACACCGTAGCCGTGCAGCGGCCCGAGGGAGATCGCCTTCAGGATCAGCATGTCGAGGGTGCCTTGCAGAAGGTCGGTCTGTGGTTCCATCTCATCCTCCTAGGATGTCTAGGAGACTGAGACGAGCGGACTGACGAAATGTTCCGTAGATTTTGACCCGGGCAGGACCGCAACGGAGCGGTTTGGACCGTTCACCGTGGCGAGCCGATTTTGGGCTGCTCCTTTTCCTTCACTTTCTGGGTTTGGCGTCGAGACCCGACGTCACAGGAATTCGCCATTCAAGTGCCGACACCGAAACGCGGAAGCACCCATCGCATTACAACAAGGTAGGCCACGAAAAAAAGCAGAATCAAAACAAAATCGGGCACGATCTCTCCTTAACCCTCGATGCCGTCGATCACGCGTCTGAGGCTGGCATTCACTTTCCCGGCGGTCGGGGCGAGCGCGGGGTTCTCCACGACGGAAAGCATCTTCGCCGCGTCGATCGCCGCCACCACCGCCCGGTTGCCTTCCTCGTATACGACGACGTTGCACGGTAGCAGCAACCCGAGGTTCAGTTCCTGCTGGAGCGCCTGATAGGCCAGCGGCGGATTGCAGGCGCCAAGAATCACGTAGTTCCTGAAATCCACGCCGAGTTTCTCTCGCAGCTTGTCTTTAATGTCGATCTCGCAGAGCACGCCGAAACCCTCTGCCTTCAGGGCGGTACGAGCGCGTTCCAACGCCTCGTTGAACGGCAGATCGAGTGTCCGGGCATAGCCATACGTCAGTGCCTGAGTTCCAGTCATCGCCTCGCCTCCTCTCCCTAAGGATGCAGTCTGAGGGCATCGGTTGCAAGCTTATTGCGCGACGGCGGGCACGGTAATGTATATTCTTCTATTTGGCTTATGCGTAATAACACTCGCAGGGAATTCCTTGGTCTTCTTGGCGCTGCCAGCGCACTCCGCGGGGCCGCGGCGGAACAACCGAATATCCTGTACATCATGGTGGACGATCACGCTTCGCACGCCATCTCCGCTTACGGCAGCCGGATCAACCGGACCCCGAATATCGATCGCATCGCGGCCGGGGGCGTCCGGCTGGACAATTGCTTCTGCACGAACTCCATCTGCACTCCCAGCCGCGCGGCAATCCTTACCGGTCAATACAGCCATAGGAACGGCGTGTATACGCTGGCCGATCGCCTCGACGGCAGCCGCAACAACGTCGCGAAAGAACTCACGAACGCCGGCTACCAGACCGCGATGATCGGGAAATGGCATCTGGCGAACGACCCCACCGGCTTCGATTACTGGAACATCCTCCCGGGACAAGGCGTGTATTACGACCCGGTGTTCATCAATCGTGGCGAAAAGAAGAAGCACCAGGGTTACTGCACGGACCTGATCTCGGACTTCAGCCTGGACTGGCTCAAGCAGCGCGATAGAAAGAAGCCGTTCTTCCTGATGTGCCATCACAAAGCGCCGCATCGCCCCTGGGATCCCGCCCCGAAGTACGCCAACCTATTCGACGGCCAGACGATCCCCGAGCCCGACAACCTCCTCGACCACTACGAGGGCCGCGCACGCAGCGTGGCCGCGGTGAAGATGAAGGTGGGCGAGGACAGCACAAAGGCGGATCTGAAGGTAGATCGCCCCGCCGGACTCGAAGGCGACGCGCTGCGCAAGTGGGCGTATCAGTACTACATCAAGGATTACCTGCGCTGCATACAGAGCGTCGACGACAACGTCGGCCGGCTGCTCGACTACCTCGATGCGGACGGCATCGCCCGCAACACGCTGATCGTTTACACCTCAGACCAGGGCTTCTTCCTCGGCGACCACGGCTTCTTCGACAAGCGGCTCATGTACGAAGAGTCGCTCCGCATGCCGTTTGTGGCGCGCTACCCCGCCGCAATCAAGCCCGGCACGGTGAACGGCGACATCACGCTCAACATCGATTTCGCTCCGCTGTTCCTCGACTATGCGGGTGTAAAGGCCCCGGCTGAGATGCAGGGCCGCAGCTTCCGCTCGAACATGGCGGGCCGCACACCGAAAGACTGGCGGACTTCGATGTACTACCGCTACTGGATGCATAACGACAACGACCACCACGTCCCCGCCAACTACGGCGTCCGGACCAGGGAGCACAAGCTCATCTACTACTACGGCAAGCCGCTGGGAATGGCCGGCGCGCACGAACCGGCGACAGCGCCCGAGTGGGAGTTGTTCGACATGCGGAAGGACCCGCGCGAGATGCACAACCTGTATGGCGATCCGGCATACGCGGGAGTCGTAAAGCAGTTGAAGGCCGAACTCGCGAAACTCCAGAAAGAGTACGGCGACACACCGGCTTAAGAGCAAGCACAGGACACACATGCGCTTCCGCTGGATCATCTGCGGGCTGCTGTTTTTGGCCACCACTCTGAACTACATGGACCGCCAGGTGCTCGGCATTCTGGCGGCTCCGCTTCAGAAAGAGATCGGGTGGTCGGAATCGGAATACGGCCTGATCGTGACTGCGTTTTCGGCGGCCTACGCTGTCGGCCAGGTCGGGTTCGGCCGCATTATCGACGTCGTGGGGACGCGGCTGGGATATGCCATATCCATCGTCTGGTGGAGTATAGCGGCCGCGCTGCACGGCACGGCGCATTCGCCGTTCGGTTTCGGCGCGGCGCGGTTCGCACTCGGACTGGGCGAGGCCGGGAATTTTCCCGCCGCTGTCAAAACCGTCGCGGAGTGGTTCCCGCGCAAGGAGCGGGCATTTGCGATCGGGCTGTTCAATTGCGGTTCGAACGTGGGCGCGATCGTCACGCCGCTGATCGTGCCCTGGATCGCGATTCACCTCGGCTGGCGGTGGGCCTTCGTGATCACCGCGAGCGGCGGCGTCCTGTGGCTCGTCGCCTGGCTGGCGATCTACCGCTCACCGGAGAAACATCCGCGCCTGTCCAAAGCGGAACTGAGCTACATCAAGAGCGATAACGAGCCGCCCGCGGCACATGTGCCCTGGCGCAGGCTGCTGGCGTATCGCGAAACATGGGTCATCGGGATCGCGCGGATGCTGACCGACCCCGTGTGGTGGTTCTACCTCTACTGGGTCCCGAAATTTCTGAACTCGAAGCACGGCCTCACGCTCGATCAGATCGGGCCGCCTATCGTGGTCATCTACCTCGCCGCGGACGGCGGCAGCATCTTCGGCGGATGGCTCTCATCCAGGCTGATCGCGCGCGGATGGAGCGTCAACGCGGCGCGCAAGCTCGCAATTCTGGTCTGCGCGCTCCTGGTCACGCCCATGATCTTCGCTTCCCGGATCTCCGACACGTGGACCGCCGTAGCTGTGCTCAGCCTCGCAACGGCCGGGCACCAGGGATGGGCCGCGAATATGTTCGCTTCGATCTCGGATATGTTCCCCTCGCACGCGGTCAGCTCAGTGGCCGGAATCACGGGCTTCGTCGGCTCGCTCGGCGGCATGATGGCGGCGAGCGCGACCGGCTTCATTCTCCAAGCCACGGGCAGCTACACGCCCGTGTTTGTATGGGCCGGAATTGCCTACCTGACCGTGCTTGGCCTCATCCACCTGACGATCCCGAGCATCGGCCCGGTGAAATGGAGTGAACATGACGCACGCTGAACAGGTCGGAGCGGCTCTCACCCACCGCGCGCCGGACCGCATCCCGATCGATTTCGGCGGCACCGCGGTCACCGGCATTCGCAAGGTCGGCCAGCAGGCGGTTAGTAAGCTTCTGCAGGACACCGAGTTCATGCGGAAGATTGCAGCTATTCTGGAACTCGACCGGAAGTAGCTGCTGGTCCCTTCAGAATTCCAACCGCAGCCCCAACTGCACCGACCGCGGACCGCCCATCTGCAACGCCGGCGCCAGGCCGCTATTCGGAGTCCCGCTGCCGAGCATCAGATTCAGCATCGAAACCGGCTGGCCGAATAGCGGGCTCGCGAGGAACCGCACCGGGTCGCCGAAGTTGGCGTGGTTCAGCGCGTTGAACGCCTCCAGCCGGAACTGAACCGACGCGCGCTCGGAAAACTGGAACTTCCGCCGCAGAGCGAGGTCGAGCTGATGCATGCCGAACCCGGAAATCGAATTGCGACCCAGGCTGCCCTGCGTCAAACCGTGCGGCAGCGAAAACGCTGCGCGGTTCAGAAGCATGCCGCCGGGCGCGTTCGGATCGGCGATCCACACTGGCGCACTCGTGTTCCGATCGGGACGCACCACGTTGCTCAAGCCGAGTCCGAAGGCATCCGGCCGCGTCAGCACGTCCACCGGGAACCCTGTCCGCGCGCGGAAAATGCCATGAAGCGTCCAGCCGCGCACGAGCCGCGACCGTGCGGCAGGCAGATCATACGAGAACGCCGCCGCAAGCGAGTGTCGCACGTCGAAGTTCGAAGAGCCGCGGTCCTCGTTCCCCCCGAACCCCGGCTGCGCCAATTGCAGCGCCGAACTCCAGGAAACCGTATCGAGCGAATGCGACCAACTGTACGACGCTATCCCCTGCAACCCGCGCGCAACCTTTCGGCGGTACTGCAATTGAAGAGCGTGATAGTCCGACGCTCCGTGGTTCGTCGCCACCGCGACCTCGACAGCCCCGATATCGGGCCGCAAGGACGCCTCACGCCGCAGCAGCGCCCGGCCGGCCGAGCCGAGGTACGAAACCGATCCCGTGCTCTTGTCACCGAAGCCGTGCTCGAGGCTGGCGTTCCACTCCACCGAATAAGGCAGCCGCAGGTCCGGCGCAACGCCGTATTGGATCAGCACCGGCATCGCGGCCGCGGCGAGAGAGTAAGGCATACCGAACGTCATGCGCAGGCTGTTGAACGGCGCGCCGTTCACCGCATCGGCCTGCGCACTGAAACCCGCGTCATAGTAAACGCCCGCCCCAGCACGCAGCACCCAGCGGCCACTGGGCGTCAATCCGTACGCAATCCCCAACCTCGGGCCAAAATTCGAATACCCCATGCGCCAGAGCGAAGCGCCCGGAGCCGGCACCCGAATCGTGCTCTCCGCGGCCGCCACGGTGTCCGCCGAAGTTCGCATCGAGGCCGACGACGGGTTAAGCTCCCATCGCGAACCGTACGTCACCGTCAGCCGCGGCCGCACGCGCCATGTGTCCTGCACGAAGAACGAAACGTTGCGCACCACACTCGATACTTGCTCGGCTTCCGAGAATACGAGCAGCATGTTCTGGTTCGCCAGCAGGTCCGCCAGGCTCTCGAAACTCACGCCCACGCTGTACGGCGGCCCTCCGCGGTTCAGCCGAAGCCGCCGGTAATCGCCGCCGAACCGGAACTGGTGCGTTCCCCTGTTGAGCGAAAGCGTATCCACCAGGTTGATTTGGCGCTCGCTGTTCACCCCCGCCCGGCCGGTGATGAGCTGTCCCACACCGGCGACCGTGAGCTGGTAAAACGACTGCTCACGCGGCGCGGCAACCGGCAGCGGCAGCAGCGAAAGGTCGAGCGGCGTCGCGCCGCCGGCGCCGGTCGTCCGCCAGTCGCCATCCACCGTCGTGTTCGTTGTGTTCACACGCAGCTCGTTGTTCAGCCTGGGGCTGATCAGCGCGGTCAAACCGCCCGTCACGCTCTCGGAGAGAAACGTCGAATGGTTGATCTGCGCATACCCCGAGTCATTGTCCGAAGGCGTTCGGCTGTATCGCGCGAACAGGCTGAGCCGCGGGCAGATCGCGTGGTCGAGCCGCACGCTCCCCGCATCGAGGCGTGAGGGTCGCGAAGCCGATGCGGTCAGTTCCGCCAGTCCCTCGCCGAAGTCGCGCCCGTTCGGCTGCGGGAATGCGCGAAGTATTGGCTGTACGGGGCCTGGAGCCAGCCGGCGCACCGCTTGCGACGGCACCGCGGCGGTCCAGGTGAGCGGCTGCTGAAGCCGCAGTCCTTCATACGAAGTGAAAAAGAACGTGCGATTCCGCCGCACCGGCCCGCCGAACACGCCGCCGAAGTTGTTGTAGCGCAGCACACCGCGCGGAAGGCCCGCGGCATTGGCGAACCAGTCGTTCGCACTGAACTTCTCGTTTCGTACGCTCTCGAACGCCGCACCGTGAAACTCGTTCGTGCCAGACCGGCTGGTCACGATCACCTGCGCCCCCGGCAGTCTCCCGAACTCCGGAGCGAAGCTCGACGTCGCAATACGAAACTCCTCGAGCGCCTCCATCGAAATCAGGTTGTGTGTGCTGCCGAACGCGGTCATCCCGGGCAGCGAACCGCTGCTGAACTGCGCGGGCATTCCCGTGCCGCTCACGCCGGTGTTGGCGCTGATGCCGTCGAGCGTGAAGTAGTTCGTATTCGCCCGCTGGCCGTTCGTAGTGAACTGTCCCGCTTCCCCGGCCGTTGCCGGCGTCACCAGGACGCCCGGCGTCAGTTCGAGCAGCCCGGCGAGGTTGCGCCCATCCTGCGGCAGCGCCTCGATCATCTTCCGCCCGATCACCATCCCGACCGAGCCGTCATCCACGTTCACCGGCGCCGGACCGCCTTCCACCGTGACTTCCTGCTCCGTGCCGCCCACCTGTAGAACGAAGTCCACCTGTGCGTTCTGCGCAACTTCGAACTTCAAGCCCAGCCGCGCTACGCTCTGGAACCCCTCCCTGCGAACCGTCATCTTGTAGACGCCCGGCTGCACCGAAGCGATGACGTACGACCCTTCTCCGTTCGAGCGGCACCAGCGGCGGATGCCGGTGGCCTGGTTCACCGCCGTCACGATCGCGCCCGGGATTACGGCATCCGAGGAATCCTTGATAACGCCGGAAACCTGCGCAGAATCCTGGCCTGGAAGTCCCGCCGCGAGGAGCAGGAAACAGGCCAGGATCCGCATCTACCGCCGCCCCTCATACGCGGCCGAGAGCGCCTGGAGCCGGTGCAGGGCGATTGCGAGCTGCCGAGGAACTTCGGACTGCGCGACGCCCGCGTTCGCACCCGCCAGCAAAGCGCTGATCAGCCGGTCGACTCTCTGCGCTGCGGCGAAGACCTGCCCTGCGGCGTCCTGCCACTCCGACGCCAGCGCTTCCTCCTGCGTGGAATCGGCCGGCGCGCCGAGCGCGGCAAGCGCGGCATTCAGCATCCCGGCAAGCTCCGCCGCCGATCCCGCCAGCGCCCGTGCGTGCTCGTGCCGAATCGAGGCCAGCACGTCGCGGTCGCCTTGCGATAGCCGGGACTCCTCGGAGACAGGAAACCGCCGCGCGAGATTCCTGAGCGCGTGAGCCCGAGCCATCGAGGCCTCGCCAAGATCGAGCGCACGGTTGGCGAACTTTTCGAACGCCACCCGCCCGCCCGCCGCCTTCTCGAGTTCTGCTTCGAAAGCCGGCGGATGCACGGCTACAGGCACCGGCGCGGCGGAGCGTTCGTTCGCGTTCATCGGGCGCGGCTCGCGGAACCGCACCTGCACATCCGGGATACCGGCAAGTGACGCACGCACCTGCTCCTGCCGTTGCGGGTCGATACCCGTGCCCGTAACCACCAGACCGCGATCGGTGCGCGTCAGCTCCAGAGGTTCTCCGAGATCCGCGCCGATCTCGTGCAGCGCGGCAAGCGCCTCGAGTTCCTCGCTCGGTCCGGGGGCGGCCGGCGGCGCGGAAACCACGGGTTCCGGCGCGGCCAACGGCAGTGCGCGTGCCACCTCATGTGTAGCCGAGGCCGGTTCCGGCGCCGGCACGGGCGCCTCCGTGATCTCGACCCACTCGCTGCCGCGAAACTGGAACGTTCCCCTCACCGGAGCCAGATCCTGCGCGCGCAGCGTGATCGTCGCCTCGGCGAGGCTGCCCGCCGGCGTCGTCGTGCGTATCCGGTAGAGGCTGGAACCGCCGTCGGTGACCGTCTCCACTTCGTCGCGCTTCTCGGAAAGCTGGTCGCGCCAGGACGCGTACGACCGCGCGCTCAGCGGCTGGTCCCAACTGTAATTTGCCGATGCGAACAGACCTGCCAGCCCATCCGATCCGGCATCGCGCACATACACGGCGGGCCGCGTGAAGGACCGCGCCCGCGTCCGCACTCTGAGGTTTCGCGTCTCAGTGGAACGTTGGGCGGCCACGGCTTTCTGGAGCAGCACCGCCGCGCTGACCTTGGGAGTCGTACCGAATCGGTAAAACGCCAGACAGGCCAGCAGGATAGCCGCGGCAGCCGAGAGCCATCTACTCGAAACGCGCGGGAACGGCATCGTCCTCGCCGCCGCACTCGCGAGCGCGCGGTCTTCGGCCTCCATCCGCCGGCCGAGGCCCGCCCACGGCAGCGGCGGCGCGGGCAACTCAGCCTTCAGCGCTTCGTGGTACCGCACGTAATCGCCGATGCCCTTCTGCATTTCCTCCAGTTGCGTGCGGCAGTTCCAGCACGCTTCCAGGTGACCGCGCACCGCCGCGGCCTGCTTGGGCGGCAATTCGCCGTCCACGTAACGCAATAATTGTTCTTCGGCAGGATGGGGCGCATGAAACCTAGTCATGGCTCGCCCTCCTTAATTTCGTGATCGCGCGGCGAAGAAACTCGCCGACGGTTGATGTGCCCACCCCGATCACCTGGGCGATCTCGTGATATCGAAGACCCTCGGCACGCAAAAACAGGCAGTTCTTCTGCTGCTCTGACAAACTCGCGATCGCGTTCCGCAACCGCGCCATTCTTTCGCGCTCTATCAGCGCCTGTTCGGGATTCCTGCCCGGGGCGGCTATCGAGCACTCCAGTTCCGGCTCGAACGGCTGCCCGCAATCCTGGCGCGTGCGCACGTTCAGGCCCAGATTGTGCGCCACGCGAAACACCCACGCCCGTGTGTTCTGGATCGCTTCGCCCTTCTTCAGCGCGACGTACAGCCGGAGGAAAACCTCCTGCGTAGCGTCCTGAGCCTGCGGGGGGTGAAGGCCCAGCGTAAGGAGGTAGCGGTAAACATCGTCGCGGGCCTCGATGAACAAACGCTCGGTTTCGTCCTGTAGCCCGGTCGCCGTCCGCTCCAGGCGCAGGCCGGTCATGGGTAACTCCCGAATTTCACCGTGCGCGCTTGTTTCCGGCATCGCCGTTGCTAGTCTACTGTGTTTCCACGCACAGCCTGGCCGCGTCCAGCGACTGCGCCCCCTGGATCGTCACGGTCAGGTTCGAATCCATGCCGCTACCGCACCGCGGCGTACCCGCCGGCGGCTGCGGCACCCTGAAATTGACCTGATACAGGCCCACCGAGCCCGGCACCAGGCCCACATAGGTCGCCTTGTTTGCCGCCGTCGGGCCAAACCCGAGGTTTGACCGCAGCCGCGACGGCCCCGCGTTCGGCCGGAAGTCCAGGTCGATCCGCACCGGAGCTGCAATCCCCGCTACCGGCGACGCCTCGCCCGACTTCACGCCGGGGTTCGTCGATCCCAGTCCATACGCGTAAATCACCAGGTCCTCGCCCGGCTTCGCCGCTTGCCCCACGAGCGATACCAGGCTGCCATCCGCGTGAGTGACCATGGACTGGCACGGCAGCGCTCCATAGTCGTCCATCCGCGCGTCCCCGCAGTTCGTCAGCACGTGTATGTTGTCCAGTACCGGGGAGAGCCGGAAGGATTCCCCCGCCTCCCCGTTCTCGGTAAACGAGATCTCCGTCGTCCCGATCAGATCCAGCGCCCCCATGCTCAGCGGGTCGCGGGGAACCACTTCGAAGGGAATCTGCAACATGACCGCGGTAAGCAGGCAGTTTGGGGAAGCGTCGGCGGAGTCGCCGCAGGTGTTGATCTGGTCCACTGAGAAAATCGGCACCGGCAGCCACGTGTTCGGGCCGGATTGATGGATGGTCGCCGAAATTCCCGCCAGCGTCGCCGGAAGCGGCACGGGCGGCGCCCGCTCCGCCCGGAACGGCGGCGGCAGCACCGTCTTCATCCCCGTAAGGAAGAATGTAACCACCTGCCCGGGCGCCACCCGGACCGGGATCGGGTTTACATACCCCGCCCCCACCAGCGCAATATTGCTTTGCGCCGCAAGGATTCCCGCAAGCATGAGCGCGATGGAGACTAAGCGCACACTCTGTCCTCCGTGTTTCTAAGACAACCGAAAAACAATTTTAACGACACCGGAAAAAGGTGTCGTCAAAATCCCGGCCGCCCGGTCTTAGGGGAGTCAAGCGATTCGCCCGGGACCGTGGTTTCGGCGGGCGCCTGGTATCCAGGAAGAGGAAAGATGGACGCGGGCCTCTCCGGGAAGCAACGCCGCTGGCGGGTGGCGTGCCGGGCGTGCCGGCGCCGGGTCTCAGCCCGTACGCAGGGCGCGCCGCATCGAAGCCGGCTTTCGGTCCCTTCCCCCCGGCCTTCGATGCGGCTTTTCCGTCTTCGGGGAGCCCGAAAATCAGACTACCCCCCGGAAATGGAAACTTGCGTCTGTACGCGCTGTACATACAATGAGAATGTGGGTTTCGAGATCGCTTGCTGGTAGTCGTCTACACCTATCGCGGTGAGAACATCCGGATCATTTCTGTGCGTCTCGCCGAACCTCATGAGCGCCAACAGTACGAATGAAAGATCGCTACGATTTCAGCAAGGGTAAGCGAGGCCCGGTCCTTCCTCCGGAAACGGAGCCTGAAGGCAAAACTCGCATCACGATCCGACTGGATCGGGACATCGTGGATCGCTTTTTCGAAATAGCGGAGCAGTCCGGCACCGCCACCGGGTACCAGACCTTGATCAACGCAGCCCTTCGCGAGTACCTCGATGGCAAGGCGCCAAAGCTGGAGGACACCCTGCGCCGCATCATCCGTGAGGAATTGAAATCGAGCGCCGCCTAGCCTAGACCCTCACCTCTGCCCGCCAACAGGCATGAGGACCTCACGGGCCAGGCTCACCTCGCTCACTGTGCCGTGCGCCAGAATCAGACACTTGCCCTCGTTCAGGGCGGATTCATAGGCGACGATCCGGCTCTTGGGGATTCCTATGCTGTAAATTGCCGCGCCAAGGGGGCTCAAGCCGCCGAAGACCGGCGCGTTTTCCAACCCGGCGGCGATCCACCCTGAAAGCGGGCCGGCCACCAGAACCGGCCCGATACCCGGCATCGTAAACACGGCCCGGCCTGACAGCGTTTCCCAGAGGCCGGCCCAGAGCTCCCTCTGATCGCCCCAGTATTTGACCCCACCCGTACCGTCGTCAAAGCATCCGATTACCTGCCGCTCGCTCCGCGGCCGGGCCGCGATCGAAACCCGCGACATGTCGAAACCCGCTTGCCGCAGGCCGGCGAGGATCGTGACAGCCTCAACAGGGCTCTCGCAAACGGCCACCGCTGCATTCTCCCAAGGTGCAACCATCTACTCGGGACTAAGCACGCCAGGAGCCATCCCCCCCGGAGCGCCAGGAGGCCTCTGATTCTGCGGGATCGGGCGTCCCCCCTCTGGCTCCCCGCCATCGGGAATGTTCCGCCCCGCAACAGCGTGTTGCCGGTTTAGACGCCCTGTGCCACGATAAAGACCATATCAGGGCACCGGGTCCGTTCGCCTATGCGCCAAATAGTGGACACATCCATCAAAACCGGGTTTGGACTGGCTTTGGTAATCCTCGCCGGGATCGGCGTGATCTCCTACCGCAGCTTGACCCGCTTCATCGAAACCTCGCACGCCGTCGAACACAGCCACGAAGTCATCGAGCTTCTGGACGACCTCGCCACGCAACTGGCGGACGCCGAGAGCGCCGCCCGCGGCTACGCGGCCACCGGCGAGGACTTCTACCTGGACCCTTACTACGCCGCCAACGGATTTGTCGGCCACACCCTTGCCGACCTGCGGCGCCTGACTTCCGGCGACCAACGGCAGCAGCGTTCTCTGACCGCCATCGAGCCCATTATTCAAGAGAAGCTCCGCCATCACCAGAACGAGATTCAGTTGCGGAAGACCAAGGGAATTGAGGGAGTTCTCCCGGTTCTATTCAGCGGACGGGGTCACCAGCTGATGGATGCGATCCGGGCCGTGATCGATCAAATGGAAAACGAAGAGCGCGATCTCCTCAAGCGCGTTTCGGCCGAAGCCCGGGCTGACGCGAGAAGCTCCATCGATACGATGCTGATCGGGACGGTATTGAGCTTCTCCATGCTGTTTTTCGTCTATTTCCAGTTGACCCGGCAGATCACACGGCGCAGCCGTTCCGAGGCGAAACTCCTGCGTTCCAACCGCCTCTACGCGGTGCTCAGCCAGGCGAGCGAGGCCATCGTCCGTATCCGCGACCGTGAGGAACTTCTACGCGAGGTCTGCCGGATCGCGGTTGTGGATGGCGCATTTCGGATGTCCTGGGCCGGCTTCGCGGGTCCGGACGGCCGTATCGTGCCCGCTGCCCATTTCGGATTTGAAGACGGGTATCTGGGTAACATCCGCATTTCGACCCTCAATGAACCCGAAGGCCGCGGTCCCACGGGAACGGCGCTGCGTGAAGGCCGGCACCTCG
The DNA here is from genome assembly GCA_023436715.1 of Acidobacteriota bacterium. Classification (GTDB taxonomy): domain Bacteria; phylum Acidobacteriota; class Terriglobia; order Bryobacterales; family Bryobacteraceae; genus Fen-330. The sequence continues at coordinate 31,441 of JAEZIJ010000053.1, forward strand.
TGGTCAACGACATCGCAAATGATTCCCGTATGCTCCCGTGGCGGGATGAAGCCCTCCGGCGCGGTTACCGCGGTTCGGCTGCCTTCCCGATACGTTCGGCGGATCGCACCATCGGCGTTTTCACCGTTTACGCCGCTGAACCCGGCCTCATCGACGGCGACCACGTTTCCATGCTCGGCGAAGTGGCCGCGAACCTTTCGCTCGCTCTGGAGAGGATGGAGCAGGAAGCCCAGAAGCGCACCGCCGAAGAAGCTTTGCGCGTCAGCGAAGAGCGTTTCAGGCAGATGGCGGAAAACATCGAGGAGATGTTCTGGATCGCCGACGCCGGCCTCTCCCGCTTTCTCTATTTGAGCCCTGCATTCGAAAAGATCTGGGGGCGCAGCCGCCATACTGTGGGCGGATTCTCCGAGGCTCTCCTCGAATCGATTCATCCGCGGGATCGTGGTGCGTTCGAGGCCGCCATCCAGCGCGCGTTGCAATCGGGAGAGTGGGATGTCGAGTTTCGCATCGTGCGGCCGGGTGGCTCCGTGCGTTGGGTCTGGGATCGCGCCTTTCCCGTCCGGGACTCGGCGGGCAATCTGTACCGTTTTGTAGGCATCGCGCAGGATGTTACCGTCCGCAAGCAGGCCGAGTTGGAATTACAGGCTCGCGCCGGCCGGCAGAAAGCGGTTGCGCAACTCGGGCGCTATGCCCTGGAGGGCGACGACCTTGGCGCCCTTCTGGAACGGACGGCGGAAATCATCGCCGAAGTTCTCGAAGTCGAGTTCTCGGAAGTGCTCGAGATCAACCCTGATGGGAAGACTCTGGACCTGCGCGCGGGCGTGGGTTGGCCGCCGGGAACCGTGGGCCGCGCCACAGTCGGAGCCGCCTCCCAAGCCGGATTCACAGTGCTGGCCGGAACTCCGGTCATAGTCGAGAATCTCGCGGCGGACCCTCGCTTTAAAGGCGCGGCCCTGCTCCATGACAATGGAGTCGTCAGCGGCGCGACAACTCTCATTGGCGACCCGCAGCGCCCGTTCGGGGTCCTCGGCGCGTTCTCGAAGACCCGGCGCCAATTCGCCGCTGACGCCGTGCACTTTCTCCAGGCCGTTGCCGGTGTACTGGCTACCACCATCGAACGGCGTCGAGCCGAAGAGAGCCTGCGCTTCAGCGAGGCCCGGTTCCGTTCCATGTTCGAGCAGGCGGCCGGAGGCATGGCAATCATCTCGCCCGAGGGCCGGTTCCTCCAAGTGAACCCCGCGCTGTGCAACCTGCTGGGCTACAGCTGCAGCGATCTGCTCGCAAAGACAGTCTTCGACCTTACCGGCCCGGGCGAACTCACAAGTGCGCGATCCGTCTTCGAGGAGGGAGTCTCAGGCGAGCGCCGCGTTGTAGATATGGAATTGCGTTTCCTGCGGAAGGACGGTCAAGCCGTTTGGACTCACCTGTCGGGCGCCTGGCTTTCCGGTCCTGAGTCCCCCCTGCACGGCGTGGTGCTGATGCAGGACATCACCGAACGTAAGGAGGTGGAGGAGCGGATTCGCAGGTTGAATGAAAATCTCGAGCGGCGGGTCGCCGAGCGCACCGCCGAACTCGGTGCGCTAAACGAGGAACTCGAGTCCCGGAACCGGGAAGTGGAGCGCGCCAGCCGTCTCAAGAGCGAATTCGTCGCCCGCATGAGCCATGAGCTTCGGACGCCCATGAACGCCATCATCGGCTTCTCCGACCTCCTGTCCGAAGAAAGCGAGGGCGCGCTCAATGAAACGCAGCAGAGTTTTGTCCACCACATCCAGCGTGGCGCCAGCCATCTTCTGGAACTGATCAATGATGTTCTCGACCTTTCGAAAATTGAGGCCGGACGCATCGAACTCCAGCTCCAGGATTTCCGCCCCGCCGAAGCGCTGGTCGAAGTGCTTTCCGTGATCCGGCCCCTCGCCGAAGCGAAACGGCTCCACGTGGATAGTGCACTGCCGGCAGAGTTCGAGATCTGCGCCGACCGCACCCGATTCAAGCAGATTCTCTACAACCTGCTCAGCAACGCCGTGAAGTTTACGCCCGAAGACAGCCGGGTTTGGGTCGAAGCCGGCATGGAAAACCGGAGCGTGTGGATCGCGGTGAACGATACCGGAATCGGCATCGCATCCGAAGAACAGCGAGCCATCTTCGCCGAGTTTTATCAGGTGGGAGCTACCACTAAGGGCGTGAAAGAGGGTACGGGACTGGGGTTGGCGATCACAAAGAAGCTCATCGAGCTTCACGGCGGCGAGATCCAGGTGGAAAGCGAGCCCGGCAAAGGTAGCCGGTTCACGTTTACGCTGCCTGCGGCGGGCGAAATCGCAGGCGGAAGGAGTGCTGCCGCGGGCGATGAATAGAATCCTCGTTGTCGACGACAACGCAGCCAGCCGTGAGCTGCTCCGGGTGGTGTTGAAAGGCCCTGATCGTGAGATACTTGAGGCTTGCCATGGCGGCCAGGCCCTCGAGATGATTGCCGGGGAAACTCCGGACTTGGTCCTGCTCGATATCGAAATGCCAGTCATGGACGGTTTCGGCGTGCTTCGGCGTTTACGCGAGGACCCCAGATTCGTTACCCTTCCGGTGGTGGCCGTGACGGCCCACGCTATGCAGGGCGCTGAGGAATCGGCGCTCAGCGCCGGCTTCAGCGGCTACATCACGAAGCCGATCCGCCCGGCGGATGTGCGCAGACAGGTGGCTGCCCTCCTCCGTAAGGAAACGATTTGATCCTATGGCCGCCGCAGGCGATTTCAAAATCCGGCTCGTAGCCATCGACGACGACCCCGCCAGCCTTGCGTTGATCTCGGCGGCGCTGAAATCGGAGCGCGATCTCGAAATCATCACCACCACCGACCCCTCTTCCGGAGTTGACCTCGTTCTTCGGAACCGCGCCCAGATCGCCTTGATCGACCTGATGATGCCCGGCATCGGCGGAATGGAACTCCTGGAGCGGATCGCCTCAGCCTCGCCGGACACCGATGTCATCCTGATTACGGGGCACTACTCGCCTGAGTCGGCCGTGCAGGCGATTCACAAGGGCGCGAGCGATTACTGGACGAAACCGCTCTCGGTTGCCCTGCTGCGTGATCGCGCCGGCAAGCTGATCGAGCAGTTCCGGCGCCGTTATGCGGCATCTCAGTTGGAAGGCGAGGTGCTTCGGGCCAATCAGTTCGAAGGCATCGTCGGCCGAAGCCCCCTGATGATCGATGTTTTCCGCCGGATTCGCCGTGTCGCCCCGCATTTCCGGACCGCGCTTGTCACCGGAGCTACCGGCACGGGCAAGGAACTCGTCGCCGCCGCCCTGCACCGCCTCAGCCCGGTTGCGAACAATCGCTTCGCGGTGTGCAACTGCTCGGCGGTTGTGGAAACGCTTTTTGAAAGCGAACTGTTCGGGCACGTCCGCGGCGCGTTTACTGGAGCCGGGCAGGACAAAGTGGGCCTGTTCGAGTACGCCAATGGCGGCACCGTGTTCCTGGACGAGATTGGCGATATGCCTCTGGACACGCAGAGCAAGCTGCTGCGGGTCCTCGAAAACGGCGAGGTGCAGCGGGTGGGCTCCCCCGGTGTGCGGCACGTCTCCGTGAGGGTGGTGGCCGCGACGAATCGCAACCTCCGCGAGATGATGGCCCAGAACAAGTTCCGCGAGGATCTCTTCTACCGGCTTTCGATGGTGGAAGTCAAGCTGCCGCTGCTCTGTGAACGGGGAGATGATCTTCCGTTGCTCGAGCGCTACTTCCTTGACTCGTTTTCCTCGGAGTACAGCAAGCCGGTTCGCGGCCTCACGCCGCGCGCTCAGCTTTTGCTGGCGCGCTACTCCTGGCCGGGAAATGTTCGGGAACTGAAGAGTGTTCTCGGCAGCGCCTGCATGTTGACCGAAGGCGATGTTCTGGATGTGCAGGATCTTCCCGAGCACCTTCGCCGCACCCAGCAGGAGGCCGATGACGACGACCTGCTGTCCCTGGAAGAGGTCGAACGGCGCCACGTCCGGCGCGTGCTGGACCGTCTGGGCGGCAACAAGGCGCGCGCCGCCAAAATCCTCGGAATCAATCGCACGACGATCTACCGCATCCTCGGCGAAAGCGGCGCCGAAGCGGACGCATCGCTTGAGACCAGCGACGCATAGAACCTTATCACGGCATGGCTTCAGTGGGGCCAGCCCTTCGCCCGACGCCGGGCAAAGCCCGGCGGATGATGCCCAGGTTGGCGGCGCTGTGATTCTTGCGGGCACGGTGGGCATCCTGCGTTGGGGATCGCTGATGGAGCTCAGGTAGTAGCGCCGCTCGACGCTGGCCTTGTTGCGAATTTCCGCGCCATCAGCGCGAACACGCCCCAGCCCAGGTATTCACGCGTGTACGCGACGTAGCGTTCGGGTGCCGAGGTCAGTTCGGCTCGAACGTCTTTCGCGAAGTCGTCGTCGGGATTCGCTTCGAGCCATCGGCGCATGGTGAGCCACTTGGCCGCCTCGTACCTGTCCCAGCTGTCTTGGTTTGCCAGAACCATTTCCACGACGTCATAGTCGAGGTCGCCGAAAGACGCGAGAAGTTCTGGAAGCATGAGAAAGTCGGAGATCGAACCGGCAAGGCATCCCTTGGCAACGTCTTCCGTCGGCGGTAACTGCAGCCAGTACGGCTCGCCGATGAGGATGATCCCTCCGGTGCGGAGGCTCTCCGCCAGAAGCTCGATGGTGCCGACGACTCCCCCACCGATCCACGTGGCACCGAGACAGGCTGCCACACCGACCTTTTCGCCGGCGACGTAGTCGGCAGCGTCGCCGTGGATAAACTCGACCCGATCGGCGACGCCGAGTTCTTCAGCGCGGAGTCTCGCTTGCTCGGTGAACAACTGGCTCATGTCGATACCGATGCCGCTGATTCCGTAATCGCGTGCCCAGGTGCACAGCATCTCGCCCGAACCGCTGCCGAGGTCGAGCACACGGGTCCCCGGTTCCAGGCGCAACGCCGCTCCGAGAGTGGCGAGCTTTTCGGGTGTTAACGGGTTATGGATGCGGTGAGCACTTTCGGTGATGTTGAAGATCCTTGGAATGTCCACTGCAGAAACGCCTTATCTGTGTGAATGGATTCGGTACGCCACTAATAGTACCGCTAATAGTACGCAATTGTGCTGGCTGCGTGTAGATCTCACACGACCGCCAGATCGTTGAGCATCGCTAGCGCAGACAGATCGGCACATCGCGGGATTGCCCTGCATCCCCCTGGACAACGGACCTGCATAGCAATTAAATAGATCTATGTCTAATACAGCACTGCTCCGGGAAACTCTTGCAGCCGGTGAGGGAATCGTCCGGTTGGCGCCGTGTTGGGTGCCCCGCTCGTTCCTGATGCCCGGCGGCCGGCTCAAACTCGACCCCAGGGACCTCTATGCGCTCGGCGGGCACCGCGGAGGCATTGATGAACGCTGGTTCTCGTCCACCACACGCGCCGACAACGGCCCCGGCACGCCGGATGACGAGGGCCTCAGCTACATTGCCGCCGACGGCAAGCGGATTCTGCTGAAGGAAGCCATCGAGACTATGGGCGACGAGTTCCTCGGCGCCGAAGTCATGCGCGAACACGGGGGCTGGAACGTCCTATGCAAATTCTTCGATAACCTCGGCCCCATCCCGCACCACATGCACCAGATGGACGAGCACGCGAAGAAGGTGGGCCGCAAGGGCAAGCCCGAGGCCTACTACTTCCCCCCGCAGTACAACTTCACCGGCAATAACTTCCCCTACACCTTCATGGGGCTCAACCCCGGAACCACAAAGGACGACGTACGGCGCTGCCTGGAGCGCTGGAACGAGGGCGATAACGGCCTTCTCTATCATTCGCGGGCCTACAAGCTAAAACCGGGGACGGGCTGGCAGATCGACGCCGGCATCCTGCACGCGCCCGGTTCGCTGGTGACCTACGAGCCCCAGGTGAACTCGGACGTCTTCGGCATGTTCCAATCCATGGTGGAAGGCCGCGTTGTGCCGTGGGACCTGCTCGTCAAGGACGTCCCGCCCGAGCAGCACCACGACCTCGACTACATCATCTCCATGCTGGATTGGGACGCCAACGTGGACCCCGAGTTCGCAAAGCACCGCCTGGTCCATCCCAAGCCCGGGACCGATGAAGCGGCCATGGCCGGCTGCGGCTACTCCGAGAAGTGGGTTGCCTACACGAATCCCTGCTATTCGGCCAAGGAGCTTACGGTGTTCCCGGGCCGCTCGGCCTTAATACGCGACGCGGCCGCCTACGGCCTCATCGTCGTCCAGGGCATCGGCAACATCGGCAAGCTGGACGTCGAGACGCCGTCGATGATCCGCTTCGGCCAGATGACCAAGGACGAACTCTTTGTGACCGAACGCGCCGCCAAAGCCGGTGTCCTGGTCACAAACCGGAGCGATAAGGAAGACCTCGTCATGTTGAAGCACTTCGGCCCCGGAAACCCGGACCTTGTCCGGCGTTCGTAAACGCTATTCTGGAATTGATGGTTGCCGGGGGCAAGGGATCGGACCTCGGGGGGATGCGTCAGGCTCTGTTCAGCCTGCTGGACCCACTGGTCGCGGGGCGGCCATCCGGGGCCGTCCTCGATGCGGGGGTCAGCGCAGTCTGCCGCCCGACGGACCTGGAGCATCGCTACGATTGGAAACTCCGGTCCCTGGCGCCCGGTTCCGATCTGACCTCACTGCCATTCCAGAGTGCCTCGTTCGATGTCGTCCTGGCGCTGGACGATTCGTCCTATCCGGCGGGGACCGAAAAGGCCTTGACCGAACTGGCGCGGGTGCTCACGCGGGGAGGCATGCTGCTCCTGTGGGCGATCTCAGGCAGCGACCTCTTCTGGCGTAGGTCACTGATAAAAATGGCTGAACACCGGTCCATCCGGGTATTGCGGACCAGCCGGTTCCACCCGGCGTCTTCCTGGATCCCCGTCATGGCTCAAGCCTTGTGGCTGCGCGCGGGGTTGAACCTGCCGGTCGGGCGGTCGATCATCCTGATTGGAGAAAAGACCGGGTAGCGGTCAGTTGGCGCTGCCGGTTGCGACGTCCTCGCCTGCTTTGACTCCCGAGCGCACGGCGACCTGGGTAGTAGTCTTCAAGCCGAGCTCGACGGTGCGCTTTTCGAGCCCCTTCTCGCCCTTGACATACACCACGCTCTCGCCGCCCTGCGTCCGGACCGCCTCGAGGGGAACGATAACCGCGTTTGTCTCGCCGGCCCCGGTGCGCACATGAGCCCAGGCCGAGAGGTCGGGAATCACACGCGGATCGCGCCCTTCGATCGAAATGCTGACCGGCACGTTCCGGATGTAATACGTATCCCACATACCTTTCACGGCCAATGCGCCGATACTGTACACTTTGCCGCGTAACTGCAGGCCGGGGAACGCGTCAAGACCGATTGACGCCTGCTGCCCCACCCGGAATTCGCTCGAATCGGCCTGGCTTACCCGGGCCTCCACCTGCATGCTGCTCGTGTCCACGATCTTCATGATCTGCTGGCCGGGGTGCACCATATCACCAAGCTGAATCTGGGTGTTTTGCCCCTGGCGGAAGACCTGGGTCATCACCGCCAGGCCGTCCATCGGCGCCTTCATGGTGAACCGGCTCAGATCGCTTTTGTGATTGTTCAGGTGTATGTTCTGGCGCCGGACCGTGATCTCCAGAATCTTCAACTCCGCTGCGTCGGCTGCGTTCTTGAACGCGACGTCCCGCTGGAGTTGCTTATATGCCGCGTCCGCCTCATCGGCCGACAACTTCAGCAGCTCCCGTTCGATCTCCGTCTTAACCTCGCCCGCCGAAAGGTCCAGTTTCGCCTTGTCCAGGTCGGCCTTGGCCACTCGAAGGTTCTGCTGCATCGATTCGCGCTCGACATCCTGTTCGGCCTTCTTCTTCAGAACGTCGTTGTTGGCTTGCTGGACCTGATCCTCCACGTCGTCGATGTGGTCCGACAGCGACTGCGTGTCCATCTCGGCGATGATATCGCCCTTCTTCACGAAAGTGCCCGCGCCCGCCAGTTTGGTGAGCGTCAGGTCGCGTCCGGAGTCCGGTCCGCGGAAAACCGGGACCATGATGGTGGCGTAGTTGCGGGCTGAAGTCTGGCCCGCGACGCGGACGACCCGGTCCAGGTTGCCGGAGACGGCTCTGGCCGTCCGCACAAGGTCCGCGGAGCCGGTCTTGGTGGCCTGGGCCGGCTTGAGCATCAGATACAGCGCTCCGCCCAGCAGCCCCATGAACGCAAGCGCCGTCGGCACAAGCCAACGCCGCGGCGGCTTCGGGTGGACCGGCTGCGGCACGCGAACCGGGCCCGGGCCAGGGGGCTCTGGCTGCCGAATCGGCAGTGGCGCAGGGTGGGTGGATGCAGACATCGGACTCCTCAACATGGAGAGGCGCAAAGGGTCCGGCAAAAGTTACGGAAAGAACCTGTGGAGGTGAGCGGCAGACCGCCGCCCTGAATCAGCCCCCTCACCGGAAGCGGCCGGAGCCCGCTGAGCCACATGCGGAAGCCGGAGCGCCGCACGGCGCGGTCGAACCCGCCCCGGAACCCATGTGGCTGGCAAACGTGGAGAGCTCTCGCTTGACGTCGACGGATTCGCACTTCGGACAGGCGGTTTCCTTGCCGGCGTCCTGCATGCGCCGCAACTGCTCAAACCTTGCGCCACAGCTGGCGCACCGATATTCGTAGAGAGGCATTTCCGTACTCAGTTTACAGGATGCAGCCCGGCCCGTGGTGGTGACAGGGGTTCAGGCATTCAGGTGCTTGTCGATCCGCTCCATCGCCTCATCGATCTCGGCCGGGCTCTTGAAGCCAATGGTGAAGGCATCCACCGTGCCGAGCTTGAGCACGAATTTGAGGGATGCGTCCCGGTCCTCGGGCTTGGTGAACCGGCCCTCGCCCATCAGTTTCATGCCGAGGACGCCGGTGCCCTGGGCGTGAATCTTCTTCACGTTCTCGACCACCTGTTTGACGTCGCCCTTCTCCTCGCCCTCCCCGCCCTGGAGCGTATCCATGCGCGTGCCGTCGTGGTTGACGCGCAGCAGCGCCACGTCGAGCCAATTGGTCCCGGGGAAAGCGCGCAAGGGCAGGATACCGTGGCACGAAGCGCCGTGCGCCAGGATGGTCTTCCTGGACTTGGCCTCGGAGAGTGCGTCGCGGAGCCGCTTCAACTCGTCCGGCCAGCCGAGGGTCCGGACGCAGTGGAGCAGCATGATGTCGACGTACTCGGTGTTGAGGTCCTTGCACAGGCGGTCGAAGGTCGCCTTCGGATCCTCTTCCGCGCGGGTGCGGACCTTGGTCATGAGCTTGTAGGAGTCGCGGGGGATGCCCTGGAGCGCGGTCGCGAGCATCTGCGGCATTCCACGGTAGGAGTCGGCGGTTTCGAAGAAACGGATGCCTTTATCGTAGGCGTACCGCACGAGCCTGGTGAACCCCTCCTGTCCCAGTTCCCGCTGAACCCGGCCGCCGTAGGTGCCCGTACCGAAAGCCAACCTGGTCACCTTCACGCCCGAGTTGCCCAGCGCAACCCAGTCGGTTGCGGACTTTTTAGCTGCTGCAATGAGTGGTGTGCGGCCCGTAGTCAGTACACCGGCCGCGGCCGCTGCGGTCTTGAGAAAGTCCCGTCTGCTGAATCTCGACATGTTTGTCACAGTATCATACCCGGAGATCCGCCGAGCGAGGAGGCGGATCAGATCCGGAACTCCAAGTGGGGCAGCCCCTCGGGCTGCGCCGGCCTCTCAGGCCGGCCACGCAGGCGGGCTGGGAGCCCGCCGCAGGGCGAGGCCCCTGCCCCACTGCGCGGTGCGCCAGTCGCCCTACGGAAGTGGAATGTGGTGAAATGGATGTTACGCCATCCCCCCGGAGGACAATCGGCTTGAAGACTGCAATTTTGGCCCTGGAAGACGGTACGGTCTTCGAGGGCAGGAGCTTTGGTGCGCTTACAGAAAGCTCGGGGGAAGTTGTTTTCAACACGTCGATCACGGGGTACCAGGAGATCTTCACCGATCCTTCGTATTCCGGGCAGATCGTCGTTCTGACCTATCCCCAGATCGGCAACTACGGCGCCACCCCGGAGGACAACGAATCGGCGCGTCCTTATATTGAGGGGCTGGTGGTGCGGGAGTTCTCCTCGATCGCGAGCAACTGGCGCAGCCAGCAGCAGGCGGAGCAGTTCCTGGCCGGCGCGAACATCCCGGTAGCGGCGGAAATCGACACACGGCGGCTGGTGCGGCACCTTCGCACGCGCGGCGTAATGCGCGGCGTGCTGGCGACCGGGGCGCGCGATCCAAAGGAACTGGTCGAGAAGGCGCGCACGATTCCCACAATGTCGGGGCTTGACCTGGCAACGCGGGTTTCGACCCCCGAGATTTACCGGTGGGAGAAGGGCGTCGAAGCCTGCTCGCCATCGGAGCCGCTGGGCCGCGGCGCGGAGCCGCGCTACCACGTGGTGGCCTACGATTTCGGAATTAAGCGGAACATACTGCGGCGGCTGGTACACACGGGCTGCCGCGTGACGGTGGTGCCGGCGCTGACTTCCGCAGAGGACGTGCTGGCGCTGAATCCGGACGGCATCTTTCTCTCGAACGGGCCGGGCGACCCCGAGCCGCTGCACACCGAGCAGGCGAACATTAAGAAGCTGGTCGGCAAGAAGCCGATCTTCGGCATTTGCCTCGGGCACCAACTGCTGGGAATTGCGCTGGGCGGGAAGACGTACAAGCTGAAGTTCGGCCACCGCGGCGCGAACCACCCGGTACTGAACAAGGTGACCGGCAAGGTGGAGATCACCTCGCACAACCACGGCTTCTCGGTTGACCCCGATTCGCTGAATCCGGCCGATGTCGAGTTGACACACGTAAACCTGAACGACCAGACGGTGGAGGGATTCCGGCACCGGCGCGAGCCGGTGTTCTGCGTACAGTACCACCCGGAGGCGGCGCCGGGGCCGCACGACTCGCTGTACCTGTTCGACGATTTCATGAAACTGATGGCGGAGTTCAAGAAGTAGCCCATGCCGAAGCGAACCGACCTGCACAAGATCCTGATCGTAGGCTCCGGGCCGATCATAATCGGCCAGGCGTGCGAGTTCGACTACTCGGGCACGCAGGCCTGCAAGGCCCTGAAGGCGGACGGATACGAGGTGGTGCTGGTGAACTCCAACCCGGCCACCATCATGACGGACCCGAACCTGGCGGACCGCACCTACGTCGAGCCGCTGAGCCTCCCCTTCCTGGAGCAGATCATCGCCCGCGAGCGGCCCGACGCCCTGCTTTCGACCGTGGGCGGGCAGACCGGGTTGAACCTCTCGATGGAACTTGCCGAGGCGGGCGTGCTGGACAAGTACGGCGTCGAATTGATCGGCGCGAAGATCGACGCCATCAAGAAGGCCGAAGACCGCCTGATGTTCAAGGACGCCATGCGGAAGATCGGCCTGGAGTCGCCGGAATCGAAGCTCGTGAACAAGGTTGAAGACGGGCTGGAGTTCTCCAAACGGATCGGCTACCCGGTGATCCTGCGGCCGAGCTTCACGCTGGGCGGCACGGGCGGCGGGATCGCGTACAACCGCGAGGAACTGGTGGAACTGTTGGATCGCGGCCTCGACCTTTCGCCGGTCCACGAAGTGCTCGTTGAAGAGAGCGTGCTCGGGTGGAAGGAATACGAGCTCGAGGTGATGCGCGACCTGGCGGACAACGCCATCATCATCTGCTCGATCGAGAACTTCGACCCCATGGGGGTGCACACCGGCGATTCGATTACGGTGGCGCCCGCCCAAACGCTGACGGACCGCGAATACCAGATGATGCGCGACGCGGCGATCCGCTGCCTGCGCGAGATCGGCGTGGATACGGGCGGATCGAACGTGCAATTCGCCATCAACCCGGAGACGGGCCGGATGGTGGTTATCGAGATGAACCCGCGCGTTTCGCGGAGCTCGGCACTGGCATCGAAGGCGACGGGCTTCCCCATCGCGAAGATCGCGGCGAAGCTGGCAGTGGGCTACCGGCTGGACGAAATCACGAACGACATCACGCGCAAAACGCCGGCTTGTTTCGAGCCGACGCTGGATTACGTGGTGGTGAAGATCCCGCGGTGGCAGTTCGAGAAATTCCCGGGGTCGGACCCGACGATCGGCACGCAGATGAAATCGGTCGGCGAGGTGATGGCGATCGGGCGGACGTTCAAGCAGGCGCTGGCGAAGGGGATGCGGAGCCTGGAGACGGGCAAGTCGGCGGCGGCGGAAGAGTACGACCCCGCACTGATCGCGAACAAGCTGATTACTCCAAACCCGGACCGTCTGCGTTACATATGGTACGCGTTCCAGTGCGGCCACACTGTGGAAGAAGTGCGGGAGTGGACGGCGATCGACCGCTGGTTCCTGGAACAGGTGAAGGACGCGGTGGCGCTCGAAGCGGGGCTGGAGAAAGAGACTCTGGAGACCATTCCGGAGGAGATGCTGCGCCAGGCAAAACGCGACGGCGTGGGCGACCGGCAACTGGCGCGGTTCCTGAAGGCCGACCCGCTGGCCGTTCGGGCGAAGCGGAAAGCGGCTGGTATACGAGCCGTGTTCAACCGCGTGGATACGTGCGCGGCGGAGTTCGAGAGCTTCACTCCGTACCTGTATTCGAGCTACGAGGGCGAGTGCGAAGCGGAGCCGGTGGACCGTAAGAAGGTCATGATTCTGGGCAGCGGGCCGAACCGGATCGGACAGGGAATCGAGTTCGACTACTGCTGCTGCCATGCGTCGTTCGCGCTGCAGGAGTTCGGCGTGGAATCGATCATGGTGAACTGCAATCCGGAGACGGTCTCGACGGATTACGACACCAGCAACCGCCTCTACTTCGAACCCCTGACGCTCGAAGAAGTGCTGAACATCTACGACACGGAGAAGCCGGACGGGGTGATCGTGCAGTTCGGCGGGCAAACCCCGCTGACGCTGGCGCTGCCGCTGAAGGCGCAGGGCGTGCCGATTATCGGGACGGACCCCGAGAACATCGACCTGGCGGAAGACCGCAAGCTGTTCGGCGCGCTGCTGGACCGGCTGGAGATTCCGTCTCCGCCGAACGGGACCGCGACGAGCGTGGAAGAGGCCTGTGCGGTGGCGCGGCGGATCGGGTACCCGGTGCTGGTGCGGCCGTCGTACGTGCTGGGCGGACGCGCGATGGTGATCGCCTACGACGAGGACACCGTGCGGCGCTACATGCGGGAAGCGGTGGTGTTCTCGCAGGAGCGGCCGGTGCTGATCGACCGGTTCCTGGAGAACGCGACCGAGATCGACGTGGACGCGCTGTCGGACGGCGAGGACGTGCTGATCGCGGGCATCATGGAGCACATCGAGGAAGCCGGGGTACATTCGGGCGACAGCTCGTGCGTGCTGCCGCCGTTCTCGCTGAGCGAGCAGGTGCTGTGTACGGTGAAGGAGTACACGGAGCGGATGGCGCGCGCGCTGAAGGTGATCGGGCTGATGAACGTGCAGTACGCCGTGCAGAACGGGACGGTGTACGTGCTGGAAGTGAACCCGCGGGCGTCGCGGACGGTGCCGTACGTGAGCAAGGCAACCGGGGTGCCGCTGGCAAAGATCGCGGTGGGCCTGATGCTCGGCAAGAAACTGGCGGAGCTCGGCGGGATGACGGGCGGGCGCGTGAGCGGCGTGCTGCCGGTGCCGCAGTTCTTCGTGAAATCGCCGGTGTTCCCGTTCAACAAGTTCCCGGGCGTGGACCCGGCACTGGGGCCGGAGATGCGGTCGACCGGCGAGGTGATGGGCGTCGGCGAGAACTTCGGCGAGGCGTTCGGCAAGTCGCAGTTGAGCGCGGGAACCCCGCTGCCGGACAGCGGCACGGTGTTCATCGGCGTGAACGACCGCGAGAAACCGGCGGCGGTCGAGGTTGCGCGGACGCTGGCGGAGTTGGGATTTAAGCTGGTGGCGACCCGCGGGACGGCGGCGGCGCTCCGGGCGGCGGGGCTGACCTCGAAAACCATATTGAAGGTGAACGAAGGCCGGCCGAACGCGGTGGATCTGCTGAAGGCGGGGGCGATTCAGCTTGTGATCTATACCGCAGCGGGGGCGCACTCGTTCAGCGACGAGCGGGCGATCCGGCGGACGGCGGTGGCCTACCGGGTGCCGTGCATCACGACGATGAGCGGAGCCAAGGCGGCAGCCGGAGCCGTGGCCTCTCGCCGGCGCGACCCGATCCGCGTGTGGAGTCTGCAGGAGATCCACGAAGCGGCGGGGCAGAAGATTCCGGTGTAGGCTGATCGCGGAGCGCGGAGCGGGTTGAGCGCCGGTGTCCGTTTTTGGGATTAGGTTCGTTTGGTAGTTTTCGATTTTCGGGTGCGGCCGGTTATTGGTCGAGGATGTGTAGAGACAGAACACGCGCGCTCTCCGCGGGCATGGTAAACCCGAGGCCGGGGCCGCGGGGCGCGTGTGGGGCGTAAGTTCGGGCGGTGAGGGCAGTTATTCTTTCGGTACGGCCGGGAACGGATTCGACGGTGAAGGCGAGGGAGGGCGGCGTCCAGAGTAATGCCCTTCATGTCGCAGACCATGGGTTGGCGGTCTTTGGTGGCTTGGCTTACACTGAATGAGATTCGGAAGCCCAACATGGAAACTCCGGGTTATGCCAGTGTCGATAGCAGCCGATAGGACGTGATCCTCATGGAACGTAGAGCATTCCTCAAAAGCTCCGGTATCGCAGGCGGACTGTTGACCGCTTTGCCTCTCTCCCGGAGCCTCGGGGCGCCAGCCCGTGACGAGTTTCCGCTGGTGGACCTACACGTTCACCTCACCCGAAATTTCACGATCGACCGGGTGATGGAGATTTCCAAAAAGACGGGTGTCCAGTTCGGCATCGTGGTGAATCCCGGAGGCGGCGTAAATGACGACGCGGGCCTGAGAGGGTTCATTGAGTCGCTCAAGCCTTACCCGGTCCACTGTGGTCTGCAGCCGATGAGTCCGGGATGGTCCAGGAGCTTTTCGCCGGAATTGGTCAAGCAGTTGGATTACGTTCTGATGGATGCCCAGACCATTCCCAATGGCAACGGCTACGCAGAGACGCTCCGCATATGGAATTTCGACACATATGTTGATGATCCGCAGAAGTTCATGGATACGTACATGACTCGTATCCTGGAGGTCATCAACAACAATGAACCGCTGAACATCTTCGGATGGCCGCTCTTCCTGCCGGTCTGCATTGCGCGCGACTACTATATGCTGTGGACCGACAAAAGAATGGAGAAGATAGTCGCGGCCCTGAAAAGGAAAGATCTCGCAGTCGAAATAAACGACCTCGCCCGTACGCCGCATGAGAGATTCATCGACATAGCGAAAGAGCATGGGCTGAAATTCACGTTCGGCTCGGATACTCGCGATCAGAAGGCCGGACGTCTCGATTTCTGTAAGTATGTTGCGAAGAAATGCAACCTGAAGAGGGATGATTTCTTCCTGCCCAAGAGAGTTCTGAACAGGGCCTAGGCGCGTCGCGCGCGAGCGGCTCCGCAGCGCGGGCCCCTTCTTTTTCACGCGCAATCCGTCCGGGCAAACGAGGCAAGGGAAGGCCCGCGCGATCCCATTCCTGGAAGTCGGCATCCGGGAGATACGACCAACAATGCCTACCCGTAAGTCGGGCTGTCGCAAGCCGACCTATCGTTCCTGATCGGGCCATGGGTGGTGCGGGCAGCGTTACCACGGAGCTTCAGCTACCAGGACCGTCCACCCGGAGCGCGTGTTCGAACGGACATGCCGGATTCCGAGGTGTTGATATGCCTGCCGTACTTCGGATTCGAGTGACCACGGGATGCCGGAGAGGATGAGCCGGCCGCGCCCGCTCAAACGCCGAACCATTACCGGCGCCATCTCGATCAGCGGGGCGGCCAGCACGTTCGCGACTACTAGCGGCCAGTTGCCATCGACAACATCCGGTCCGCCGAGGACGAGCTGCAGCCGGTCGGCAAGATGATTCAGGCGCGCATTCTCCGCCGCGACTCTCAGCGCATCGGCGTCGACGTCCAGGCCAACGGCTTGCCGTACGCCCATCTTGAGCGCCGCTAATGCCAGAATGCCGGATCCCGTGCCTACGTCGAGGACGCTGTCGGGGCGCTCGACGGTCAGGATCTCCTCGAGCGCCTCGACGCAGAGTGCCGTCGTTGGATGATGTCCAGTTCCGAAGGCTGGGGAATCGCGCAATATGAGCGTGTCCGGCGAAGAAGCGGCGGCTTGCGACGGCGCTATCAGAAGACCGCCGATGCGAACGGCTCGCGGACTCAGCAGCCAGACGGACCCTTCATCCCGGGCGTCCGCAGCCGAAAAAGTGATGCTGGCCCCACCCAGCGCGCCAGTCACGACATCCAGCTTCACACCATCGGGGATGATGGCGGCGAGTCCGCCGCTAACAGGCTCGATGTCGAGTGCTCCCAACTGAACGAGGACGTCAAGCGCGTCGGTGGGCGGACAAGAGATGTCGATGCGATACGGCACTCCGTAGGGTAGCGCATCAGCGGCGTCGGCGTCATGATTCCCGCCTCCTTGTCCGCCTTGGCGGGTTACAAGGCGCGCTGATGTACTTCTCCCAGTTTGCCATGACCCCCAACCGGCTCCAAGCCGACTTGAACGAAGCCGCTGACGCGGCGGCCGACCGAGCATTCGCGGAGAATGAAGCTAAGGTTGTCACTGAGACTGGAGGTCTCCTTGACAACACTCATTCACCGGATGCGAGAGGAACTCGTCCGCCGCAATTACGCCGCGACCACGATCCACTCCTACTTGAAGGCGGTAGAGCATTTCAGCCAGCACGTCAGGGCGCCACTCGACCAACTTGGCCCCGACGACATTCGCAGCTACCACGCTCATCTGCTCGAACACCGCAAACTGGCCGTTAACACCGTTGTTCTGAACATTTGCGCTCTCCGCTTACCTCCACCTTTCACGCCGACATCTGCAAGCAACACGAAACCCTCTGGAGCGAATCAATGTCGCGACACCTTCACCCGTTAAGCTCTCGCGGAGATTGCGGAAGCCACAATAAGCAGGCCTCCAGTGGAGGTGGCCGACATCATCCGCGCTCCCCTCTGTGCCAACATGACTGAGACACCTTCCCCGCTGTTAATTACTGTCGAGGGCGGAGAAGGATTACTGTCGAGGGCGGAGAAGGATTTCATGCTCAATGCTCAAGTCGAATCTCAAGCAGTCGAAACCCACACAGGCGGAGTCAACAGCTCCGCAGCGGAGGGAGGGCGAGCGTAGCGAGCCCGACCGCAGCGGAGGAGCTGTTGACTCCGGCGGCGCCACGCCGGGTCCCGTTCCCGACCCCGAAGTCCCTGCCAAGCCGAGGCGGCGCCAGTTCACTGCCGAGTACAAGCGCTCTATTGTGGAGCAGGCTGAGGCCTGTCGCGATGAGGGTGCCATTGGAGCCCTGCTGCGCCGCGAAGGGCTGTACTCGTCCCATCTGGCCTCCTGGCGGCGCCAACGCGAACAAGGCGAGCTCCAAGCACTGGCGCCGAAGAAGCGTGGCCGCAAGCCCACAACCAACCCGCTGGCCGATGAGAACCAGCGGTTACGCGCGGAAAATGCCCGTCTGAGCCGCCGCCTCCAACAGGCCGAGATCATCATTGACGTGCAAAAAAAAGTATCGGCCCTGCTGGGGATCTCTCTGCCGGAAGTCAACACCGGCGAGGAGAACTCATGAACGCCGCCCACCAGCTCGGCCGAACGGTGGG
>JAEZIJ010000160.1 GCA_023436715.1 Acidobacteriota bacterium
GCGTCGGCGTGGCAGCGCTCGCCCGCAGAGAAGACCACGCAACCCCGAGCCGGGCGGACACCCGGCCCATTCAGGTAGCCGCCGCCAACGCCAGTCCAGTGACCCACCGGCACGGCCGGCCAGCAGACAGAGGCGCGGGCGACGGCTATCTGAATGCTAGTTATAGGGGCCAAAATCACTCCGTAAAGGGCAATACCAGCCCGATTGCTGGCGCACATCGGATGGCGTCAGCGGAGGATGCGCTCATGGACTTTCCGGGAGCGGCCCCTTCCAGTTTGCCAGCGGTTGCCTGTCAAGGGCCATCACATCATCAGGTGCTTGGAGTTCCAGGCCGGATTCATGCTGCGTACATCATACTGCCCGTGCTTCGCAGAGCGATACGGAGAGCGGGGCCGACGAACGAGCGTAGGAACCTGATGGCCGCTGGCATACCGCGCCCGCTTCGGCGCGTACAAATAGAGCCCCCATGCCCGGGAGGGGAGACAGGACACAGCGCAGTAATGCCGAGCGATGAGCCCGCTAGCGGCGAGTCGCCGGGAAGCGGACGAGTCATCCCGGGCGAAGAGATTCTTTCAGTTACGCCAGCGTGGGCGGTCGGATCGCCGGTCGGCATGTGCCGTAGTCGGCGGGGATTTGGGTTATACCCAGGTCATCCGAAGCCCGTTCGACTCGGGCACGCTGGCTCCAGCAAAACCCAACAGAAAGCGGGTAGGGCAATCGGACCCGCCGCTGCCGGTGGCGATTCACCGGCACAAGTTCTCGACATACCACACACGACGATGGGGGCGGAAACGAAGCCGCCGGTAAGGTCCGAGTTGTCGATGTTGGACCCCAAGGTGAAGTGCGCGGCCCACGCCCGCCCCATGCCCGAGCATCTCGCCGGCAGATATCACCGGAGAGGGACACACTCGGTTTTGCCCGGCGCGCGCCGGGTTGTAGGGGCTTTGCCGGTTGTGCCTGGGGAACAACCGGCACCCACCAAGGAGTATCCCAATGAAAGTCGATTTTGAGATCACCTTCGAAACGAAGGATCTAGAACAGATGTGCCTGGACCGATGCAAGGGCATCGAGACCGCTGTCCCCGGGCACTTCGAGGCAGTTTCTGACTACAACTACGGCCGCCCCCGGATGAAGTGCGTGTTTGTCGCGGAAGAAGAGGTCGTGGCGAAGACCGTTTTGCAGCGCCGATCGATTGAGCCGCCAGTAATGCCGGAACCGCCCGAAACTGGAACGCCATCCGGAACGCCAGCGCCTGCCGACGTGGAGTTTTAGGGAGCCAGTCGATGCTCGATAACGGCATGACCGCTCCCCGGCCGCGCCTGCGCGATGCGGGCCAGTGCGAGCAATGCGGCGCCAACTTCTCGGTGGCCCGCAAGACTCACCCCGAGGACTTCCCGTTCAAGCGGACGGCCTGCTCGGCGCCGGGATGCTTGAACGACCTGTGCGACCACTGCGAGGAGAACGGCCACGCCTTCGTGTGCGAGGGCTGCGGAAAGCGGTTCTGCAACGAGCACAAACGCATGGTGTGCGGCGAGCCGTACTGCGACTCCTGCGAAGTGACGGCGCTGCGGAGCGCGCTCAAATCCGTCGAAGACGAGAAACAGCAGGCGCAACGGGACGCGGCCGGGCGTCAGGCGCAGCTTGCCCTGATCCGCGAAGTGGCGAGAGGGATGGATCTGTTCTACGCGTACGATCCGGATGTGGCGGGCCGCTGCGCTAGGGCTATCGGCACAATCTTAGCGATCACCGTAGGGCGCATGGATGCCTCAGAAGTCGCCAGGCACCGGCAATGGCTGATCGATCGGGCGACCGGAAAGGTGGCTGCATGAAAGCGACAACCGGCCTTTCCTGCCCGCATGAGCGCGTAGCCGATCCATTTCAGGCTGCGACAAAAGCGGCGTCCGAGGCGGACCGCTGGCGACTCCGCCACGCCTCGTTGTGCAAGTTCACCATCGTTTCGGTTTCTTTGAATGCTCTGCTGTTCTGCGGACTGCTTACCGCCGTGACAGCGTTGATCCACCGATAAAAAAGGCCGGCACAAGACCGGCCGAAAGGTACATCAGACTATGGCAGCAACAGTACCACAGTTCCGAAAAGCAGTGAAGCGTGAAGCCAAGGGCCGCGTGGCCCTGATCGGCCCGGCCGGAAGCGGCAAGAGCTTCACAATGCTTACCCTGGCCCGCCTCCTGGCTGGTCCAGACGGGAAAATCGCGGCTATCGACACTGAGCACGGATCGTTGTCGAAGTACGCAGACCTTTTCGATTTCGATGTGCTGGAGCTCGACAGCTTCAGCCCCTCCAACTTCCTTGCGTCTCTGAAAGCGGCCGAGGACGCGGGATATGACGTGTTCTGCTGTGATTCCCTGAGCCACTTCTGGACGGGCAAGGACGGCGCGCTGGAATTCGTAGACAACGCCCGGAAGCGGGCCTCTTCACGCGACGACATGGCCGGCTGGAAGGAGTTCCGGCCGCACGAGCGGGGGATGGTGGACACGATGATCGCTTCTCCCTGCCACATCATCTGCACCATGCGCACCAAGACCGCATACGAGGAGCAGGTGAACGAGCGCACTGGCAAGAAGCAACGCGTAAAGATCGGCCTGGCGCCGGTACAGCGCGAAGGCCTCGAGTACGAATTCGATCTCGTTGGGGCAATGGACGACGACAACACGCTGATCGTGGACAAGAGCCGCGTGATGTTCCCTGATGGCTCTGCTCCGTACACCGGGAAAGCGATAACCAAACCGGGAGTGAAGGAGTTCCAGCCATTTAAGGAATGGCTCTCCGGAGCTCCGGCGGACCGCGCAACGCCACCGGCCAGGCCAGCGAATGTCACGCCGATTCAGCCGAAGCACGATGGGCAGCGTGTGGCGCAGAATTCTCCGACGCCCGATCCGCCAAAGCAGGAGCAAAAGCCCCCGTTCCAAGCTACCGACGACGACCTCCCGCCGAACATGGGCGGCTCCGCGATTCCCGAGCCTCAGACGAACCGCGTCGAGGAGGCCCGCCAGCGGGCGGCGCAGCCGAACATCACGCGCGCGGACTTCCAGACGCTTCGCGTGGCCTACCTGGCATTTGGCAGCGCAGGAGGAGCGGAATACGACCGTATCGCCCAGAAGCACGGAGCTATGCGCGGCGAGATCTGCCCGAAGACCCGAAACAAGGCTTACGAGTGCTTCCAGGCACTCACGGCCGGCTTGGAGGCCATGCGCCAGTTCAAGGATGACGGGCCGCCGCAAGGTGAGCCGCAACCGGCAGTTGGGCTGTTTGATGCGGAAACAGAGCAAGAAAACTAAGCGCAGGAAGGTTGAAATGGAAACCCTAAAAATCACCAAGGCGGATCTGAACGAGAAGAACGAGTACGCGGCAAGCGAGTCGCTCTCGTTTGCGGGCCACGTAGAGATCGAGGCCGATCTCGGGCGCGTCCTCTTTCGCGGAGAGTTGCAAGCGGCCGGATTCATCCGGGCGCTTGCTGGCACGGGCATCAAGGCTGGCACGGGCATCAAGGCTGGATGGGGCATCGAGGCTGGATGGGGCATCGAGGCTGGATGGGGCATCG
>JAEZIJ010000224.1 GCA_023436715.1 Acidobacteriota bacterium
CGAAGGTGAACGCTGATTCCGGAGGGAACGCGAACGGCATTCCGGGCCGAAGGCGAACACTTCTCGGAGCGCAGCGACGCTGGCTCTTCGATTGTGCAGGAACTGTTCGGCTTCGTCAAGAACTCGGTGTCCGAAGCGTCGCGGAGGAAGGCTGCCGCCGCGGAGAAAAGGGTGCGGGGAAAGGGGCGGCAGCCCTTGTCCCCGCCCTCAGTCCGCAGCAGCCCCGGCGAGCATCAACTCGCCGGTTGTGACCCGCGCTTCTTCCGCATCGACTCGCCGCGCATCTCGATCCGATGCGCGTTGTGCACCAAGCGGTCCAGGATTCCGTCGGCCGCGGTGGGATCGCCTATCTGCTCGTGCCAGCGCGAGACGGGCAGTTGCGAAGTCAGGATCGTTGAGCGCGTCTGGTAGCGGTCTTCGCAGATCTCCCAGAAGTCGCGACGCTCGGTTTCGGCCAGCGGCGCCATAGCCCAGTCATCGATCACCAGCACGTCGATGCGGCTGAGCCGCGCCAGCAGACTGCGCAGGCTGCCATCGGCGCGAGCCAGCGCCAAATCGCGGAACAGCGCCACCGCGCGCGTGTAGAGCGCCGAGTAACCGTCGCGGCAGGCCTTCTGTGCCAGCGCGCAGGCGAGGAAGCTCTTGCCCACGCCGGTGGGACCGAGCACGAAGATGTTCTCGTGCCGCGAAGCCCACGCTGAGTTCTGCGTCAGCGCGCGGATTACGCTTTTATCCAGACCACGCGAAGCGCGGTAATCGATCTCCTCGACGCAGGCTCCTTTGAGCTTGGCGGCGTGCAGCCGGCGCGCCAGCGCTTGGTTCTCGCGCCAGGTCCATTGCTGATCCACCAGCAAGCCGAGTCGCTCCAGGAAGCTCAGATCTCGCACCGCCGGATCCTGCTCTTGCGCTTTCAGCGCTTCCACCATGCCGAGCAGTCGCATGGCTGTCAGCTTCTCCATCATCGGTTCTTGCAGCATGTGCGCTCTCCTATTGGAAGTACTCCGATCCGCGGATGTTGTCGTGCGGTGGGGTTGTGGCGGGCGGCGGTGGTGACAACGGAACCTGATCCAGCGCGTTCTTCAGAATCGATTCGACGCTTTTGTAGCGGCAGGCGCCGGTGAGCAAGGCGCGCTCGGCCGCCGCCTCCACGCGTGCGGCGGAATACTTCTCGGCCAGACGGATGATCCCCAGACACCCGCGATAACCCATCTCCGGGTGTGGCTTGTCATCCATGATGCGCTCAAACAGCCGCGCAGTGTTCGGACCGATGGCCCCCGCCCACTGCACCATGCGCGAGGGCGTCCACTCCAGGTGCGCCCGGTGGCTCTTGGGCCGGTGCTCGTCGATGGTGATGGCTTTGCCGTCCCCACGGCCGCGCGCGTGCGATGCCACACGCACGCCCTTGTGCAGGATCTCGACTGTTGCCGGAGTCGCGCGGATCTCGATCAGTTCGTGCACCAGGTTGTAGGGCACGCTGTAGAAGTTACCGTCGAAGGCGATGTGGTAATCGATGTTGACACGGGCGCGCGACCACTGGCTCAGGTCGAACGGTTCGGTGGGCAGCGGCTTCAGCGCGGGCTGGTCAGCGGATTCCCACAGGCTGGCGCGCGTGCCTTCCTTCTTGCGAAAAGGGCGGTGGTTCAGCTTTCCCAGCAGCTCGCGGATCGCCTGGTTCAGATCCTCGAGCGAGAAGAACTTGCGGTGCCTGAGCGCGGCCACGATCCAACGCTCGGCCACCTGAACGGCGTTTTCGACTTTGGCTTTGTCGCGCGGCTTGCGCGGACGCGCTGGCAGGATGCCGAAACCGCAGTGCTGCGCGAAGTTGTAGTAAGTGGGGTTGAGGTCGGGATCGTAGCGGTGCGCCCGAGTTACTCCGGTCTTGGTGTTATCGGGGACAACCAGCGCCGGAATGCCGTGGAAATACTCGAAGGCGTGGACGTGGCCGCGCAGCCAGGACTCCATCTGCTGATCGTGCATCGCCTCGGCCCAGGTGTAGGAACTGGCGCCGAGCGCGGCCACAAACAGCGACGCCTGCCAGATTTCGCCGGTGTGGCGGTCGTGGACCGCAATGGTAGTTCCCGTCCAATCCACGAACATCTTCTCGCCGGGTTTGTGCTCCTGGCGCAGCACTACGTCCAGCTTCGAGCGCCAGCGCTGGTACAGGTAGCAGAAGCGCGAGTAACGATAGCCGTCCGGGTGGGTTTGCCGGTATTCCTCCCACAGCAACTGCAGGGTGACGTGTTTGTGCTCGCGCAGTTCGGAATGGATAGCGGCGAAGTCGGGCAGCGGCCGGGCCCTGTTCGTCTCAACGGGCTTTGCCCCCGGGAACAGCGCCGTTTCCAGTCGCGCCTCGTCCCAACCTTCCGGCAGCGGCCAGGTGAGGCCCGCCGCCTCAGCTCGCTTCAGGTACTTATGAACCGTGCCGACGCCGATCGCACAGCTTCTCCCGATCTGCTGGTAGCCCAGCTTGAGTTCATATCGGAGGCGCAAGACCTCTCGTAGTTTCCGCATGGACAGTCTCCTGGCCGGCACGTCTGATCCTCCCTTGGAGGGTTCATTGTGCCGGTGTGAT
>JAEZIJ010000119.1 GCA_023436715.1 Acidobacteriota bacterium
CGCGGGGGCGGCGCCCCCCCCCCGCCCCCGCTCCCGGTGGCGAAACCTTTCGGCTCGGAATGGAATGGCAATCCGAGGGACCCCCCGGCCCGCTCCCGGCCACAAGCGGAAACACACAACCGGACGATCTTGGCACTAGACCGCTTTCCTCGCCACCGCGATCAGCGATAGCCCCCGCCAGGGCAGGAGCCAATCCACGCGCCGCCAGAGCCAGACCGTCTTGTCGAAAAGCTTCAGCGTAGGTTTGTCGATGACCTTGCTCCGCAGCAGGCCGCCGTACAGAAGCCAGGCGAGCGCCCCCACCTTGTTCATCTGGTGTACCTTCTCCACGCGGCAGCCGTTCTGCTCCAGCAGCTTGCGCAATTCCCGCTCGGTGAAACGCTGGCGGTTGCCCAGAGTCTTGTCGAGGCGGCAGTAAAGCGACGGACTTTGCGGCGCGAGCACCACCAGCGCGCCGCCCGGTTTGAGAGTGCGCTCCAGCGCGGCGATGGATTTGCCGGGGTCGTCCAGCAGCTCCAGCACGTGCAGGCACAGCACGGTGTCGAAGGTCTCTTGGAATCCATCGAGCCCCTGAGTGGAGTTCGGATCGAGCGGACGCACGCAAACGTTCGGCGTGCGCAGGAACCGGTTCCGCAGCGCGTGCAGGTAAAGCGGGTCCCGCTCTCCGGCAACGTATTGCAGCCGCCGCGCCATCAGCCGCGCGGAGATCTGCCCGATGCCCGCGCTGACCTCCAGCACCGTGTCCCCCACGTGCGGCCGAACGGTCCGCGCCAGCCAGCTCAGGTACTGCGGCGTGCCGGTCAGGTTATTCAGCATGCCGCGCCCGTAAGGCTCGACGTACAGGTCGTCGATCACCCAGAACTTCAGCACCGTGAGCAGCGCCTTGACGCCGTCCTTCCAGCCGATCTTCTTCCCTTCCTCGAACGTCCGTCCGTGGTAGCTGATCGGCACTTCGTAAATCCGCAGCTTCCGCTTCGCGCACTTCATGGTGATTTCCGGCTCGAAACCGAAGCGGTTCGACCGTATGGGGATGCTCTTCAAAAGGTCCGTGCGGAAGGCTTTGTAGCACGTCTCCATGTCCGTGACGTTCAGGTTGGAGAACATATTCGAGATCAGCGTCAGGCACTTGTTGATCATCGAGTGCCAGAACGGCAGCACGCGCGTCTGATCGCCCGCGAGGTAGCGCGAACCGAAGACGGCGTCGGCGTGCCCGTCGAGCAGCGGGCGCAGCAGGCGCGGGTATTCGTTGGGGTCGTACTCGAGGTCCGCATCCTGTATGATGCAAAAGTCGCCGCTAGCCTGCCTGATCGCGCTGCGGACCGCCGCTCCCTTTCCCATGTTCACCTCGTGGCGGAACAGGCGGATCTCCGGGTGCCCGTCGGCGAGCCGGGTGAGGATATCCCACGTGCCGTCGGTCGAGCGGTCGTCCACGATAACCAACTCCCGCTCCATCGCTTCGGGCAGCGGCGCAGCGAGCACCTGAGAGAGGCAGCGCTCTACCATCGTGCGCTCGTTGTAGACCGGCATCAGGATCGAGAGTTTCATGACTCACCAGTATAATAAGCACTACGGCCGGCAGTTGCCGGATAATGGATCTTTCAATCGACTCTATGAGCCAGATCATCCTCGAAACCAACCTGCCCGGCGTTGAGCACCTTGGCAGAGGCAAAGTGCGTGACATCTATTCGGCCGGCGATAACCTTATCATCGTCGCGACCGACCGCATCTCAGCCTTCGACTATATCCTCGCCACCGGCATTCCGGACAAAGGCAAGGTACTGACACAGCTCTCCGTTTTCTGGTTCGATTTCCTGCGCGAAGTCACGCCCACGCACTTCCTCACGGCTTCGGTGGACGATTACCCGGCTCCCCTGCGCCAGTTCCGCGATCAGCTCGAGGGCCGGTCCATGCTCGTGAAGCGTGCCCGGATGATCGAGATTGAATGCGTGGCGCGAGGGTATCTCTCCGGCTCCGGCTGGAAGGAGTATCGCGAACAGGGGACGGTCTGCGGCATTGCCCTGCCCTCGGGGCTCAAAGAGAGCGATAAGCTGCCCGAACCGATTTTCACGCCCGCCATCAAGGCGCAGACCGGCCACGACGAGAACGTCTCCTTCGAAAGGGTCGTCGCGATCATCGGACAGGATCTCGCAGCCCGGCTGCGCGACCTCACGCTGACTATCTACCGCCGCGCCGCGGATTACGCGCTGGCGCGCGGCATCATCATTGCCGATACCAAGTTCGAATTCGGCTTCGTTGGCGACGAACTCGTGCTTGCGGACGAAGTGCTCACCCCGGATTCCTCGCGGTTCTGGCCGCTCGAAACCTGGCGCCCCGGCGGCGCGCAGCCTTCATACGACAAGCAGTACGTGCGCGACTACCTGGAATCCATTCGCTGGAACAAGCAGCCCCCTGCGCCCGCTCTCCCGCCGGAGGTGGCCGCTCATACAGGCGAGAAGTATAAGGACGCATACCGCGTGTTGACTGGCAATAACCTGTGAACTGGCTGGATATCGTACTTGCGATCATTCTCGCCGCATCCGTGATCGAGGGATTCAGAAAGGGGCTGGCGCGCACGGCGACCGGCCTCGGCGCCCTCATTTTCGGCCTGCTCTGCGCGTTCTGGTTTCACGGCACGCTCGCCGCGCATTTCACGTTCATGGACTCGCGCAACGCCGCCAACCTGGTGGCGTTCTTTGTGATCTTTCTGGCGTTCCTCCTCGTTGGCGCCCTGATCGGTGCGCTGATTGCACGCTTGCTGAAGCTGGTGCATCTCTCATGGCTGGACCGGCTGGGTGGCGGCGTGTTCGGCGTCATTCGGGGAGTCCTGGGCGGGGCGATTGTCGTGCTCGCGGTGATGGCGTTTACCGCCCGCCCCGGGCCGGGTTCGGTGTCGCATTCGCGACTGGCGCCCTACGTCATCGATACTGCCCGAGTCCTCACGGCGGCCGCGCCGTACGAGGTGAAGAACGCGTTCCGCAACAGTTACGAAAAGGTGAAACAGATCTGGGCCGGCGCTCTGAAAAGCGGCACTTGATGGGCCAGGACGGCTCACCGGGGCGCCCCATCCTGCTAAAATCATGGTTAATCCTCCCGCATGGATCTGCTCATTTTCGATTTAGACGGCACTCTTGTCGATTCAAAGCTCGACTTGGCGCACGCGGTGAACGCAACGCGGCGGCATCTGAAATTGCCACCGCTCGATACCGACCTGGTGACTACCTATGTCGGCAATGGCGCTCCGGTTCTTATGCGCCGTTCACTGCCTCCGGAGTTTTCCGATGAGGAACTCCAGCGCGCGCTGGAGTACTTCCTCGCCTACTACGAGCGGCACGAGTTGGACAATACCCGCCCGTATCCGGGCATCCCCGAGGCGCTCGAAAAGCTGGCCGGCGAGGGCGTGCTGATGGCCGTGCTCACCAACAAGCCGCTCCCGATGAGCCAAGGTATTCTCGACGGCCTCAACCTCTCGCGCCACTTCGCGCGCATATACGGCGGCAACAGCTTCGAATCGAAGAAGCCGCACCCGATCGGAGTCGAGACGCTGCTCAAGGAGTTGAACGGCACGCCGGAATCCACCATGCTCGTCGGCGATAGCGCGGTGGATGTCCGCACGGCCCGCAATGCAGGAATAAGGGTGTGCGGCGTAACATATGGATTTCAGCCCGAATCGTTCGAGGAGAACCCGCCGGATATGACAGTAGACGGGCTCGATGAACTCGTCCGGGCCGTCATCGCCGAACGAAAGACCCGAGGTGCTTCACAATCATGACCTACAAACCTGGAACCCCCGCCCCTGACACCGGGATCTACTGGTGCAGCGTGTGCAAGCTGCCCGCGAGCTTCAAGAAAGAAGAGAGCCTTCCGGAGTGCAGGAATAAGTGCGGCCGCGGACGATGGGAACTCGTCCGGCCGGAGGAAGCCAAGCAGTAAGAGGTTGTGGGTAGCGGGTTGTGGGCTGCGGGAAAGACCTACGGCCCACAGCCCGGGACCGCTACTGTTCCACCCGGTAGTTGGGCGCTTCCTTCGTGATGATCACGTCGTGGACGTGGCTCTCCCGCAGTCCCGCCGAAGTTACGCGCACAAACTTCGCGATCCGTTGCAGCTCGCGAATACTCGCCGCGCCGCAATAGCCCATGCCGGATTTCAATCCGCCCACAAGCTGGAAAACCAGATCTGACAGCGGGCCCTTGTGAGGCACGCGTCCCTCGATGCCTTCGGGCACGAGCTTCGCGTTCTGTTCCTGGCCGTAGCGGTCCGCACTCGCGATCACCATCGCGCTCGTGGACCCCATGCCGCGGTAGCTCTTGAACGTGCGGCCCTGGTAGAGAATCGTTTCGCCAGGGCTCTCATCCGTGCCGGCGAACAGGCTGCCGATCATGACGCAATCGGCACCGGCGGCGATCGCCTTCGTCACGTCTCCGGAGTACTTGATTCCTCCGTCCGCGATCAGCGGCACGCCGGCTTCTCTGGTGGCGCGCGAGCATTCCGCGATCGCTGTGATCTGCGGCACGCCCGCCCCGGTCACTATGCGCGTTGTGCAGATAGAGCCGGGTCCGATGCCTACCTTGATGCCGTCCGCGCCGAGCGAAATCAGGTCGCGTGCGCCGTCGTAAGTGGCCACGTTGCCCGCCAGCAGTTCCACATCGGGCAGTTTGCTCTTGACTGTGCGGACAACTTCGAGCACGCGCTCGCTGTGGCCGTGCGCCGTGTCCACCGCGAGAATGTCAACCTTCTTTGCAACGAGTTCCTGAGCCCGCTCGAGGAAATCCTTGCCCGCCCCGATGGCGGCGCCCACACGCAACCGTCCTTGCGAATCCTTCGCCGCGTTCGGGTACTTCAACTTTTTCTGGATGTCTTTGACGGTGATCAGACCTTTGAGGACGTAGTTATCATCCACCACAAGCAACTTCTCTACGCGGTGCTTGTGGAGGATCTTTTCCGCTTCTTCAAGAGTGGTGCCGACCGGAACCGTGATCAGGTTCTCCTTCGTCATCACATTCTCGATCGCCTGATCGTGATTGGTTTCGAACCGCAGGTCGCGATTGGTGAGAATGCCTACCAGCCGCCCGTGTCGCGTGATCGGCACGCCGGAGATGCGGAAACGGCGCATCACTTCGAGCGCCTCGTATATCTTCTGTTCCGGCTCCATCGTGACGGGATCGACGATCATCCCGCTCTCACTCCGCTTCACGCGATCGACTTCTTCCGCCTGCCGCTCGATCGGCATATTGCGGTGTATGATGCCGATCCCGCCCTCGCGCGCGAGAGCGATGGCGAGGCGCGACTCGCTGACCGTATCCATCGCCGCGCTGACAATAGGAATATTCAGGCCGATATTGCGGCTCAAACAGGTGCGTGTATCTGCCTGTGCCGGCAAAACGCCGCTCCGCGCGGGCAACAGGAGAACATCGTCGAAGGTGAGCCCTTCAGGAATGCTGTCAACAACCATATTCAATGATACGAAGAGGCGCGAAAGGCCGCAAGGGAGGATCGTAGAACGTGGAACGTGGATCGTGAATTGACGCCTCCACATTCCTCCACTTTCCACGATCCACAATTCACGTTTTGATAAAATGATCAGGGAGCGTCCCCTTAATGATCTCTGCAACTCAAATGCGCCCGGGCATGGTTATC
Source organism: Acidobacteriota bacterium (assembly GCA_023436715.1). Lineage (GTDB taxonomy): Bacteria > Acidobacteriota > Terriglobia > Bryobacterales > Bryobacteraceae > Fen-330. The sequence continues at coordinate 5,635 of JAEZIJ010000119.1, forward strand.
AAGTTCAACAATGAACTTTACTCCGTCTTCAGCGTGGTCCATCGCACTCCGGGCAATCTCCGCGGCTTCGTCCAGGCCAAGATGCGCAGTCTGCGCAGCGGAAACATGACCGAGCACCGGTTCTCTTCGGAAGACCGCGTCGAGCGCGCGGCTCTCGAAGAGCACAACATGGAGTATCTGTACGACGACGGCGAGTACTATTACTTCATGAACACGGAAACCTTCGAGCAGATGCACCTCACGAAGGACCTCCTCGGAGACGCCACCCAGTACCTCATCCCTCAGTTAGCCGTCACCGTCGAGTTCTACGAAGGCAAACCGATCAGCGTCGAGCTTCCTCCGACCGTTGACCTTACCGTGGTTGAGACGGAGCCGGGCCTGAAAGGCGCGTCCGTTTCCAACGTGACCAAGCCCGCGACCCTCGAAACCGGCCTCGTCGTGCAGGTGCCGCCGTTCATCGGCAGCGGCGAGAAGATCCGCGTCAACACGGCCGAAGGCACGTATCAGGAACGCGCGTAGCCGCGCGGATCAAGGATTCAAGGCCTGCATCAGCGCCGAAACCAGCGCTGGTTCTTCCTCGGGAAAAACGGTGCGCGGATCGACTAACAGCCGGTCCGCCTCAATTCTGGCCACAACAGGAGGATCTCCGCCGCGCAGGGCGCGATCGAGCGCGACCACATCCCGCGAAGCGATCGCGATCAGCCAGGTGGGCAGCGACTGGTCCGGCGTCGACCCGCCTCCAATAACCGATTCGCCCGCCACCACCTCCGCCTCAACTCCGTCCAACTGCTTCACAAGCCGCTCCGCGCGTGCGCGGATTTCGGCCGCGCTCTGCCGGATCATTCTCAGCGCCGGCACCTCGTCCCAGCGCTCCAGGAGCAGACTTCGCAGCGTTGTCTCGAGGGACTGGAGAATCAGCTTGTCCAATCTCAGCGCCCGGTACAGCGGGTTGCGCCGCAGCCTCGCGATCAACTCGGGGTTGCCCGCCAGGATGCCGGCCTGCGGCCCGCCAAGCAGCTTGTCTCCGCTGAACGAAACCACGTCAACTCCACTGCGCAGACTCTCCACCACCAGCGGTTCATCGACGCCGCACGCGCTCAGGTCCGTGATGCAACCGCTTCCCAGGTCCTCGTACACCGGGATGCGCGCCTGCTCGCCGAGAGCGGTTAGCTCGCCCAGCGTGGGCTGCCCCGTGAAACCCCTGATGCGGAAATTGCTCGGATGTACCCGCAGCAGCAGGCGAGTACGTTCGTTGATCGCCGAGCGGTAGTCCTCGATCCGCGTGCGGTTCGTTGTGCCGACTTCACGAAGTACCGCCCCCGACTCCGCCATGATCTCCGGAATGCGGAACCCATCGCCGATCTCGATCAGTTCTCCCCGCGAGACCACTACCTCGCCGCCCGCCGCGAGTTCCTTCAGCGCGAGAAACACGGCCGCGGCGTTATTGTTGACCGCAATTCCGGGCTTTCCGAGCAGGCGCTCGATCAGCCCGGATATGTGTACGTCCCGCTTCCCCCGCGCTCCCGCCGCCAGATCGTATTCCAGGTTCGAGTAGCCGGCGAGCGGCGCGAAGCGAGCCAGAGGAGCGCGGCCGAGGTTCGTATGCAGCACCACGCCCGTCGCGTTGATGACGGCCCGCAGGGAGGGAGACGCGAGCCGCGCCAACCGTTGCTCCACAACTTCTTCGTACGGTCGTCGAGCGGGCTTGCGCCCCGCGCGGATCGCCTCGCGCGCCTCTTCCAGCACGCGGCGTACCTCGTCTACGATAAGCGCGCGCGGGTACCTGTCCGCCAGGTGCCCCAGGCGCGTCAGCACCTCATCCACCGATGGCAGCGAGCGCAGCTCGCCGGCGTTATTCGTCATTCAAGGTCTATTTGACCATAGGGAACAGCTTGCGCAGCGTCGCTTCGTTCGGACGCCGCCCGAACTCGCAGATCTCGAACGCTTCAGCGTGTTTGATCCCGTTCCCGCGCTCCGCCCCGTACCATTTGATGAGCGCCTGCCGTATAGCTGGGGTCAGTTCGCGGTCGCGCTGGCTGCCAAGCCATTTCCTGCGCTCGGCCGGATCTTTCGGAACCTGGTCCAGCGTGTGGTCCACCCACGGCAGCCACTCGTACATCTGCGAGACGTGGGCGTCGAACCCATCCATCTTCTTCTCCCAGACATCGTCGATGTCCACCGCGATATCCGCGCGGAACGGCGCGGGCTTCTGGAATCCGTCCTGGAAATACAGGAACACCGGATTGTCGTGCAGCGGAGGAGTGTCGGGACAGACGTTCGGCACCACTACCATATAGGCGGCATCCTGCACGAGCACACCCGTGTAACGGTGATCGGGGTGGTAGTCGTTCGGGCGCGGGGCCAGCACGATGTCCGCTTTCCACTGCCGGATCAGACGGATAATCTGCTGCCGCACTTCAAGCGTGGGCATCAGTCCGCCGTCGTGGTTGTCGAGCGTGATGTACTCTGCGATGCCGAGCCGCCGCCCCGCCTCGGCCGCTTCGGCGCGCCGCCGTTTCGCGAGCGCGCCCCCGCCTTCGCTCTGGTGTCCCGCATCGCCGTTCGTCACGGAAACGAACTTGACCAGGTGCCCCATGGCCGCAAACTTCGCCGCCGTTCCGCCCGCGCGCCCGTCGCAATCGTCCGGATGCGCGCCGAAAGCAATCACGCGAAGTTTTCCGTCCTGTGCCGACATCATTGCCGCTCCCATCAGAAGAACGAAACAGAGTTTACGCATATGTCATGCTCCGTACAGTCCTTTCCAGGTTGCTTCCTTCCGGTTGTAAAGCGCGGTCCGGCCAAGGATAGCGATCATTGTGCTGATCGCCGACCGCTCGGCCACGTTCTCTACCTCGCCGCTCACAATGCGGCCGAGGAACTGCTCGATTGCGTCCATCGTGATATCGCGCTTCGATTTGATGGTTTCGGTATTGCCGGGGCCTTTCACGTGGGCCATACGGTCCCGCGACGTGAGCAGCACACCCTTTGTCCCCGTGAACTCCTCTCCGATGTTCCTGAAGCCCGCCGGGCTGAGCTGATTCGCCTCGAAGTTCACGTGTATGCCGTTCGGGAATTCGAAGGTCAACGAAAGGTGGTCGAGGATGTCCATCGTCGTCCGCACCTTGCGCCCGCCGTAGCCGATTGCGCGGATCGGAGTGCCGCCGAGGAACCAGTGCAGCACGTCCAGGTTGTGGCAATCCTGCTCGACGAGAATATCGCCCGAGAGTTCCCTGTAGCAAAACCAGTTCCGCAGCTTTTCGATCTTCGGGTCGTCGTATGCCGCGCGCTTGAACGGATCCTGGGCGATCCAGAACCCCCGCGCATTCACTACGTCGCCGATTTGCCCCTCCTTCAGGCGTTTGTACGCCTCCAGGTAAACGGGGCCGGAGCGCTGCTGGAAGCCCGTCGAAACGCACTTCTTCGGATCCGCCTTTTTTTCCGCCGCGATCACGCGCTTGCAGCCCGCGTAATCGACCGCCATCGGCTTCTCGCAGTAAACGTGCTTGCGTGCCTGAATGGCCGCCTCGAGCATGCGCGGATGGTCGAAGGGCGGCGACGCGATCACCACCGCGTCGAGATCGGATGCGAGCGCCTTCTGGTAATCCTTGTAGACCGCCGGGTTCTGCAGCTTCAGTTTCGCCGTGGCCGCCTCGATGCGGTCGTCGAAAAGGTCGCAGACCGCCGTAATCCGCGCGCGCGGATCCGCATGCACGATGCTCGCGTCGTAAGAGCCCCGGTTGCCGGCGCCGATCAGGCCGACCGAAATCTTCGAGTTCGCCTGCGAGCCGCGTACCGATTCCGGCTTTACGATCGTAAACGCGCCGGCCGCCGCCACGCCCGTAGTCTTCGAGATGAAATTGCGCCGTGACACGGCGGTATGATCGCTACCCATGAGAACCTCCAGGGGTGATTATATCCGTTTGTCACGCGGTCAGCCGATAGGTAACATCAGGTTATGGCCATACTCGTCACCGGCGGTGCGGGCTACATCGGAAGCGTTACGGTCGAACTTCTGCGGAAGCGCGGAGAGCAGGTCGTCGTGCTGGACGATCTCTGCCGGGGGCACCGCGCGGCGCTCGACGCGGACATCCCGTTCTATCAGGGAAAGGTAAGCGACGCGGCGCTGGTGTCGCGGATTGCGGCCGAGCACGAGGTCGAGGCGTGCATCCATTTTGCCGCGCTCATCGAGGTGGGCGAGTCCGTCTCCGCGCCGTCGCGCTACTTCGATAACAACACCGTTCAGGCCATGGCGCTTCTGAACGCGCTGCGCGACGCCGGCGTGAATCGCTTCGTCTTTTCCTCGACCGCCGCCGTGTATGGGCAGCCGAAAGAGGTTCCAATCACGGAAGACCACCCGCTATCGCCGGCAAATCCGTACGGGTGGTCGAAGCACTTCGTCGAGCGCATTCTTGAAAGCTACGACCGCGCGTACGGCTTGAAGTTCGTCGCGCTGCGCTATTTCAATGCCGCCGGCGCCACGCGCGAGCATGGCGAACATCACGAGCCGGAAAGCCATCTCATCCCGAACGTGCTCAAGGCGGCGCTCAAGGTCCGCTCGCACGTTTCCATCTTCGGGCAGTATTACCCGACTCCGGACGGCACTCCGGTCCGCGACTACATCCACGTCGCCGACCTCGGCGCCGCGCACCTGCTGGCGCTCGACTACTTGCGCGATGGAGGGCAGTCCGACTTCCTGAATTTGGGGAACGGGAAGGGATACACCGTGCTCGAAGTGGTCGAAGCGGCAAGACGCGTAACCGGGCGCGAGATCGAAACCCGGCAGGAACCGCCACGCGCGGGCGACCCGTCACACCTCGTGGCGTGCGCGGACAAAGCCCGCAGAGTGCTGGAATGGGAACCCGCCTGCCCCAAGCTCGACGACATCATCCGCAGCGCCTGGGACTGGCACTTGGCGCATCCAAAGGGGTACGAGTAGAGGGGGGCGAATGTCATTGCCCGGTGCCCTCAGGGCCGAGAAACCGCTCCAGAACCGCCTGGAGTTCTGGTATGCGGGACGAGGCTACATTCCAGACTTCGTCCAGGTCGACGCCGATGTAATCGTGGATCAGGACGTCGCGCATGCCGCAGATGGCCTTCCAGTCCAGTTCCGCCAAACGCGCCCGTGTCTGGGCAGAAACCCGCTTGGCCGCTTCGCCAATTACTTCGACGTTGCGGATCACGGCATCCTGCAATGCCTCCGATTCCATGAAGGCCTTCTTGCCAGGACCGATGAAGCGCGTTACGCGGTGACACCGTTCCACCATGTGGTGCAAGTACAGCCGGTCGTCCTTCACAGTGGCGTGGCCTCGCGCAGGATTCTGTCGCGCACGTACCAGTGCAGTGACTTCTCCGTTCCAACGTGGACCTTCACGCCGAGCAGATCTTGAAGATCCTGAACCAGCCCGGCGTGGTCGAGAAGGCTCCGTCCGGGCTCCCAGGAAACTAATAGGTCAAGGTCACTGTTTTCGTTGGCTTCGCCACGTGCCACGGAACCGAACACACGGACGCTCTGCGCGCCGCGCCGCGCAGCCAGGCGCATGATCTCCTCCCGGCGTTCGGAGCGCAATGTGTCCAAAGTAACCATGTCTCTATTGTGCGACAATTCTTGCGCCACGGTCTTATTCACGTCCGTGGCCCGCTCGCAGCGACAGCAATGAACTCGAAAACCATCGGCGAGAAAGGGGACGCATACGGTCGCGCACGCTCCATGCCAAGACGGACCCGCACGCGGCACCGCAGCGCGGCAATCCACCCGGGCCGCCCCGGGGAAAGGCGACGCGAGCGCGGCGGGGCACATCCATCAGTATCCGAACGCCGCTCATTTCGCTAGAAATTGCGTCTGCCCCCTTTAGCAGCCTGTGGTGAAAGTCCCAATTGAATTAAAACCAGTTACGTAAGGAAATGTTTCAGCGTCTATTCACCGATGTCGATGGGCACGCGAAAAGACCGGGAGCGGCAGGAGGATCTTTGGAT
>JAEZIJ010000161.1 GCA_023436715.1 Acidobacteriota bacterium
GTCTCGAATTTCTCCGACTTCGTGACCCTCTCCGCCTCGGCCGCGAAGCCCGAGAAATTCGTCCCCCACCTCAGCTCTGCCGTGCTTTATGCCGCGAACTGATTGCAAAAGGGCCAAAGTCCAGGGCGCCTACACAATGCAGCGCCGGCCATGCACGACGTCAGTGCCTACACCGGCTACACATAGTGTCAGCGGTTTACCGCACTACCACTTTGGCCACCGCCTGATTGTCGAACTCGTCGGCGACTCTCACCGCGACAGTCTGCTCGCGGCCGGCCGGAGCGGGCAGCGTCACGTCGTAGTCTTCCTCGCGCGAGTCGGACAGCTTCGTCACCGGATCCACTACCGTCCACTCACCGCCGTTCACGGATACTTCGGCCTTCTCAATCAGGCTGAGCGAATCCGTGGCCTTGAACCTCACCCGCAGCTTGCCGCTTTCCGTTGAGGCGGCGAGTCCCGTGATGGCCGGAGGAGTGTTGTCGATCAGGAAAACTTCGCTCACCAGTTCCGCTGTCAGCGCCTGCTCCTGCGGGTTGGACGGCGCGTCGGAGGCCGTAATGCGCACCCTGTACTCTCCGTCGGGGAACGCGGTCGAATCCCAACTGAAGTATTTTTCAGCCAGCTTGTCCTTGAGCGGCTTCCACTCGGTCTCCTTCTCTCCGCGGATTTCCACCTGGTAGATAAGGCTGTCGCCATTATCGTCCGAAGCGGCCCAGCGGACTCCGATCGAGCCTTTTGCGTAGTTCATCGATACCGATGAGGAAATCGATCCGAGCGAAGGCGTGGACGGCCGCGGGGCTCGCCCCATCGCCGGCAGCGTAATGTTTGGCGGATTCGTGCTTGCGAGTATCGATTGAGCCGGGAAGCGGTAGTTGGCCGGCGTGATCTCTACTTCCCGGATTTCGGGGCGCACGTTGCGGCTCTTGTAAGCAAGATCCACGGATTCGAGCACAGGCGAACCTGAAGCCGGAGATGCCGAGAACCGTGCCCGCCACTGGATAAACCGCGCCGGGGGAGAAGCTACCGGAGCGTCGTCGGGCGCAGTGACCGGGGCCGACCACTGGCTCCAGTCCTGCTCCGCACGGTCCATGTTGCCGCTCCGCGTGTCGATTGCAATACGCCCTTCGTTGGCCCGGCCGCGGAAGGAGAGGCGTCCCCAGCGCGAGAACAACTCCGCGTCGAAGATGTCGCTTTCGAGCGTGCCCTCTTTCTCGAGTCCGGGGCCGATCTCGTAAACCTTGCCCACATTGCCGGTGGCCGCGAACACTTTGCCGCCCCTTCCCGCGTAAATACACGTTACCTGTGTAGGAGGCACGTTCAGCAGTTCCGTGTACACGTGATCCGAATCGAGACGGTACACCACCCCCTTGTTGCCCGTACCGATCAGCGGCTTGCCATCCCTATCGGTCGCGATCGAATATGCGATGTTCTGCGCGTGGCTCCAAACCCTGTGCGGGAAGCCATCGGGTTCGATCCGGTAGACCTCGGAGCCGCCCGGAATCGAAGGCGGGACGCTTGCAATCGGCGCCGGCTGTGCCGCAACCGGGCGCGGCTGAGCCTGCGCTCCAGGCACCGTCGTATTCACAGGCTGCGGCGCAGGAGGCATCGATGGCGGAAGCCCGATGGACGGCGCGCCACCGGCGGGACGCTTGGTCCCTACGCCCGCGGCGTAGATGGCGCCGTTTGCAGCCACGGCGACCGCTGTAATCTCGCGCTTCGGCGTCTGGTACAGCACGAACCCGCCGGCGTCTGGCGCAACACGAATCACTAACCCGTCCGGCTCGGTGCCAATGATCAGGTTGTCCTTCGTATCGATAGCCAGCGCACGCGCGTGCGTTTGGGCCGTCTTATAGAAGACGCTGCCTTTGCCGTCCGGCGTCACCCGGTAGACTTCGCCGCGATCCCCGGTTGCGACGAAAAGGTTTCCCTTGCTGTCGAAAGCCATGGCCCAGACGTATTTCGCCTTGGGATCGAAAAAGACCTCCGGCTTGCCGGTTTGGGGCACACGGTAAATTTTGCCGTCGGGCGCTGTGGCCGCGTAGACGCGGTCGCTCTTGTCTACCGCGATGGCGTGAACCTCGAGGTCGTCGAACTCCGCGAGTGTCTTGCCTTTCCCGTTCGGAGCGATCTGGTAAATGCGCGCGCCCGGGCCGCCTGGACCGCCGCCGCCCGCGTAGACGTTCCCTTTCGAATCCTCCGCCAGCGCCCAGAGATAAACCGAGGCGCTGTCGAGGATCTCGCGAGAGAGCGGAGCAAGCGTGACGCGGCCGTCGCTCGACAGCGAGAGCTTCTTGGCGCTGCCTTTTGCGAATTCCGAGTAGTCGCTTTGCGACCAGATCTTTGTGTCCGTGGCCGAAAGAAGTGCGGCCACCGCCGGGATGGCGATCAGAAGCCGAGCAGAGGTTTTCATGAAGTTTCTACTACCAGGTCTACTTCACCGATACTTTCAGGGCGTAACTGCCGCTGATGACGTATTCGAAAGGAATCGCCATCTGTTCGAGCGCGGTCTCGCCCGAGGTCGCGAAAGGCCGGCTTGCGGCGCGGCCGGTTTGCATTACGTTGAGAACGGAAGCCGGAAGGCTGGGCAGCGTCTTGTCGTCGTAGTAAACGGTCGGGCGGGGCTCGACGAGAGAGACGTACAGCTTGTCGTTACTCCGTTCCTGGTTGATAAGGGATACAACCTGCGGCAGGTCGATATACCGGTTCATCATACCTGCCACGGTTTGCATACGGTTCAGGGTTCCGGCGTCGCTCAGCAGAATGCGATGTTCGCCGCGCGGGAGGCCGGCGGGAATTTTCAGATTGAAGTTGCGCTCCAGGCGCGGTCCGCGATACGGCCGGAGAAACACTTTTACCGGCACTTCCTCGCCGGGTTGCACTTCGCTCGTCGGAATCCATGCGTTCTCGATGGCGGCGATGCGGCGGTCGGGCAGCAGGTCGATGGTCGCATCCACTCTCTTCAGCCGCGGCGTCTTCACGGCATTCGTGAAAAGGCGGTTAAACTTGTCGCCCCACCATCCGGCCAGCACCATCGGCGTCGGCACGGGCAGTTCGCTCGGAGCTTCCATGGTCGAGACCAGCATCTGCTGCTGGCCGTCGAGCGCGATCTTGCCGCTCATCCGGTACGTACACTCCTCGCGAAAATCGTTCAGCCCGGAAATGGAGTTGTACATCGTGAGCATCATCAGGTACGGCGTCCACTTCTGCTGGACGAACACGTTGAAGTGGAAATCCTGCTGTCTCCGGACATTGTTGTCCTCGCCGAACGAGCGCACGCGGAGGCTGACGGGCACCATCTCGGCCGTGTCGCCGAGCACGCCCATGATGCCGCTGTGCCGGTCCTGGTGCAGCGCACCCACAATTTCCGTCGCGTTGCCGTACTTGTTCGGTTGAAACGCCGACGCGTTGGTGAACAGGATTTCGCCCTTGCTCATCGGCATATCGACCGGACCGAGATTGAAGAACGGATGTCCGAAGGCCAGCACGCGCTTGCCGTCGTTATAAGTCACCGTGCCCAACCCGGTGACGCTCATGTCGCCTGACACCAGGATGCCCGCCACGGCGTCTCCCGGCTGCAGCGCATCCTGCCATCCCTGCGCCGGCTTGGGGCCGCTGAGCTTTCCGCTCGCACCGCCCTGCGCCGCGACCAGCCCGAGCTGGCGAAATAGCGGACCGAACTCGCGCAGCGCGTCCTGATCGAAACCGGAAAACGTGACCGGCGTCTCAATGGGCACCATCACGGGGCTCTGCTCGGGGAAGTTGGGCGACGCGCCCGCGGCCACAACGCGCGCGGCCATGTCTTCCGGCATGGGAAGCGAAGCCTGCACGCGCACCTTGTCGGGCGTCCGCGCGTCGTTCGGCACCGAGGCGTCAAAATCGTTGATCTCGAGCATCAGCTCGATAGGCGTGATACCGCAGATCGCATCCGGCGAGAAAACGCTCATGCGCAGCGCGACCGCCCCGATCAGCTTGCCGTTCACGTAAACCGGGCTGCCGCTCATGCCGCCCGCCACGTTCGTCCGCAGAGCCTTGCCGCCCATTTTCGCCAGGATGATGTCCTGCTTCGGCCCCCACGCGTTCTTCCAGAGTCCGATGATCTCAACAGGCACGGGCTCCGGCTGCGTGCCGGCGAACACCGTCCACGCGGTGGCTTTCATGCCGGGCCGCAGATCGCTGGACTTCATGATTTCGGGCCGGCCTGACTTCGGCCGGATCAGGCGTTCGCCCGTCACCGGACGATCCTGAACCCCGGCGTGCGCCATGGCGGGAACAGCAAAAACCGCGACGGCCATCAAAGTCGCGGCATGGGCACTCTTCATGTGGTGTAATCCTTAAACGGACGACCGCCTCTGATTTGAAGCCGTCGGCTACGTTTATTATAGAGTGTTCCACTCAGGGTTTCGGTTTCAGCTTTGTCGGAGAATTAGCTAGTCTTAACCGGGAGGTTTCGAGATGCAACAGTTCGGACGAATTCATCGAGCTGGTGTCCTGGCTCTTTTTCTGTGCGTGCCGGGCGTTCTTGCCCAACAGCGAAACCCGCTTCCGGTTCCGGATATCGCTGGATACAAGACGCTGAAGTGCGACTTTCACCTGCACACGGTCTTCTCGGATGGCGACGTCTGGCCTACCACCCGCGTAGCCGAGGCATGGCGCGACGGCGTGGACGCAATCGCCATCACCGACCACGCCGGTTACAACCCGCATAAGGACGACCTTCCCGCGAACCTCGCGCGGCCTTACCAGATCGCCGCGCGCGCAGCGGCGCAGGCGGGCATCATTCTGATTCCCGGCGTCGAGATCGCCGAGGGCGACATACATGCCAACGCCCTGTTCGTGGACGAGCCGAACCAGTTCATGGATCTCAAATTCCTGGACGCTTTGCGCAGGGCGCGCTCCCTGAACGCTTTTGTCTTCTGGAATCACCCGGGATGGAAGCGGACGCCCGAGTGGTTCCCGCTGATCGCTTCGGCCCATGACGAGAAATTGATTCAAGGAATGGAGCTGGTGAACGGAGATGATTTCTACCCCGAAGCTTATCCGTGGATCGCGGAGAAATCCTGGGCGCCTTTCGCGAACAGCGATCAGCACCCGCCGATGGCGCCCGGATACCGTGGCGGAAGCGGTCCTCTGACGCTCGTCTTCGCGCGCACGGCCGACCCGGCCGGCATCCGCGAGGCTCTGTTCGCGCGCCGGACCGCGGCGTGGATGGGCGGTAACGTCTGGGGCGCGGCCGAGCATCTCCGCGGGTTATGGCAAGGCGCGGTGACGGCCGGAGATTCGCCGCTCTCTTTCCCGGGAGGCGCGCGAAGCACGGCGCTCCAGATCGCCAATTCATCGGCTATTCCGTTCCGTTGGCGCGTGACCAAAGCGCCCGAATGGCTCAGGCTGCCGGGTGGCGCGGTGGAAGCCAGGAGTATCGCCGGCTTGCTGGTCTCGATCACGAAGGACGCACCCGCCGGACGGCAGAAGGTGGAGGTGGATCTGGAGTTGACCAACTTCCACGTGGCGCCGGGGAAGAATTTACAAGTGCGGCTGCCGCTCGTAATCGAAGTGCCCGCCAATGCGAGATGATGGCTTTATGCGCATATGTGCGGGATCGCGGGATTCGTAACCCTGACGCAGGATGCCGGCGGCCGGTCCGCGCTCGAGCGCATGACCGGCATCTTGCGCCACCGCGGGCCTGACGATTCGGATTTCTACTCCGACGGCATTGCGTGGTTGGGCCACCGGCGGTTGAGCATCATCGACCTCGCCGCGGGCCGCCAGCCGATGGCCAACGAGGATTCGACCCTCCACGTCATCTATAACGGCGAGATCTTCAATCACGCGGACGTGCGTAGCGGCCTCGAGCGCGCCGGCCACCGCTACGCCACACGCTGCGATACCGAAACGATTCTCCACGCCTACGAAGAGTACGGCCCGGAGTGCGTCGAGCGCTTTCGCGGAATGTTTGCCTTCGCCCTCTGGGATGCGAAAGCGCGCAGGCTGTTCTGCGCGCGCGACCGGCTCGGCATCAAGCCCTTCTACTATTTCTGGGACGGCCGCCTGTTCGCCTTCGCCTCGGAGATCAAGGCGCTGCTTGAACACCCCGCCATTTCCGCGCGCTTCGACGCCGCTTTGCTTCCCGAGTACCTGGCCTTCGGTTACACGAGCGACGACCGGACGCTGTTCACCGGCATACGCAAGCTGATGCCGGGCCACACGCTCACGCTCGAGCCGCAAGCGGACGGCGAAGCCCGCCTCGACATTCGCCGCTACTGGGATGTGCCCGTCTTCAGCCCTGAAGAGCGCAGCGAGACGGAGTGGATCGCGGAGTGCCGGAGACGCCTCGAAGAAACCGTGCGGATGCGCCTGATGAGCGACGTGCCGCTCGGCATGTTCCTCAGCGGCGGCGTGGATTCGAGCGCGATCGCCGCGCTGATCAAGCGCATGGCGCCGGGGCCGGTTGAGACGTTCTCCGTGGGCTATCGCGAAGAGGCATTTAGCGAACTGGCCTACGCTCGCCAGGTGGCTGAGGCGATCGGCACGGATCACCACGAGGTCGTCGTCGGCATGGACGACTTTTTCGACGCGCTGCCGAAGCTGATCTGGCACGAGGACGAGCCGATTGCGTGGCCGTCGAGCGTCTCCCTGTACTTCGTCTCGCGGCTGGCGTCGGAACGCGTCAAGGTCGTGCTCACGGGCGAAGGCAGCGACGAGCTCTTTGCCGGTTACAGCCGCTATCATTTCTACGACGTCAATCAGCGCTGGGCGGCGCGATACCGTGTCCTGCCCGCGGAAATGCGCCGGCGCCTCCGCGACTGGGTAGCCGCCACGCGCCTGCTCTCGGCCGATCTGCGCCGCAAGCTTCAGCACACGTTCGTCGGGCGCGGCGATTCGCTCGAATCGCTTTACCTCGATAATTTCTACTCGGCGTTTCCCTCTGCGGAGCAGGAGCGGCTGCTCGACTCCCCGCCGGATGGTCTGCCTTACGCGAATTTCTTCAAGCGCTGGAACTCGGAGCGACCTGGCTCCACGCTTTCGCGCATGCTCTATGCGGATCAGAAGACCTATCTCGTCGAACTCCTGATGAAGCAGGATCAGATGAGCATGGCCACGTCGATCGAGAGCCGCGTGCCGTTCCTGGATCATGAGTTCGTGGAGTTCGCCTCGCGCGTGCCCGATTCGCTTAAGATCCGGGGCGGAACAGGCAAGTATATTCTGAAGCGCGCCGTGGAAGACCTGATCCCCAAGGAGATCATCTACCGCCGGAAGATGGGCTTCCCGACGCCGCTCCGCGCCTGGTTACGTTCGGCGAAAGCCGCGCCGCTCATCGAAAGGCTGCGCGACCCCAACGGCCTCCTGGCGGCATACACCCGCTCTGCGGAACTCGACGCCCTGCTTCAGCATCACGCCGAAGGAGTTGAGGACGCCACGGACCGCATCTGGCGCCTGCTGAACTTTCAGCTCTGGGGAGACATCTTCATCAGAGGCAAGCACGCTTTTTAGCCCCCCGGATATGCCGCAAACAGGGGCTAAAGCCCGATCCTTCTCATGGCACTACGGCACGGCTGAAGCCGTGCCCTGATACGAGTCAGCGACGGGTCAAACAGCGAATTCCGGGCCCCCGCGACCGCAACCCTGCTACAGCCCCACGCACTTCATCACCGGCAAGCAGTGAAGACTGTTTGTGTCAGGGCACGGCGGGCAGGTCAAATCGCGACTTCCCGGCCCCCGTTCAGGATCGACTGCCGGCCCGCCTCGATCACCAGTTCGTTGTACCGGCTGTTGGCGGGAGTCGCCATGATGCCGGTCTCGTCGATTGACTTCAGAATCTCGCGCCGCCGCTCAACCGATTCCTCGCGCCCCAGATCGATCGCCGCCGAGATGATGTGCTCGACCGAACGGTACCCATAGCCCACGGGCGCCAGCCCCGGGCCGCCCAGGTCAACGTACTGGAAGTAGTCCGGGCTCGGCTCGGCGTATTCAACCGGATCGACGTACGAGTATTTCAGGCCGCGATACTGATCCGAATGCGCGACCAGTGCGCCCGCATCCGGTCCCGCGCAATACATGGTGAGGCCCTGAGTGTTGGTGCCGGGCGCGGCATCGGGAAAGCCCAGGGCGTTCTGGACGTTGAGGCAGGCGCCGTTATCCCAGATGACGCGCGCATCGGTCCACAGGAATCCCTCGTTGCCGTTCGGGTAGCGGTCGCGGATGCCGTAGACGCTGACCGAAACCGGCAGCAGGCCCGTGATGAAATGCACCAGGTCCACATAGTGGCAGCCGATGTAAGTGAATGCATCGGAGTTTTCCGTGGTACACCAGTTCTGGAAATTCGAGTCGCGGTAATACCATTTCTCGAGCAGGCACGCCGTGCCGAGGCGGAACGCGCCGAAGCGGCCTTCGCGGTAACGGCGCCGCGCCATCAGGCTGCGGTCGTCGAAGCGCTTGTGATACTCGATGCCCACCAGCAGGCCTCGCTCGCGGGCTTCGCGTTCGATCACGAGCGCCTCGGCGGCTGTCAGGACCAGCGGCTTGACCGTACACACGTTCTGATCGGCCGCGAGCGCGGCCATAATCACCTCGAAGTGCAACTGGTCCGGGACGGCCACCACGACGATGTTGCGCGGCGGCATGCGCGCGATTACCTCCCGGAAGAGGCCGGGGTAGCGCTCACCCGGCGGCGATGCGAGATCCGGGAAAGCGCGGAAGTTCTGGCCGGGGAAGGCGCGCCGCAAGGTCTCCGAGGCAGCCAGCTCCCTGAGCGGTGCGGAATCGAGCGCGCACACCGAGATCTCGCCGATACGGCCGGCGCGCTGCATGTGGTACAGCGAGGGCAGGAGCTGATCGTGCGTGATCATGCCCCCGCCAACCACCGTGACGGAGGTCATCAGGCCACGACCTCCCGGCAGGCAAGCGCTTCCGCGAAAGCCTCCTCGAATGCAGATACGCTTTCGCGAATGGCGTCTTCCGTGATTACCAGCGGCGGGCAGATCTTAATCGTCGATCCGCCGTAACCCACCGGGCTGAACATGAGGACGCCCTTTTCCACCGAGCGCCGCACGGCTTCCCAGGCGAGGTCTCCATCCGGCTCGCTCGTTCCCGGCCGCACACAGGTCAAGCCGGCGACCAGGCCCTTTCCCGCCACCAGCCCAATCTCCGAGAAGCGCGATGCGAGCGCCCGCAGTTCCTGATTGAGAAGCGCACCCGCCCGCGCCGCCCGCGACGGGAGATTCTCGGACACTACCAGGTCGATCGAAGCCAGCGCGGCCGCGCAGCACACCGGGTTCCCGGTGTGCGTGGAGGTCATCGTGCCCGGAGGGAACAGGTCCATGACATCCGCACGCCCGGCGACGGCGGACATCGGCAGCGAACTCGAGATGCCTTTACCGAAACAGGTCAGGTCGGGGACGATTCCGTAATGCTCGAAACCCCAAAGCGTGCCGGTGCGCCCGAAACCCGCCTGAACCTCGTCGCACACCAGCAGTATCTTGTGCCCCGTACACCACTCGCGCAAAGCTTGCATGTACTCGGGCGGGGCGAACGCCGCCGTACCGCCCTGGTATGTTTCGATGACGACCCCAGCCACGTTGCGCGGTTCCACGCCGGTCTCCGACAACTGCCGCTCGAACGCTTCAAACGACGTGTCACGGCTCCAGAAGCCGTCCGGAAATGCAACCTGGACAAATCCTGGGTCGAGATTGACAATCCATTCCTTCAGGCCCGGGATGCCGCCCGCCTGCTGCGCCCCCAGGGTTCGGCCGTGAAATGCATTCCCGTACGATACGATGACGTGCTTGGTCCGGCCGCCCTGGCGCACTCCGTGAGCGCGGCAGAGCTTGATGGCGCACTCGACGGCTTCCGATCCGGTTGTCAGCAGGAATACTTTTTCGAGCGGCGGCGGCAGCAGCGATACAAGGCGCTCCACCAGCCGCGCCCGGATTTCACTCGGGAAGCAGTAGCTTGTCAGCAGCTTGCCCGCCGCCTGGGCTACCGCCGCGGCGATCTCCGGGCGCCCGTGGCCGGCGTTGGCGATGAGGACCCCGCTCGTCCAGTCGATCCAGCAGTTGCCGTAGGGGTCGTAAACCTGGAAGCCCTCCGCGCGGTCCCAAATCACCGGAGGCTGCCCCCGCATGGCGAGCGGCTCGTAGCGCGCCAGTTTCTCCAGCAGCGGCACTGACTGCGGCGCCGGAAACGGGGTCGCTATGCGCCGAAAACGCGTCTCAACCGGCGGCACGGGTTTGGGGACGAAACTGTATTCCTTGGCCATTGTGGTCTCATTCTAGTAAATTGTGGACAGGAGAGGCATTGTGCTCAAGGAATTCAAAGACTTCGCCGTTAAAGGCAACGTAATGGACATGGCCGTCGGCATCATCATTGGAGCCGCGTTCGGCAAGATCGTCAACTCGCTGGTGAATGACATACTGATGCCGCCGATCGGCCGCCTGCTGGGAAAGGTCGATTTCAGCAATCTGTTCATCGCGCTGGATGGGAATCGATACTCCAGCCTGGCGGACGCCAAGGATGCCCCGCTGCTCAAATACGGCCTGTTCGCCAATACCGTGATCGAGTTCGTCATCGTCGCCTTCGCGGTATTTATGCTCGTGAAGCAGGTCAACCGCCTGCGCCGCCCCGCGCCCGAACCGGCGCCCGCCGCGCCTGCCACCAAGGATTGCCCATACTGCACCATGGCCATCCCGGTAAAGGCGATCAAGTGTCCGCAGTGCACGGCTCAACTGAAGCTTGGGGCAAGCGCGTAGCGCGATTGACTTTCGTTAATCCGTCCGTTAAATTTGAAGCAAACGAAGTGCACGGGGCAGCCCCGACAAATGGCGTGGAATAATCGCCCGTGCGCCGCCAGGGGGTCCATAGGGGGGATGTATTGCCGTCGGTTTCGGTGGTCGTTCCTGTATATAATGCCGCCGGATTCTTGCGGAGCTGCCTCGATCATCTGTCACGATCAACGTTCAAGGATTACGAGTGCATCGTCGTGGATGACGGCTCGACCGACGATTCGGCCGCGGTCGCCCGCCGCTACGGGGCAAAGGTCGTGGCTACGGGAGAGCGCGGCGGACCTGCGCACGCGCGCAATCTCGGAGTGCGTCACGCCGAGGCCGGCATCGTCCTCTTTATCGATTCCGACGTGATGATTCATCCGGGCACTCTGGCCCGCGTTCTGGAGAACTTCTCCGAGGATCCCGAACTTGACGCCGTGATCGGGTCCTACGACGATTCGCCGGGAGCCGCGGATTTCCTCTCCCAGTACCGCAACCTGATGCATTGCTACGTGCACCAGACGGGACGGCGGGAGGCCTCCACGTTCTGGAGCGGATGCGGAGCCATCAGGCGTAAGGTTTTCCTGGAACACAACGGCTTCGATGAGTCCTACGGCCGCCCGGCCATCGAGGATATTGAACTCGGATACCGTCTCTCGGCCGCCGGGAGAAAGCTGGTTCTCGATCGCCGCCTTCTTGTCAAGCACGTCAAACCGTGGGGCCTGTGGAAAGTAATCAAGACCGATGTTCTGGACCGCGGCGTGCCATGGACCGAACTGATCCTGCGCGACCAGAGGCTGCCGGACGACCTCAACATCCAATTCAGCCAGCGGCTCAGCGTCGCTCTCGTCTTTCTGATGCTCGGCATCGCCGCGCTCACGGCGATACGTTGGCGCGGCTACTTCCTGACGCCGCTGTTCGCGCTCGTCTTTTTCCTTCTCGCGCGCTACTGGGTGGACGCCGAACGCCCGCGGCGGTCATGGATCGGCCTGGTGGGCTTAACGGCGGCTATCGGCGGGATCGTTTGGATGGCGTACCGGCTGCACATGGCGCACCTGCTGTATCCCGTGGTGCTCGGGTACGTTCTTCTGTTTCTCCGCCGCCGCTACGCGTATGCGACTTACCGCCGGCGCAGACTGACCGGCGTGCTGCTGGGCGCGTACATGGCGCTCTCTGTGGTGTTCATCCTTCACTACCTGCCGAACCATTACCTGGTTTTCGGTTTCTTCTCGGTTCTGGCCGTCTTGATCGTGCTGAACTCGAAGTTCTATCTTTTTCTGGCCGCCAAGCGCGGACGCCTGTTCGCGATCGCAGCGATCCCGTTTCACCTGCTTTATCACTTTTACTGCGGCATCGCGTTCGTAGTCGGATTCTCCCGCCACGTCCTGCGCAAGGGTTTTAGAAGGTCCACAGCCGTATCGAAGGCCACCCATGGCTAGTGTGGATCACGAGGCATGTCACACAACGCTAGCACGTCATCGGCGAAATCCCGGTCCGCTGTCCTGATGTATCAGTCGCTGGATACCTCGGGCTCCGTGATTTCGACCTCGCCGGATTTGTTCCGCCGGCATATGGAGTGTCTCGCGCGGAGCGGCACGCCGGTGGTGCCCCTGGCCGAAGTGCTGAAAACGTCGGGCTCGGTGGCCCTGACCTTTGATGGCGGGTTTCTGAACTTCGTCGTCCACGCCCTTCCGGTCCTCGAACGCTACGGCTTCCCGGCCACGTGGTTCATCGTCAGCGGGTACTGTGGAAAGAGAAATGACTGGCCCTCGTACGGCCGGTACGTCCCCTCGCTCGAAATCGCCGGCTGGAGCGAGTTGAGGGAAGTGGTCAGGGCCGGAATTTCGATCGGCGCTCATAGTGTGACCCACCGGAAGCTTACCGGGCTGCCCGAAGAAGTAGTGCGCCAGGAGATGAGGGATTGCCGCATCGAACTCGAGGACCGGACCGGCGCCCCCGTGGAGGCGTTTTCGTACCCTTACGGAGCCTCCGGCGTCGGCGTCCGCGCCCTCGCCGCGCGCGAGTATCTGCTCGCATGCGGCACACGCATGCAATACGTGAATGGCGCGGCCGACAGCCTGGACGTGCCCCGCTTCGATGCCTGCTACCTTCGCAGATCGTGGCCGATGCGCAACCTGCTCACCCCGGCCGGCGCGGCATGGTTCGGAGCGCGCCGGTGGTTGCGAGCCGTGCGAACCGCGATTCGCGAGTGAGTCATGCACATCGGCGTCGATGGAGGCTGCTGGACGAATCTGCGAGGCTACGGCCGGTTCCTGCGCGAGATTCTCGACGCCCTGGCTGTGGAGGACCGGAAGAACCACTACTCCGTTTTTCTGGATTCGGCCGCCTATGCCGAGTTTCACAGGCGGGGTCCGTTCCGGGCGGTCCGGGTCGGCACGACGCAATCGGTAAGCCAGGCGGCGCATGCCGAAGGGAGGCGCTCGCTCGCGGACGTCCTTCGAATGAGCCGGGCCGTTTCCCGCGAGCGTCTGGATCTGTTTTTCTTCCCTTCGGTGTATTCCTGGTTCCCGCTGCTCCGCCGTGTTCCTACTGTTCTCGGCATACACGACACGATTGCGGACCGCAATCCCGAGTTCGCATTCTGGTCGCGGCGGCACCGGTGGTTCTGGCGCTTCAAAGTGCGGCTCGCGATCGCTCAGGCCGACACGATCCTGACCGTATCCGAGTACTCGCGCCAATGCATCCAGGCCGAGTGGAGACTACCGCCGGAGCGTATCCGCGTCGTCTATGAAGCCGCATCGCCAAACTTCCGCAGAATCGAAGCGCTCCCTTCGGAACCCTACATTCTCTACGCTGGAGGCATCAGTCCCAACAAGAACCTGGGTACGCTGATCCGCGCCTTCGCCCGCGTCAGGGCTGCCAATGCCGGGCTGAAACTGATTCTGGCGGGGGATTATCAGTCTCGCGGCTTCAAGAGCTCGCACGCCCAACTGCGCGCCCTGATCGACGCGCTGGGGCTGGGGCGGTCCGTGGTCTTCACGGGATTCGTGCCGGATGACGAACTCTGCCGTCTCTACAACGGGGCTTCCGTGTTCGTCATGCCGTCGCTCGATGAGGGTTTCGGGCTTCCCGCGCTCGAGGCAATGGCTTGCGGCGCCCCCGTCATCGTCAGTTCGGGAAACGCGCTCGAGGAAATCTCCGGCGGCGCCGCGCTCGTAGTTGATCCGCGCGAGGAGGGAACTCTGGCGGCGTGCATTTCGGGTGTACTCAACGATTCGCTCTTTGCCGCGGAACTGTCGAGACGGTCGCTCGAACGGGCTTCTCAGTTTTCGTGGTCGCGCGCCGCCCGGCAGTTGATGGGGATTTTCAGCGAGACCGCGCGGCCGGACGCCTCGCGCCGGATTGCCCGCGCTTTGACTTCACCCGGCTGACTCTGGGAGCCTTTAATGGAGGGAAGCTGATGGAACAAGCCAAGCGCGGCGACACAGTGAAGGTACACTATACCGGCACTCTTGAAGACGGAACGATTTTCGATTCATCCACGGAGGGTGAGCCTATCGAGTTCACGATCGGCGGCGGGGAGGTCATCCCAGGCTTCGAAGAAGCCGTAGTCGGCATGAGTCCCGGGGAGTCCAAAAGACAGGTTATTCCGGCCAATGAAGCTTACGGACCGGAAAGGCCGGACATGAAAGTGGAAGTCGATCGCGGGATGATTCCCGACGACTTGGAACTCTTCGTCGGCCAGGAACTCGAGATCGAAGATCAGGAAGGCCGCGTGAACAACGTCGTGGTGAGCGGGCTCTCTGAGAAGACAGTGACGCTCGACGGCAATCACCCGCTGGCGGGAAAGGACCTGCAGTTCCAGATCGAGCTGGTTGAGATTGTGGCGGCGTAGGTATTGTTCTGTGAAAGAATCCGGGGACACTCCGGGCTGGATACGACGCATCGATTGCATCCAGAGGAGCGCAGGCGTGTCCCCAGGATTCCTTCGCACCTTCTATGCGCCCGCGGCCTGCGCCGTAAGTAAGGGCGCCGCAGCGGGCGCCCGTGGAGGACATCGCAATAACGTGTACCAAGGTAGTGGCGAGGAGTTTGAAATCCTCTCATGCTTTTTGCTGAAAAGTGCTTGACATCAGACAAGCGCAGCCCTACACTGTTCCTGTGACTCCCGTTCGCCCCCTCCGGCCTCTCCCCCCGGAACCCGCGGCTCTTCACACCCACGCCATGGACAACCTTCGCTTCATCCGCGAAACCATGGAGCGGGCTACCGCGTTTACGGCCGTTTCCGGGTGGGGCCTTGTCATCGTGGGAGTGACGGCCATTCTCGCCGCGGTCATCGCCTCGCGCATCTCGAACCCCGACGCGCGCCTTGTGCTCTGGCTCTCTGAAGCCGTGCTCTCGCTCGCGATTGCCGGAGGCGCCAGCGTCCGCAAAGCGCAGGTGTCGAAGTTGCCCCTGTTCTCGATGCCCGGAAAACGCTTCGCGCTCAGTTTCTCTCCGCCCATGGTGGTAGGCGCGCTCCTCACCGCTGTGCTGTACCGGGCCGGACTGTACAGCGCATTTCCCGGAACGTGGATGCTGCTCTACGGCACCGGGATTGTTACCGGCGGGGCGTTTTCGGTAAAGGTCGTTCCGGTGATGGGGCTGTGCTTCATGGCGGAGGGCGCGGCCGCCCTGTTTGTGCCGATGAGTTGGGAGAACGCGCTGATGGCCGCCGGGTTCGGGGGCCTGCACATTGTTTTCGGAATCATCATCGCAAGGAGATACGGTGGCTAGACAAAGCACACTTTCCCGGCAGACCGGGGCTAAGCCCGGTTCGGCCCCGGGCCCACTCCGATCGGTTGGCGGCTCGGCGGCCGGGTCCGGAGCTGCGGCACTCGACCGCGTGATCCATGAGCGAATGCGGCTCGGAATCGTCAGCGCGCTGGCGGCGAACGACTCGGTCACTTTCAGCGACCTGAAAAAACTTCTGAAAACTACCGACGGGAACGTAAGTGTCCACGCACGCAAACTCGAGGACGCGGGCTACATCACCTGCTCGAAGTCCTTCGAGGGCCGCCTGCCGAAGACCGAGTACCGGTTGACCGAGGCGGGGCGGCGCGCATTCGAGCGGTACCTGGAACATATGGAGGCGTTGATCCGCGCCACGCGGGAGCGCTGAGGCTCTCTTTTTTTGCCTGCTAACTTTATGAAGAAAAGAGATTTATCCGAGATATCCGCACCCGGGCAGCGGAACGATGCTCGCGCCCTCCATCTCGCCATCATCATGGACGGCAACGGCCGCTGGGCCACCGCGCGCAGCCTGCCGCGGGTTGCCGGACACCGGCGCGGAGCGCTCGCCGTCCGCCGGACCGTCGAGGTTGCCCCGAAACTCGGCATCGGCACCCTCACCCTCTACGCGTTCTCCTCCGACAACTGGCAGCGCCCCGCCACCGAAGTGTCGGCGCTCATGCAGCTCTTCCACGAGTACTTGCAGAAGGAAACCGAGGAATGCGCGAAGAACGGGGTTCGCATCAGCGTAATCGGGCGGCGCGATCGCCTCGCCCCCGCTCTCCGCGCCGGGATTGAAGCCGCCGAGAGGCGCACCGCGCGGGGCCGCTCCCTACACCTTCGCATCGCGGTGGACTACTCCTCGCGGGACGCTATCCTCCGCGCCGCCCGCCGTCTCAAACCCGGCCGGGAGACCACGCGCGAAGAGTTCTCGAGGCTTCTGTTGAACTCGATTCACTCCCCCGTGTGCCCGGACGTAGATCTGCTGATCCGCACCGGAGGCGAACAGCGGCTCAGTGATTTCCTGCTCTGGGAATCCGCGTACGCCGAGCTGTACTTCACCCAGCGAATGTGGCCGGACTTCGAGGAAGCCGACCTGGTCACGGCACTGGAGGCCTTCCACTCGCGCGAGCGGCGCTTCGGCGCCGTGCTCGAAGCGGCAGCGGGGTAGGCCAACTGCCGCTCACCTCGCCTCGATTCTCAGCGCCAGCGACTTCGCGGCCAAGTGAATTGCTTCCGGATCGGCGACCATCCGCTCGGAGCTGCCCACATGCCGCTTTCGCACGACGTTTTGCGTCGCAAATGAATGAATGTCGCGTGGGAGTGATTCGGGCGACGAGATCGCCGCTCGTCGCCGCGCGTGCCGCCGGGACGCGCAAACTCGTCGGATCCGTCCTGTGCTCGACCGCACCGTCACTTTTCAATCGCCTGACGCGGCGGGCAGCCGTCCGTTGAAATCGCGGCACAGCATCGGATCGCGCTCGCCGTGCCACCGTGTGAGCGCGTCCTTCGCGATCCGGTAAACCGCTCTCCTGTTCTGCGCAATCAGCCGCAGCCACTTCCAGACTCCCTTCTGCGGGAAGTAGATGCCCCGGAAAAACAGTCGCGCCACAAAGTGGCTGATTTTGTAGGGCGCAGGTTCGGCTGCGATCGATTCGAGCGCCCGCTCGTTAGCTGCCGGGCTGTACGCCTCCAGCCACGCGCGGCGCACTTCCTCCTGCACCTGCGGGATCGTCATGTTCAGTGGGGTGTGCGCCATATGAAAGGGCGCGAACTCCAGCCAGTGCTTCGGGCGCGTCAAGCGGCCTTCCCTCTCCAGACGCATATACAGCGGGGTCGCGGGAAAAGGCGTGATCTGCCCGAACACCGGCAGCACCGGCGGCCACTCGCGCATTTCGTCGAGAGTCCGAGCCGCGACTCCCGCCCTGTCGTTGTCGAGCCCGAAGATGAAGGACGTGATCGCGTAGATATCGCGCCGAGCGAGTTCCCGCAATGCACCCGCATATTCCGCCGGCTTATTAAAACCCTTGTTTACGCTTTTGAGATTGCCCACATCGAGCGACTCCATGCCAATGAAGATCCACTTGCCGCCCGACGCCTCAATCAAGTCCAGCAACTCGGGATCGCGCAGGAGGTTGGCACTGATCTGGCCCACCCACGAGAGTTGCGCGTCCGCCGCGATGATGTCCCGCAACAGCGACTTTGTGCGCTTGACGTTGATCGCGAAGTTGTCGTCGACAAAGAACACGGCGAACTTGCCCCGCGTTCGCCGCGCGCGTTCTTTAAGGCGCAGCATCTCCTCGACGATGCTCTCGTTGCTGCGAAACCGGATTGAGTCGCCGAAGAATCCCGTGACCGTGCAGAACTCGCACCCATAAGGACATCCGCGGCCGGACTCGATGGGGATGATATGGAAGCTCTCCCACTCGTAATGCAACTTTCGCATGATCGGACGGAAGAACGCCGGAATCCGGTTGAACTGCCGGAGGTCCAGCGTCTCCCAGGGAATCGCGGGGTATTGCTGTAAGTCGGGCTTCTTCTCCTGTCCGAAAGCGTCGACAGGGGCGTATACCTGCTTCAATTCGCCGCGGTCGGCGTCGGCCACAATCGCCGGCCATGTCTGATCGGCTTCGCCCAAGGCGACCGCATCCGCATGCCTGGGGCCGCCATCGCGTCCGAGCGCCTCATCCGGAACCTCGGTGACGTGCGGGCCACCCATCACCACAGGAACGTCGGCGGCGCGGATCGCATCGGCGACTCGGTATGCCTTGGCGATCATTCGGGTCATTGCGCCGATGCCGACGAGACCGATTCGCCGCTCCTGGATGAATCGGACAAGTTCGGCATCCGTGAGAGGTTGTGTATTGCCATCAATCAGGATGACTTCGTGCTCCGGCGGCGTGAGCGCCTGCAAAAGGAACATCCAGAGATGAGGCATGAAGTTCTTAGTGATGCCGTTATCGGGGTTGTAGAGGAGGATCTTCATTGCGCTTGCCGGGCCTCTGATCGTTTGCTGCGGTGCCTGCTGCGGTAAGTCGTCCCTAACATCGGTTAGAAGCTGAAGCGCCTCCACCGTCGGAACGGGAGTGGTGTCGGCTCTAATTCTACCATCCGCTTCTGCCCGTCGCGACAGGGCAGGCATTCGACACGCTCAGGCCCGGTATTGAAATCTCGAGCGTGATGAGGTCTGGGCGTAGGACATCTGCAATCGTGAGCAACTCGTCGCCCCGCCTTACGGAGCCGGCAAGAAGGCACGGGCCAGCGGGAAACCGCGCCATGATACCGCGCCACTCTGCGTTATGGTCGGCCAACGGCCCCTTGTGTCTTCCGCACGTGGCTGCTGACGGATGACGCGCCATCCGGAAGTCGGGCGGGGTGCGTTCCAATCCGCCTACGCGCGTGACCGCTGATTTCTGGCAGTTCGAAATCCCTCGCGCGACTCTCTGCTTCCCCAACGCAGGAGAGAGCATCCGGGAGGCGCCGTTCGCCTATGGTTGACATGGTCTTCGGCTGTGCAGCAAAGCTGGACTCGGAACCTCGGTACTCTGCAGCCGTACAGTCTAGCTGCGTCTTTCTACGCCGCCCGCAGAACCGGCCAGATTCCGTGTACCGGCGCCCAGCCGAGCACTTGCCGGGCAGCGCGGTTCGTGCAACGCTGCGACGGCACGGGCGGAAGCGACCGGTCGCGCGGCGGAGGCGGCGCGCCCATGATGCGCGCGAGCCGGTCCATGTAGTCGCCGTGCCGAACCGGCTCGTCCACTACATTGAAAATCGAACCCGGCGGAGCTTCGGTGAGCGCGGCCGCGACCGCCTCGGCCATGTCTGCAACGTGGATCGGTGATATGAAGCTGCTACCGTCGCCCGGGACGACGGCCCTGCCGTTTCGCAGGTCCGCGGCCAGACCCTCCTGAAAGGTGCCGGGCCCGACGAACATGCCTCCACGCAAAATCACGCACTCCAGTTCACGCGCGGCCCGGACCATTGCCTCCATGTCGATCACCGGGCCGCACGTCTCGGCGCGCTCGGGCAACCGGTCGAACGGCGTGCTTTCGTCGAGCCACTGATCGCCGCCCGGGACGTACGCCATCGTGATGCTCTCCTGGATGTAGCGCTTGACGCCGGCCGCGACCGAGTTCGTGAGGAGCCGCTCGGTCGCTTCCCGCCTGAGGCGCGAGTTGCGGTCCCAGGCGCCCGGAGCGTTGAAGTCCGGCGGAATCGCCGTTGCGATATTTATGACGGCGTCGCAGCCGTCGAGCCAGTAGGGTAGCCGGCTGGCGCTCTCAGGCGACAGCAGGTCGCATTCAGCGTATTCCGCAACCCCGGTGATCGCAGGCGGCGCCTCCTCCGGCGGACGGCGCGCAAGCGCACGGATGGAATGCCCGAGTCTCGCAAGCAGCGGCACGAGGTTGCGGCCGAGCACTCCCGTAGCCCCCACTACGCACACCCTCATGCCACTATCCTATACTGTCCCCCATGAAGCTCAACGGATTGGGTCTGGCGCTCGTGAGCGTCTCGCTTTGCTGGGCGCAGGCGAAGAAGACAGTCTTCGTAATCACGGACGCGGAGGGCGTAGCCGGCATTTGCCGCCAGGAACAGGTCGAGCCCACGAACCCCGAACTGCGGCAGGCGCTGACCGCCGAGGTGAACGCCGCCGTCGACGGCTTCCTCGAAGGCGGCGCGGATGAGGTGATCGTGTGGGACGGGCACGGCGGCAGCAAAACTCTCTCGGCGCTCACCATCCACCCCAAAGCGAAGCTCATGATTGGAACGCTCCCGGTCACGATGACCATGGAGCGGCGCTACGCGGCTGTGGCGTTCATAGGCCAACACAGCCGGGCCGGCGTGCTCGGCGGCATCATGGCCCACAGTTACAGTTCGCTGGGCATCCAGAACATGCGGGTGAACGGCAAGCCGGTGGGCGAGACCGAAACGCGCGCGGCGCTGGCGGGCTGGTTCGGCACACCGGTCATCATGATCTCGGGCGATAGGGCCGCCGTCGATGAACTGCGCGCCGTCGTACCCGAAGCCGAGCTTGCCCCCGTGAAGGAGGGAATCCGGCGGTACTCGTGCGAAACGCTGTCCACGAAGGCGGCTCAGGATCTCATCCGTGACGCGGCACGCCGGGCGTCGGCGAAGATGGGCTCCATCAAACCGTTCCGGATCGATGGCCCGGTCACGGTCGAGATCGAATACACCACGCGCAACTCGCTCCCGGCCGATGCCGCCCTGCGCACAGGCGCTGAGGTCGTGGACGACCGCACGATCCGCTATCGCGGCAAAGATTTTCTCGAGGCCTGGACCCGTTCGCAACTGTATTGAGGCCGCCGTGAGCGAACTGGAGCGTCAAATCGGGCTGTTTCTGGACGAGTTGAAGCGGGAAAACGTGTCGCCGCACACGGTGCGGTCATACGCCTCGGATCTCGCCCAGTTCATAGAGTATTTCTCCCCTGAAGGCATGGAGCCTCCGGCCGTTGCGGCGCTCGACACGCTGATGCTGCGCGAGTGGCTCGGCGACCTGTACCGCCGCCGCCTGGCTCCCGTCTCCGTGCGCCGCAAAGTCGCAGCGGTGCGGGCGCTATTCCGATTCCTCATTCGCCAGGGGCTCACGGAAGTCAATGTGGCGCGCCTGATCCACACCCCGAAAGCTCCGCAGATGCTGCCTCGCGTGATAACCGAAGAGAAGGCCAACACGCTGCTGGACGAGATCGCCGCAGGCAAGCTCGAGCGCCCGCATCCCGCGCGCGACCTTGCCATCTTCGAGCTGCTCTACGGGTGCGGACTGCGGATTAGCGAACTGGTCGGGCTGAACCTGGCCGACCTCGACCGCACGGAGCGCTGGCTGCTGGTCCGAGGCAAGGGAAAGAAGGAACGGCAGGTACCGTTCGGCGGCAAAGCTGAGGCCGCGCTCAACCGCTACCTGGCGGAGCGGCAGGCGCGCCCGGACGAAACCGCGGTGTTCGTCAACCACCGCGGAGGCCGCCTCACCAGCCGCGGCGCGTTTGGAATCGTCAAGCTGTATGCCCGGCTGGTCGGCCAGGATCCTTCGCTACACCCCCACAGCTTCCGCCACGCCTTCGCCACGCATCTGCTGTCCGACGGCGCGGACCTGCGGTCGATTCAGGAGCTCCTCGGCCACGCACGGCTCTCAACTACGCAGAAGTACACTCAGGTTTCGCTTACCGACCTGTTCGCGGCGTACGACAAGGCTCACCCCAAGGCTTGAACCCGGCCCCTTCGAGGATCGCTCGCCCCGGGTTGCCGAGGAGGAACTCAAGGAAGGCCCCGGCCTCGCCGGCGTGCTTCGTCGATGCCACCACTCCGCCGCTCTGCCGTATCGGCGGATGGAGCGTTTCCGGAACGAGCAGCGCGCGGCCAGCGACCAGCGACCAGGCCGTGACCACCGCGTCCGCATTGCCGCTTTCGGCGAACTGAAGCGCCTGCCGCACGTTCTCGGCGTAGACGATCCGGGGTTCGAGCTCCTTCCAAAGTCCCTGGCTTTCGAGCATCTGCTTCGCGGCGGCGCCATATGGAGCGTGAGCCGGGTTCGCTATCGCAATGTGTTGCAAGGAGTTATCCCGGAGCTCATCCGGGCGCGTGAAGCCGCGCTTCTTGGACCAGAGACCCAGCCGCCCGGTGGCGTACGTCCGCACCGTGTCTTTCAATAGATGGCCCGAAGCCGCCAGTTCGGCGACAAGCTTCTCATCCGCCGAGAGATAGACGTCATAGGGCGCCCCCTGCCGGATTTGGCGGCTGAGCATCCCGCTCGCGCCGAGGACAAAGCGCGCCTGCGTACCGGTGGCGCGCTGGAAGGCCTCGGCAAGAGGCCGCTCGATCGGGGCAAGGTCGGCCGCGGCAGCTACCAGGATTTCGGCGGACTTTGCAGGAGGGGGAAGTGCCACAAGGGTCGCCGCAAGACAGGTTGACAGTAAGCCACTAAAGTTTAATAATGGGGTTGTACTAAGAGGGGCGGCCACCCCGCCCTTCCGCATTCCATATTTCATTCGCCCTAATTTTAGGAGGCTGGGAGGCAAATGAGCAAGATTATCGGTATTGACCTTGGGACGACGTACTCGGTCGTCGCCGTCATGGAAGGCGGCCAATCCGTAGTCATCCCGAACCAGGAAGGTTCGCGCACAACTCCATCGGTAGTCGGTTTTACGAAGAGCGGGGAGCGGCTGGTCGGGCAGGTGGCCAAGCGCCAGGCCGTCACCAACCCCGAAAACACGGTTTTTTCCATTAAGCGCTTCATGGGGCGCCGCTTCGACGAAGTCAACCAGGAGATGAAGCTGGTGCCGTACAAGGTGGTCCACGGGGAAGGCAACGATGCCCGTGTGGAAGCCATGGGCAAGAAGTACTCACCCCCGGAGATCTCGGCGATGATCCTGGGCAAATTGAAGGAAGCCGCCGAGGCCTACCTGGGCCAGAAAATCACCCAGGCTGTGATTACGGTTCCCGCCTACTTCAACGATTCGCAGCGGCAGGCCACCAAGGATGCCGGCAAGATCGCCGGCCTGGAGGTCATGCGCATCATCAACGAGCCGACCGCGGCGGCGCTGGCCTACGGTCTCGATAAGAAGAAGAACGAGACCATTGCGGTCTACGACTTCGGTGGCGGGACGTTCGACATCTCGATCCTGGAAGTGGGCGAGGGCGTGGTCGAGGTGAAATCCACCAACGGCGACACGCACCTGGGCGGCGACAACATCGACCAGCGCATCATCGAGTGGATCATCGGCGAGTTCAAGAACGAGAACGGGATCGACCTCTCGAAGGACCAGATGGCCTTGCAGCGGCTGAAGGAAGCCTCCGAGAAGGCAAAAGTCGAGCTTTCGACGCTCCTCGAGACGGAGATCAATCTGCCGTTCATCACCGCCGATGCTACCGGGCCGAAGCACCTGGTGATTAAGCTCACGCGGGCGCGGTTCGTCCAGATGGTTCAGGACATTCTGAACCGTACGCTGGAGCCGTGCAAGCGGGCGCTGGCGGACGCCAACGTCACTCCGTCGCAAATCGACGAGGTGGTGCTGGTGGGCGGCTCCACGCGAATCCCGCGCATTCAGGAGATGGTGCGCGAGTTCTTCGGCAAGGAACCGCACAAGGGCGTGAACCCCGACGAGGTGGTCGCGATCGGCGCGGCGGTGCAGGGCGGCGTGCTGGGCGGCGAGGTGAAGGACGTACTTCTGTTGGACGTCACTCCGCTGTCGCTCGGCATCGAGACGCTCGGCGGCGTTTTCACCAAGCTGATCGAGCGGAACACGACGATTCCGACGCGCAAGAGCGAGGTGTTCTCGACCGCGGCGGACAACCAGACGTCGGTGGAGATCAAGGTCTACCAGGGCGAGCGCTCGATGGCGGCGGACAACCGGCTGCTCGGCGTGTTCCAGTTGGGCAACATTCCGCCGGCGCCGCGCGGGGTTCCGCAGATCGAGGTGACCTTCGATACCGACGCCAACGGCATCCTGAATGTGACCGCAAAGGACCGGGCCACCCAGAACGAGCAGAAGATCACCATCACGTCTTCTTCGGGCCTCAGCAAGGATGAGGTGGAGAAGATGGCTCGCGATGCCGAGTCCCACACGGCCGACGACCGGCGGCGGCGCGAGGAGATCGACGCGCGGAACCGGGCTGACGCCATGGTCTACAACGTGGAGAAGATGCTGAAGGACCATCGGACCAAGATCGGCGACGACGACGCCAAATCGATCGAGGGCGCACTCGAAGAGACGAAGCAGGCGATGAAGGAAGGCGGCGTCGAGCGCATCAACTCGGCCCGTGAGAAGCTGGAATCGGCGAGCCACCGGCTGGCGGAGGCTATGTACAAGGCAACCGCCGGGCAGCAACAGGCGGCAGGCGGCGCGCAGGCGGACGGTGGCGCCGCTCAGCAGGAGCAGCAAAAGCAGAAAGAGAACGTCGTCGATGCAGAGTTCGTAGACGTCGAAGACAAAGACAAGAAGTAAGTGCGGCGTTCGAAGGGGGGCGGGCCAACCCGCCCCTCGAACGCATTCGCGCCGAATGAGAGCCTATGCCCGCAACAAGCCAGGATTACTACGAGACCCTGCATGTGTCACGTGGATCCAGCCAGGACGACATCCGGAAGTCTTATCGCCGCCTGGCGCGGAAGTACCATCCCGACCTGAACCCGGGCGATAAATCCGCCGAGGAGCGGTTCAAGCGCGTCCAGGAAGCTTACGACATCCTCAGCGATCCCAAAAAGCGGCAGATGTACGACCAATTCGGCTTCTACTCCGAGCACGGGCCGCAACCGGGGCAGGGCGGGGCTGAACAGGGTCCCGGGATGGGCTTCGGCGGGTTTGATTTTTCCGATGTCTTTTCGCAAGCCGGAGCCGAGCAGCGAGGTGGCGAGGGGCCCGAGTACGGCGGAGGAGGCTTCCGCGATCTGTTCAGCCAGTTTTTCCACCGGGGCGGCGGCGCACGCGAGCAGGCCCGGGCCACGCCCGCGAAGGGAACCGACCTCGAATACGGGCTGAATATCGACTTCTGGCAGGCCATCCGCGGAACGCAGGTCACGCTGAACATCAGCCGGCAGGAGATGTGTCCGGCATGCGGCGGCTCGGGATCGGCGGGCGGAGGGTCCGCGACCTGTCCTCAATGCAACGGCTCCGGGAATGTCACGCAAATGGCGGGGGCGATGCGGTTCAACCTGACCTGCCCCCGTTGCGGCGGCACCGGGCGGCTGCGCAACGCCTGCCCTACGTGCCATGGCGAGGGCCGGGTGCCGCGGACGGAGACCGTGGATGTTCGGATTCCGCCGGGCGTTCAGACCGGCACGCGACTGCGTGTTGCCGGCAAAGGGAACGCGGGCACCATGGGGGCGCTTTCCGGCGATTTGTACATTACCGTGCGGGTCGAGCCCCATCCGTTTTTCCAGCGCGACGGGGATGATATCCTGATCCGGGTGCCAGTCACCGTGACCGAGGCGGGGCTGGGCTCCAAGATCGAGGTACCCACGATCGACGGCCGCGCGCTCCTGAAGGTTCCGCCCGGCACGCAGAGCGGACAGAAGTTCCGCATGCGCGAAAAGGGCGTTTTGAACTCACGCAAGGGCAGCCGTGGAGATGAGATCGTAGAAGTGGTGGTCCAGCCGCCCAAGGTGCGCGACGAGCGTACGAAGGAAATCCTCCGTGAGTTGGCCCGGCTCAACCCGGAGGACCCGAGGGCGAACGTGTGGAGCCAAGTCTAAAATGGCGAAACGGAGATCCAGAGCGGCGTACATGATTTCGGCCGTGGCCGAGCAGTATCAGATCCACCCGCAGACGCTGCGGCTGTACGAACGGGAAGGGCTGCTCAAGCCGTCTCGCAGCGAAGGAAACACACGGCTCTATACGGACGACGACCTGCAGCGGCTGGAGGTGATCCTCAAACTGACCCGCGATTTCGGGGTGAACCTGGCCGGCGTGGAGATCATCCTGAACATGCGGGAGAAGATGGCGGCAATGCAGGCCCAGGTTGAGGAGTTCATCCGCACGCTGAACCAGGAGCTCTCCGTACACATCCCCGAGCCTTCCCGGGAAGAACGGAATTCACTCATTCCGGTGATTACACTTCCTCCTTTGAAGACGAACCAGGCTAAGAAGTAAGAACCGGGTGGGGAATGGAGCGGGAGACGGGATTCGAACCCGCGACATCAACCTTGGCAAGGTTGCACTCTACCAGCTGAGTTACTCCCGCTAACGTCTTCCATTGTCTCTCGCGCGGTGAATCAGTGTCAAATCTGGACTGAGAAGGACTGCTCCCTCGCGGGCGCGGCTCTGAACCGCCACGAACCCGAGCCGCGACCGCGAGGGAGTTCGGGCATGGTCCAACCGGGCCGCAGCCAAGAAATGAAAATGCGCGATGGAGGCGATCCAGCACAGTGGGGCAGGGCCGTGCCCTGCGGCGGGCTCCCAGCCCGCCCAGCTTGGCCGGCCTGAGAGGCCGGCGCAGCCCGAGGGGCTGCCCC
This sequence comes from Acidobacteriota bacterium, assembly GCA_023436715.1. Taxonomy (GTDB): domain Bacteria; phylum Acidobacteriota; class Terriglobia; order Bryobacterales; family Bryobacteraceae; genus Fen-330. The sequence goes on from JAEZIJ010000161.1 coordinate 26,449, forward strand.
ACTCGC